>NZ_JBKJWH010000181.1:0-32434 GCF_046716805.1 Mycetocola sp. | reverse complement strand
CGCCCTTATATAGTGGGTGATCTGCCTCTTGCTCTCATGGGGCCTGGGGGTGCTCTAAATGTGTTTGGACGGCTTTGTCGCCCACTGACCCCGGGGCTGCGGCCGCGGCTGACCCCGGCGCCCTGCTCACCGTCACCGGCCTCCACAAAGCGTTCGGCAAAAACGAGGTGCTTCGCGGCATCGACCTCTCCGTGCGCCGCGGTGAGGTGCTCGTGCTGATCGGACCATCCGGCTCAGGTAAGACCACGGTTCTTCGCTCGATCAACGGGCTCGAGATTCCGGATGCCGGTGTCGTCACCGCGCCGGACGGCATCCGCGTCGACTACTCCGCACAACCGCCGAAGAAGGACATCCTGGCGATGCGAGACCGCACCGCCATGGTGTTCCAGCACAACAACCTCTTCCCGCACATGACCGTGCTCGAAAACATCATCGAAGGTCCGGTCCAGGTGAAGGGAACCAGCAAGGCGGTGGCGACCGCGGATGCCGTCGCGCTGCTCGACCGGGTCGGCCTCGCTGAGAAGCGCGACGTCTACCCCTTCCAGCTCTCCGGTGGTCAGGCGCAACGCGTCGGCATCGTCCGCGCTCTCGCGCTCAAACCGCAGTTGCTTCTCTTCGATGAGCCGACGAGCGCCCTCGATCCGGAGCTCGTCGGTGAAGTCCTCGCCGTGATGAAGGAGCTCGCCGACGAAGGCTGGACCATGGTCGTTGTGACCCATGAAATCGCATTTGCGCGCCAGGTCGCTGACGAGATCCTCTTCATGGACGACGGTGTCATCGTCGAACGCGGCACACCCCGCGAAATCTTCACCGCACCGAAACAGGAGCGCACGAAACAGTTCCTGCACCGGATCCTCTCGCCGCTCGACTGACCGGCCCCGCTCGACCGACCTGAACTGGCGCGACGGACCGCGCGGTTCCGCAGATATGCCCGCTCCCGCCGGTAAAGTGACTCGCACAGGGCACAGGTCCCTGATCGACGAGGAGTGCCACCATGAGCAACACCACCCCCGATTTCAGCGACGCCAACCGCGACGGCGCCGAGCCGCCGACCGGTCCAGCGTCAGCCGCGAACGAGGACGCTCCCCGCGACCAGGACGCCACAGACACCCGCGAGTACGACGCCCCGCTCACCCCGGCAGCGCCCGCCGACCAGGGGTCCGAACGCCAGCGCGAGCACGCTCCGGATGCCGGCGCGCCGCTCTCCGACGAGTTCGACCCCGACGCCTTCCGCGACTCCCTGCCGGCAACCGAGCCCGACTCTGAGCCGACCGTCGAGCCCGCCGCAGTCGAACACGCCCGCACCGCCGAGCACACGGCACAGCCCGCGCCTCAGCACCATCACACCCCGGAGGTCGCCGACCAGGCCTACTCCGAGACGGCGGACACCCACGTGCTCTCCTCGTCCGAACCCACCGTCCTGACCCAGGCGGACCTCGAGGCGGACAAGGTTCTCGCCGAAGAGTCCGTGACTCCACGCGATTCGACCGTCCACACCGACGCGACCGCCCCCGTGGTCCCCGCTCCCGCACAGGAGCGAGCAGAGCCGGAGCCGTCACCGGCACCCGTGCGCCAGCCGGTCTACGTCCAGGCTCCGAGTGAACCGAAGGCCAAGGGCAACCGTGGTTTCGGCATCCTCGTCTCCCTCCTCGCGACGGTCGTGTTCGCCGTCCTCTACGCCGCCGCGCTGGCCGTGCTGCTCGTCATCAACAACGACTCGTTCAACACCATGACCGACGTTGTCGTGCGGGCGCCGTTCTGGATCCCGGTCATCTTCTTCTTCCTCGGCATGGTCCTGCTCGTCTCCGTGGTCAACCGCGGCGGCTGGTGGGCGTACGTTCTCGGCGGCTTCGTCGTCGCTGCGATCGTCTACGGTTCCTACCTCGGTGGCCTTCTGATCGAGCAGGCCGCGAACATCAGCCCGAGCGAGGTCGGCGGCGCTGTTCTGAGCGCGCTGCTCACGCCCGCGGCGGTCATCTCCTTCATCATCGCCCGCGAGGTGCCGATTTGGTTCGGCGCCTGGGTCGCCTCCCGCGGGCGCAAGGTCACCGAGCGTAACCGCGAAGCGAAGCGGGAATACGAGCGGATCCTCGACCAGGGTCCCGTCGTCTCCTGACGTGGTGCGGTCCCCGCAACGGATGAGGGCCGCCCTCCTGACGACGCTCGGATTCGCGGTCGCGCTCGGTGTCGTCTGGTGCATCGTCGGCCTTGCGGTTCCGCTCACCGGTCCGGATGCCGCCGGCTGGCTTCCCGTGGCGATGATCGTCGCCGCTGTGGCCGGCTTCCTCGCCGTGCTGCTCCGGCTGACCCCGGCTACACCGGCTCTCGCAGGAATCCTGCTGCCCGCTGTTGGCGGGTGCGCCGGCTTCCTGGTCGCCGGGGGAGTGCTCCACGGCCTCGGCGGCGGGAACCCGCTCGCCGGCCCTGCCTTTGCGCTCTCCCAGTTCGGCTACCCCGGTATCTACGTCGTCGCCGCACTCAGCCTTGCGGCGGCGGCAGCGTTTCGGATGGGGACTTCTCCACATCGCGGCAGACATGGCCGCCCGCTAGGTTAGAGCGACGGTCCTGGCGAAAAGTTCTTCGCCGGGATCGACCTGTGAAGAAGGACGAACATGCGCCTCAAACTGACCCTCGCCCGTCCTTCGGGCAGTCGCGATGACATCATCATCACCACGGATGCCGGTGCGACCATCACCGAAGTTGCGTCGACGATCGCCCGGGTCGACCCCGCTCAGTCGGTTGCGCCAGACGGCAACTACACGCTGCAGGCGGCGCTGCCCGGGCACACCGAGTGGCTCGCCCTGCCGCCGGATGCCCCGGTCGGAGAGGCCTGGATCGGTTCCGGCGCCACCGTGCACCTCTCGGATGCCGGCCGCTACTTCTCGCAGGCGAAGACCGGTCACGCACCAACAATCGCGACCATCACCGTGCTCAGCGGACCAGAGGTGGGGCGCAGCATCCCGCTGAGCGCCGGCAGCTACACCGTCGGGCGGGATCCCTCCTGCGACGTCGTTCTCTCCGACAAACTGGTTTCGAAGAAGCATGCGCGGCTGGAGGTCGCCGACGGGGTCGACGTGATCGACCTGGGTTCCGCCAACGGTGTGGAGGTCGACGGAGGCATCGTCACCCGGTTGCACATCACCGAAACCGAGACCGTCCGCCTGGGCGACACGGACCTGAAAATCGCCCTTCACCAGTCGGTCGCCGAAGCGGGCGTCGCACCCAAGGCCGGCCCCATCTTCTTCAACCGGTCACCGAAGGTCGAACGGAGGTACGCCGGAAAGGAATTCACCGCTCCGGACGTGCCCGCTGAGAAGGAACCACAGCAGTTTCCGCTGCTCGCGATGCTCACCCCCATGCTCATGGGTGGGGCCATGTTCTTCTTCACCGGCAACCCGTTCTCGCTGCTCTTCATCGCGATGACCCCGTTGATGCTCATCGGCAACTACATCACCGGTAAGCGCAGAGACAAACGGATGCTGAAAAAGGCGATCGCGAAGTTCGACACGCGACTCGCTGATCTCGACGAACAGCTGCAGAAGGTAAGCGTCACCGAACACGACCTGCGCCTCGCCGAAGCGCCGTCCACTGCGGAAACCCTCGACGGGGCGATGCGGCGAGGGCCGCTGCTCTGGACCCGGCGGCCCGAGCACTGGTCCTTCCTCAACGTGCGCCTCGGCGTCGGCTCGATGACCACCCGCAACACGATCAAGACCAGCGAACACGGCAACCTCCTGCCAAAATTCCAGGAACGTCTCGACGACCTGATCGAGAAGAACAGGCTCGTCGCGGGGGTTCCGATCATCGACAACCTGCACGACTCCGGCGCACTCGGGATCGCCGGGTCCCCGTCGGCGGCCATCGGCTCCCTCAACTCGATCCTGGTCCAGCTGACCGCCCTGCACTCCCCGGCAGAACTCGCCGTTGCGGCGATGGTCACGCCGCAGTGGTCGGATGAGCTGGCGTGGCTCAAGTGGATCCCGCACACGTCATCGCCGCACTCACCCATCGACGGTGTGCATCTCGCAGACAGCGCCGCCAGTGCTGCGAACCTGATGTCGTCTCTCGAGGACATCATCGAGACCCGCGTTGCCCAGCAGAAGGCGAAGCAACAGCGACGTGGCGCCATGAAGCAGAAGAATGCCGCACTCGAGCGGGGCGCCGCCGTCGGGGACAGCCAGGACGAAGGCTTCCAGGCTCCGCTTCCCGCGATCGTCGTCCTCATCGCCGACGACGTCTCCGTCGACCGGGCCCGCCTCGTGCAGCTCGCCGAGATGGCAGCGGATGCCGGCGTCTACCCGATCTGGATGGCTCGCGACGTCACCTCCCTTCCTGCCGTGTGCCGCACCTGGCTGGCTGTGCCGGACGACGACGGTTTCGCTTCGGTCGGGTATGTGCGCATCGGTGAGACCATCACCGATGTCGTTACCGAACTGATCGACCCGCAAACCGCTCTCGACTACGCGCGTCGGATGGCGCCGGTGATCGACGCCGGCGCACTCGTGTCGGACTCCAGCGACCTGCCCCGTTCCGTGTCCATGGTCGCGTTGCTCGGTCATGACCTCGTCGAGCACAGCGACGCCGTCGTCGACCGCTGGCGGCAGAACACCTCCATCCACGACCGCACCCCAGGCATCCAGCCGAAGAAGCGGCGCGCAGGCAAGCTGCGGGCTACCGTCGGCTCCGCCGGGGTCGACGCGATGCACCTCGACCTGCGGACCCAGGGCCCCCACGCCCTCGTCGGCGGAACCACCGGCTCCGGCAAGAGCGAGTTCCTGCAGGCCTGGGTGCTCGGCATGGCCGCTGAGTACAGCCCGGACCGCGTCACATTCCTCTTCGTCGACTACAAGGGCGGCTCGGCCTTCGCCGACTGCGTCAATCTGCCGCACTGCGTCGGTCTGGTCACCGACCTCAGCCCGCACCTCGTGCGCCGCGCCCTCACCAGCCTGAGGGCGGAACTCCACTTCCGGGAGCACCTGCTCAACCGCAAGAAGGCCAAGGATCTGCTCGAACTGGAGAAGCGAGGCGACCCCGACAGCCCGCCGGCGCTCGTCCTCGTCATCGACGAGTTCGCCGCGCTCGCCGGTGAAGTTCCCGAGTTCGTCGACGGAGTCGTCGACATCGCCCAGCGTGGCCGGTCGCTCGGCATCCACCTCATCATGGCGACCCAGCGCCCTGCCGGCGTCATCAAAGACAACCTGCGCGCCAACACGAACCTGCGGATCGCGCTGCGCATGGCAGACGAAAGCGACAGCCTGGACGTCGTCGGCGTCAAGGACGCGGCACACTTCGACCCGGCTCTTCCCGGCCGCGGCCTCGCCAAAACCGGTCCCGGCCGGCTGCAGACGTTCCAGTCCGCCTACGCCGGCGGCTGGACCTCCCGAGAGCCCGACCGCCCCGGCATCGAGGTGACCGAGCTTCGGTTCGGCGCAGAGGCCCGCTGGGAGGAACCCGGCCGTGCGGGCATCGACGAGTCGCGCGATCTCGGCCCGACCGACCAGCAGCGCCTCGTGGCATCCATCATCGCGGCATCCGATTCCGCGCGCATTCCCGCACCGCGCCGTCCCTGGCAGGACGAACTCGCGCCGGCCTACGACCTCGGAAAGCTCCGGCAGCGGACCGACGCCCAGCTGCTGCTCGGCGTGTCCGACCTCCCCGAGCAGCAGCTGCAGCTTCCGGTGTACTTCAACCCGGATGTCGACGGGCACCTCGTCATCTACGGCACGGGCGGATCCGGAAAGAGCACCGTGCTGCGCACCCTCGCCACGGCGTCGGCGATCACTCCCCGCGGCGGGCCGGTCGAGGTGTACGGGCTCGACTTCGGAGGCGGAAGCCTGCGGATGCTGCAGGACCTGCCGCACGTTGGAGGTATCATCCACGGCGACGACACCGAGCGCGTGATCCGGTTGATGCGACAGCTCAAACAGGAACTCGACGCCCGCGGACCCCGCTACGCCGAAGCCAACGCCTCGTCGATCGTCGACTACCGGCAGCTCGCCAACCGGCCGAACGAGCGGCGCATCCTCCTGGTCATCGACGGGTTCCAGAACTTCCGCCAGGATTTCGAGATCCCCGCCGGCCGGTCGCAGTGGTACAACGTGTTCGCCGACATCATCTCCGGTGGCCGGCAGGTGGGCATGCACGTCGCGTTCACCGCCGACCGGACCGGCTCGGTGCCGAGCTCGATCAGCTCGAGCGTGCAACGGCGCGTGGTGCTCCGCCTCGCCGACGAAACCGCGTACGCCATGGTCGACGTGCCCAGTGACATCCTGTCTTCGTCATCACCGGCCGGCCGCGCGATCGTGGACGGCGAAGAAACCCAGATCGCCGTGCTCGGCGGGTCCGCCTCGCTGTCTGACCAATCGGCGGCGACGAAGGAACTGGCGGCGGCGATGACCCGTGCCGGTGTGGTCCCGGCACAGCCGATCCGGTCGCTGCCGAGAGAGTACCCGGTCTCGGAACTGCCCACGCGCGTCGGGTCGTTCCCGGCGATCGGGCTCAGCGACGACGACCTCGGACCCACCGGCATCGAACTTGCCGGAACGTTCCTCATCGCCGGTCCACCGGCGAGCGGGCGGACGACCGCACTGCTCGGCATGATCGAAGCGATCTCCCGGTTCGACCCCGAGACCCGCCTGTATTACATCGGCAACCGGCGATCGCTGGTGGGTCAGCATCCGAGCTTCGTCTCCTCCGCCGTGACGATCGAGGACGCCGCCTCCCTCGCGAAGGAACTCCTCGCAGCGATCGTCGACCCGGACACCGACGGCAGGATTGCGGTCATCGTCGAGCAGATCGGCGATTTCCTGCAGACTCCCGCCGACAACCCGATCGTCGACATGATCCGTGCCATCAAGCGCAGCGACCATTTCATCCTCGCCGAGGCCGAGTCGAGCTCCTGGTCGAGTTCGTGGCCGCTGCTGGGCGAATTCAAGAACGCGCGCAGGGGACTGCTGCTGCAGCCGGAGACGATCGACGGCGACATCGTGCTCAAGACCAGCCTGCCGCGGATGCAGCGGGCGGAGTTCCCGGAGGGGCGCGGCGTGCTCGTCTCCGGCGGCAAGTACGTGCGAATTCAGCTCCCACTCGCTCCCGCGCCGGTGCCTGTCGGCTGACATGGGGAGCACTCCCCATCGACGGCAGAAAGACTGCTCCGTTAGGTTGTTCACGTGGGGGCGATCCAAACGGGATCTCCAAGCAAAGGATTGGAACATCACCATGGCAAACATCAACGTAACCTTCCAGGACCTGAAGACCGCTTCGGGCCAGATTCTCACCGGCAAGGGCGCTCTCGAAGACAAGATCAACGAACTCCAGCGCCTCGTCACCGACCTGGTCTCCAGCGGCTTCGTGACCGACCAGGCATCCGGCGCGTTCCAGGAATCCTTCACCACCTTCACCCAGGGCGCGACCCAGGCCGTCGGCGGCGCACAGGGCATGGCCGACTACCTCACCAAGGCAGCCGACTCGCTGCAGAGCGCTGACCAGGAGCTCGCCAACGCCATTCGCGGCTGAGCTTTCCAGCTTCTTCGGGGAGGGTCGGCTTCGGCCGGGCCTCCCCGATTACTGACTTCTCTTCTTCTCATACCACGCACGCATTCTCCAGGGGGACACCATGGGCGACAGGCTCGTCATCGAGGGTGAACTGCTCGCGCAGACCCAGACTCACTTGCAGTCGATCCTCACCGAATTCGAGGGTGCCGAGAAGTTCAGCGAACATGTCGCCTCCCTCACCGGGCACCCGCGACTCGAGGAAGAAGTGCGGAGCTTCGCGTCGAGCTGGAACATCAAGCGCACCGAAACGATCAAGTCGGTGACCGCGCTCAAGGACTCGATCGGCGCCATCAACGACGCGTTCAACAATCTCGACGCCGACCTCAAGAAGGCGCTCGCCGGCACCTCAGGGCCCGTACAGCCCGTCCCCGGCATTCCTCAAGCGTCCTGAACTCTCCCCGTTTCTGCTGACAGATAGGCACCATCGTCATGACGAACTTCTCTGACCTGACCGGAGAGCCCGCGTCGCTCACAACCTACGCCACGCGCTACCTGCAGATCGCCGACGCGATCCAGAGCGCGTCCGCCGCCCTCAAGGCCGTCGGCGAGGGCAGCGACAGCATGGTCTCCCTTGCCGTCAACGAGGTTCGTGGCAAAGCGAAAAAGGGCGGGGAAGACATCGGTGAGGCCGAGACCCGCTACCGCACCACCGCGCAAGCGCTTCTCACCTATGCCGGCGCACTCGAAGACGCCCAGGCGAAGGCGGTCCAGGCCCGCAGCGAGTACGAGTCCGCCCAGGCAAGTCACGCCACGGCACAGGCCAGGGCGAATGAGTTCGATGACAAAGCGCAGGTGCCAGGCGCCGACCAGGCGGCTGACGCCAGGTCCGCTTCCACCTGGAGCGCCCAGGCGTCAAACCTGGCCTCGAGCATGGGTTCCGCCGAAGCCAAGTACAACGAAGCCGTCGCCGACAAGGACAGGGCGGGAAACACCGCCGCGAATGCCATCAACAGGGTCGTCTCCGATGACGGCATCAGCGACACCTGGTGGGACGTCCTCGTCGACTTCTGCGAGAAGATCGGTGACTGGGTCGCCATCGCAGCGCTCCTGCTGTCCTGGGTGCCTGGGCTCGGGCAGATCCTGCTCGTCCTCGCCGCCATCATCAGCATCATCAAACTGATCGATTCGCTCATGAAATTCTTCAAGGGCGAGATGACGCTTGGGGAGGTCGTCGGTGCCGCCGTCGGCGTCGTGCTGAGCATCGTGGGAGGCAAGGCCCTTCTGGTTGCGATGAAGGGCCTGAAGTCGCTTTCGGCGGGGAGCAAGGCCGCCAGGACGGCGGCGAAGGTTGCGAGCCGACCGACGTCCAGGTCGGCGCGCCAGAACAACAACAAGGCGCAGGGCGCCAAGCGGGAGGCGGTCAAGGATTTCAAGGATGCCTTCAAGCCGAGCAAGAACGACATCACCAAACCGTTGAAGGACACGTTCG
The DNA here is from genome assembly GCF_046716805.1 of Mycetocola sp. Lineage (GTDB taxonomy): Bacteria > Actinomycetota > Actinomycetes > Actinomycetales > Microbacteriaceae > Mycetocola_A. The sequence goes on along the minus strand of NZ_JBKJWH010000181.1, from coordinate 23,451 downwards.
TGAAACCGTTCAGCGATCTCGGGAAGGCATTGACGAAACCCGGTGAAGCATCCGACATCGTCAAGGCGATCATCAAGGGTCACGAGGACATCCTGCCCGCGGCGATGTCCCGGGGTCACGACCCCACGTACCTTCAGATGCTCGGGAACGCGACGAGCAATTCGGTCTCGTTCGAAGACCTGCCCCTGAGCCTCAAGGTGGAGATCCTCTTCGAGGGCTCGAAGGTCTTCGGTGGGGCCCTGGAGACGGTATCGAAACCGTTCATCGGTGAGGTGCCGTTCACCGTGGAATCCCTGGCCGGGCAGATCACCAAGCCGATCCCCGGAAGCGTCGGCGACATGGTCGACGGCGCCGTCGGCGCTCGCTGAGTCGATAGGTTAGACGTCTATGGCTTCCTCCCTGAACATCGCCAGTGTCTCACTGAGCCTTCCTGAGGACTGGTTCGAGGTGGACCTCGAGCCGGCGGGTTCGGAGAGCTGGATCGACTCGCTCAAGCTCGAGTTCACTGAGCGCGCCGACCAGCAGGCGATGTCTCGCGCGTTGGCGTCGGTCCGCCAGACCTTCCTCGACGACGCCGTCGACCTCGCAGCGCTCTACCTGCCCCAGCCGAACAACGGCGTCATCGGCGCAGCGATGATCGTCGACATCTTCGACCTCGGCGTCGACGACACTCCCGAGAGCTACCTCGAGTTCGTGGAGTCGCACCGCGACCTGCGCACGCCCGAGCTCGACATCTCGGCGTTCTCGTCCTGGCGGTCCGCGCACCGCAGCGGGGAGCTGATCGGGTATAGCCATATCGCCCTCGTCACCCCTGAGCCGGATTCCGAAAGCAGCCTCGAGGAACGCGCGGTGTTCGCCGTGTTCCCACCCGGCTCTTCACAGTTGGTCCGCATCACCTTCCGCACGGCCCGACTGGGCGCGTTCGTCGACATGACCACCGAAACGAGCGCGATCGTGAACGACATGACGTTCGACCTGGCCGCGGCGTGACCCGCCAGGTGACCCTGACCGGGGCAGACCTCTCGATCGTGCTGCCCGGCTCCTGGGCCGTCATTCCGTTGACAACGGCGGAAGCCGGAGAGCGACGGGTCTCCGCCCTCATCAAGAAACAGCTGGGGCGCAACGATCGCCTCGCCGGGTTGCGACGCGACCTCCGCGAGAGCATCAACGCGTCGGTCCGCGAGGCTGTCGACCTGGGCGCCGTAGGACTCGCGATCTCGCTCGAAATCCTGCCAGGCATCCCGTTCCCGGCCTCCCTTCTCCTTCTGCCCCTCGACTGGCCGAGCACCGCAGGCGGCGCGGATGCTTCCCAGGAACAACGTCTTCTCGCGGCGTATCCGGGGTCGGTGCTCGTCGAAGAGGGAGCGGCACGCCCCATCGTCCGGCGTCACGAAATGGTCACCACGACCTACGAAGACGAATCGTCACAGGACCTCAAGATCAACTACTGGCTGCCCGTCGGCGACGGCAGCAGCATCGTCCGGGTGTACGTCAAAGCCCCGATGGCGCACACGCCGCCGCTGTGGCTGGAACTTTTCGACACCATCATCGGGTCACTGGGTTGGCTCAACGAAGCGCCGGCCGGCGCAGAGGAGGTCGTTCGTGGCTGAGGACACCAGAACCGTCAGCCCACCACCACGGGCGGATCGAGAAGAACGGGCGGCGAAGCTCCGCCGGTTCGTCGGGGTCGGGGGAAACGTCCTCGGGGCTGTGGCACTGCTCGTGGCGATGGTCGCCGTGGCGGCGATCCTGGTGTTCACGAACCAGGGTGTGTCGCTCGGTTCCGTACTCGAAGACGACTCCGCAGGCACGATGACCATCGCCTTCCCGTTCCTCATGGTTCTTCTGTCGGCGACTGGTTTCTTCTTCGGCCAGTTCGCCACGCGAGGGCGCTGGGGTGCCAGCGAAAAAACGACCGTATTGAGCAGCGGATCGTTCCGGGTGGACCTCCGCCCGCTCAGCGTGAGCCTGCACGCTGTCTTCCTCGTGTTGTCGGGAATCGCCTGGGCACTCGTCGTGCCCGTGCCCGTCGCGCTCGAGACGGCCGGCACGGTCAACCCGCCGCCCGGCTCCTCGGCGGCGGAACAGTTCTGGTTCACCGTCGTCGTCTACGCCGTCGTGACCGGCGCACTCACCGCGGTCGTCGCTGTTTCCCTTCTCAAGAAGCTCAGCTACAACCGGCTTCTGGAACGGGGGCGTGGCTCGATCGTCGTCGGGTCACCCGCGCAGTCCGCCTGGCGCCGCTTCTCGCACATCTGGCGGGGTGAGCTGGTTCTGGCCGGCTTCGCGGGAGCGGCCCTGGGGTTGAGCCCCCTCGGCATCCACCTCGACAGTGCAGGGTACGCGTTCGCATTCGCCGGAGCGGGAATCGCCCTGCTGGTCGCGTCCATCGTGATGGCCCTCAACTCCTGGCGCTCCGGTCTGCCCGTCGAACGCGTCGAGTCGTACACCTGAACATGGCTGCGCGGATCGAAACCATCAGGACGCCCCGCACGGTCGTGACCGTCTCGGTGACGGGCAGGAGCGAGACCGGGCATGTGCGTGAGCACAACGAGGACAGCCTTCTGGCGTCCGCCCCGATCTTCGCCGTGGCCGACGGCATGGGCGGTCACTCCCGCGGCGACCTCGCCAGCCAGACGATGGTGCACCAGCTGTCGCACAGCATCCGACCCGGTGAGCCGACGACCCCGGAGGCCGTCTTCACGGCGATCACCGCAGCCAATTCCTTCATCATGTCCTGGGCGGATCAGACGGGGATCGCGGGGACGACCGTCGCCGGCCTTGCACTCGTGACCCTGTCGAGCCAGGCCGACTGCCACTGGATGGCGTTCAACATCGGCGACTCGCGCGTCTACCTCTGGGACGACAGCGTTCTCCGCCAGGTCACCGTCGACCACTCCGCGATCCAGGAACTCATCGACGCCGGACGCATCACCGCGTTCGAAGCGCTGACGCACCCTGAGCGCAACGTCGTTACGCGCGCCGTCGGTGTGGAGACGGATGCCGACCCCGACGTCTGGTTGTTCCCCGCATCCGACCACCAGGTGTTCCTCCTCTGTTCAGACGGGCTGACCCGAGAGGTGTCGGCCGAGCAGATCGAGGCGGTTCTCCGCTCAGGAGTCGCGGACCCGGCCGACCGGCTGGTCGAACTCGCACTCGAGGCGGGTGCCCACGACAACGTCACCGTGCTGATCGTCGACTCGAGAAGCGTCGACACCGCGCCGCCGCGCCCGGGATATCATGACAATCGGTCGCTTGGTTATCTCGAGCAGACCCTGCCGAGAGTATGAGGGGTGGCATGACCGGGTACAGCTACGCGCCTGCGCAAACGCACGAATGGCTGGCCGTCGCCACGGCCGGCCGTCTTCTTGTCGCCCGGGTCGACGACACCTCCGACCGGGTGGCGCAACTCGCCGCCACCGGGGACCCGTCCACGTCGGTACAGGGAGTGCTCGAGGTGCTCACCGCCGACGGCCTCGCCGCCACCGGACCGTTCGCGCTCCTCTTCTGGGTCGACGGAGACCTCACCGGCAAGGGGCTCGGCGTCATCGTGCGCGGGGAAGCCGCCGTGATCATCGACACGACCGACGGCGAAGTGACCGTCTCGTCGCGCGGCGTCACCACCTGGACCGAACAGGTCATCGAGAGCCCACTCGGATTCCGGGTTCAGCTGAACGCCTCAGCGCCGTCGCCGATGCCGCAACTCCCGCTCCACCAGGGTGCCGCCTGGGTCAGCGGCGTACGGCTCGCCAGCGCCGGATCGAGTTCCACCGATGACGCGAGTGCCGCCTCCCGTGAACCCGCCGCTTCGGCTCCGGCGAGGAACGCCAGACGCGAGGCCGCCAGCCAGCCGGCATCCCCAGCACCTCTCGAGCAGCCTGGAGCGGCACCTGCGGCCGCGCCCGAAACACTGGCAGAGCCGGCCCCGCTGCACGAAGAGACCCGGGTCTTCCACACCACGACGCGAGGAGACGTCGAAGCGTCTGCGGTCGGGAATCCGACCGCAACGGAGGCCGAGGCAGACGGGTACGACTATCTCTTCGGCGCCACGGTCTTCCGCCCGATCGGCGCCGCCGCCGTTCTCGCAGCCGAGGGGGACGATGGCGCCTCGTCGCTGCCCGAGACCCGGTTCCTGACCGACCCGGAGGCCGGGCCGGGTCCCGCCGCGCCTTCCGCACCGATCCTCGGCGACCACGACGGACGGACGATGCTCGCCTCCGACATCCAGGCCGCCCGACAGCGGTCGGCGTCCGCACCAGCGCCGTCCGCGCCACAACCGCCAGCCCACCGCTATGTGCTCCACCTGCCCGCGGGGCAGTCGCAGGTACTATCGGCGCCGGTCATCCTCGGACGTGCGCCGAGCGTCTCCAACGTCCCGGCATCCGTTCTGCCCCATCTCGTCACACTGATCGGCGATGACATCTCGCGCAGCCACGTCCGCGTCGCTGTCGAAGGCGATACCGTCGTCGTGACCGACCTGCATTCGAGCAACGGAACGCACGTCATCGCCCCGGGAAAACTTCCCCAACTGCTGCGCGCCGGAGAACCGACCCCGGTGATCACCGGCACGACGATCGACCTCGGTAGCGACGTGCTGCTGCACGTCGAGGAGGCTTAGGCGTGTCGGTTCGCTCGGTCGCCACGCCGCCCGAGTTGCCTGGCCTCCGGTACACGCGGCTGCTCGGCTCCGGCGGGTTCAGCGACGTCTACCTGTACGAACAGGATCTTCCTCGCCGACTCGTCGCCGTCAAGGTTCTCGCCTCCGAGGACCTCAGCGACACGTCGCAGGCCGCCTTCGTCGCCGAAGCCAACCTGATGGCGCAGCTGTCGGCGCACCCCTACATCGTCACCATCTACAACGCCGCAGTCGCCGGAGACGGTCGGCCGTATTTCGTGATGGAGTACTGCTCGGGGCCCAGCCTCGCCGAGCAATACAAACGCTCGCGCTTCGGCGTTGCCGACGCCCTGCGCACCGGAGTCCGGGTGTCCAGCGCCGTCGCCACCGCGCACGCCGCAGGCATCCTGCACCGCGACATCAAACCGGCCAACGTTCTGACGAACAATTACGGCTGGCCGGCGCTCACCGACTTCGGCATCTCGAGTGCCGTCGACATCGAGCTTCCGGTGAACACGACGACCCGCGAGGCCATGAACGCTGCAGGGGCCGCCACTGGAACCGGCACCATCGGGATGTCCATCCCGTGGTCGCCGCCCGAGATGTTCGACGACCATCCCCAGCCCGATGTTCGCAGTGACGTCTTCTCCCTCGCGGCAACGCTGTACACGCTCCTCGTCGGCCATACGCCGTTCGAGGTCCCGGGGAAACCGAATGGCACCGTAGACCTGATCGGCCGGATCGAGCGCGGCACGATCACCCCGATCACCCGCACAGACATTCCCCGGTCGCTCGTCTCGATCCTTCACAAAGGCATGGCAACCTCCGCCGACGACCGCTTCGCCACCGCTGTCGACTTCGCACGTGCCCTGCAGCGCGTCGAAATGGAACTTTCGTACGCGCCGACCGCCATCGACGTGCCGAACCTCACCATTCTCGAGCGGGCCCACGACGCCGAGGCCGCCGACGGGGGTGAAGCGACCCGCATCCGGGGCGTCGCAACGGTCCACGCGCAGCCGGTCGCCCCTCCAGCACCCGCCCCGGTGCAGCAGGGGGCAGACCCGACGGTCGTCCGGCGGATGCCGTCCGTCCAGCCCCACGCTGCGCCGTACACCCCGGAACCCGCCGAACACACGGTTCTCCGGCCGCGAGCGGCCGCGGCCGAAGCGGAGCCGCGGCCCGCCGGTGCGCCGGCTTCGCGACGCAAGCTCTGGCCGATCCTGGCCGGTGCTGCCAGTGTGATGGTGATCGGCGGCGTCGTCGCCGCGGCCATCGTTTTGGCGCCGAAGACGCCGGAGGCGCCGGAGGCCCGGCCAACCGCGACCGCCGCACCCGACGTCATCACCCTCGGCGTGCCGACTCCGGCAGCGGTCGCGGTCACCCCGAGCACGGACGGCACCCGGGTCACCTTCGAATGGGAGAACCCCGAACCGCAGAGCGGCGACATGTTCGCCTGGAACCGCAGCGACGGCCCGAACCAGAGCGCGAAGACGCCGACGAAAGACGGCATGACCACCATCGAGGGCGTGGACTCGAACACGCAGGTCTGCGTCGAGGTCTTCATCGTCCGCTCGAACGGCAAGATGTCGGCCGAACCCCTGGAGATGTGCAGCGAATGAAGGCACCACGGATTGAATTCTGCGGGGAATGGTACGACCTGACTCCCGGCCAACCCTTTTTCGTCGGCCGGGAATCAGACCTCGTCATCGACGAGAACCCGTTCCTGCACCGCCGGTTCCTCTCGATCAGCCACGAGAACGACCTCTGGTGGCTGTCGAACGTCGGCAACCTGCTGGCTGCAACAGTGACCGACACGACCGGCCAGGTTCAGGCCTGGCTCGCGCCGGGCGCCAGGCTCCCCGTCGTGTTCCCCGAACTCCAGGTGATGTTCAGCGCCGGGTCCACCACGTACGAGTTCACCATCCACTCCGATTCCCAGTACTTCGATACAACGTCGATGACGACGCTGCAGGCGGGAACCACGACGGTCGGCCCGGTGCACCTGACGAGCAGCCAGCGACTGCTCATCGTCGCGCTCGCCGAGAACGTGCTGCGGCAGGATTCCCCCGGCAGGGGAGAGATACCGGCGTCAGCGGATGCTGCGGCGCGGCTCGGCTGGACGCAGACCGCGTTCAACCGAAAACTCGACAACGTCTGCGACAAGCTCGACCGGATCGGAGTACGCGGTCTCCGCGGCGGGCGCGGCAAACTCGCCACCGGCCGCCGGGCTCGCCTCGTCGAATATGCCGTCTCGTCACGGCTCGTCGACACGGCCGACCTCATTCTGCTCGACCGTGAGAACGAGATCGAAACTTCGGTTCCCGCGGACGACTGACAGCTGCTTCCAGCCCGCGCATCCGGGAGTTCACACATATGCAAACGTTTACAATGCCGCGCCGGACAAAGTGTTAGCGTAGACCAGGATCCTGCGGGGGTGTTGTTTTTCAGGAACCGGAACACATACTGATCGTGGGGGACGATAGCGTGCTGACGTGGCTGAAGGGGCGCAAGGTCACGGCCTCCGTCGTCGCGCTCTCTGTCCTCGTCGCAGTCCCGGTCACCGTTGCGGTCCTTCACGAGGGATTCCCGGTCACCGACGTCGACCTCAGCGCGAGGGATGTCTGGGTCACCAACGGGTCCGAGCTCATGGCCGGCCGTCTCAACCGGCAGATCGAAGAGCTCAATGCCTCGGTCGCCGCCGTGTCCAACGACATCGACGTGCTGCAAAACGGCGAGAACGTCCTGCTGCACGACCGTTCCGCATCGAGCGTCGAGCGGATCGACTCGGCCTTCACCACGCTCGTCGAGCGCGCCGAACTCCCGCCGAACTCCGACCTGTCGCTCGGCGACACCACCCTGTCGATCCTCGCTCCAGACACCGGTGAGCTCTGGGTCACGCCAACGGCGGAGGAACTCCGGTTCTCGACGATCGACACCAAGCCGATCGCGACGCTCGGCGCTGACGCTCAGAGCGTCGTCTCCAGTGAAGGCACGGTCTTCGCCGTCTCCCCGAAGAAGAAGAAGCTGTACGCCTACCCGGCGTCCGGAGGCGACCCGACGGTCACGGACCTTCCCGCCCTCACCGAGTACCAGCTCACAGCAGCCGGCGAGCAGGCTGTCATCCTGGACCTGGCGAAGAACCGCCTCGTGACGGATGCCGAAACGACGATCGAGTTGCCCGGCAAGGCCCTCAAAATCCAGCAGGTGAGTGCCACCGACGGTGAGGTCGTCGTCGCCACCGGCTCGTCACTGCTGCGCGCCCGGCTGGGCGACAGCACCCCTCAGACGATCGAGGCGAACATCACGAACCCCGTGACCAAGCCGGGGGAGGTGTCGTCACCGGTCAACCTCGACGGTTGCGCCCACGGCGCCTGGTCAGGCGCAAGCCGGTACCTCGCTGTCTGCGGGGAGGCGCCCCCCTCCCGCCAGGACATCGAACCCCTCGCCGAGGGCGCGGAACTCGAATTCCGCGTCAACCGCAACGTGATCGCGTTGAACAACCTGCAGACCGGCGACGTCTGGCTCGTCGACGCGAACATGCGACTCGTCAAGAACTGGGAAGAAGTCACTCCTCCACAGGAGGACGACGGTGAAGAGGGCGACGAGAAGGCTTCCACCGAGTCATTCGAGGACACGCTCGCTGACCGAACCGAACAAAACCGCCCGCCGATCGCACGCGACGACGTCCTCGGCGCCCGGCCAGGCAAGAGCACCATCCTCCCGGTGCTCGACAACGACACCGACCCGGACGGTGACGTCCTCACCATCGGGCGGAACCTCCAGGGACTCGCACCCGAGTCCGGCACCGTCGAATTCATCGACGGCGGACGCGCGCTCCAGTTCACGCCCAACCCGGAGCAGTCCGCAGGCACCATCTCGTTCCGCTACTCGGTGTCCGACGGGCGTCCGGGTGGTGTGTCGGAGGCGAACGTCAGCGTGACGATCATGCCCGCTGAAGCGAACGGCGCTCCCGTCGAACAGCGCAGAGGTGCGGTGTCGGTCGAGGCGGGGCAGAGCATCACCTACAACCCGCTGATGGACTGGCGCGACCCAGACGGCGACGACGTGTTCCTGCAGTCCGCGGCGAGCGATAGCGGTGACCTCGTGCGGTTCTCCCACGAAGGCTTCGTCACCGTCACCCACTCATCTGGCCAGCTCGGCCCGCGTGAGATCGTCTACGTCGTCTCCGATGGCACCGAGACGGCATCCGGAACCTTCACCGTCGACGTCAAGGCGGCCGGCACCCTCAACCCGATCGGTACGCCCGACCACGTCGAGACCTTCGTCGGCGAACCGGTCGAGGCGTTCCCGATCGAGAACGATCTGTCGACCAACGGCTCCCAGCTCTCCCTTCTCGGCGCAGAGGCACTGTCGGGCGGGCTCTCGGTCACCGTCAAACCGGACACGAACTCGATGCAGGTCGTCTCGGGCAAGACCGGCGTCTACTACATCCAGTACACGGTCGGCGCCGGCCCGGCAACGAGCATCGGGATGCTGCGGGTCGACGTCAAGGACGTACCCGAGAAGGTTCAGCCTCCGATCGCCGTCCACGACACGGGGTACCTGCGGCCGAACGAGCCCACGGTGATCAACGTGCTCACGAACGACGTGTCGCCGAGCGGCAAGGTCCTCGCTCTCCGGTCCCTCGACATCCCGGAGGAAGCCCGGGTTCTGTCGATCGAAGTGCTCAACTCATCGGTCGTCCGAGTGACGTCCAGCGCAGCCGTGACCGAGCAGCTGCAGTTCGGCTACACCGTGTCCGATGGTCTGAACGAAACGGCCAGCACCGTCGCCATCGTTCCGGTTCCGCCGCTGACGAAACATCAGGCGCCGATCGCGTCAGACGATGTGGTGACGGTGCGCGCGGGGGACATCGCCAGTGTTCCGGTGCTCGACAACGACATCCACCCGGACAACGCCGTGATGACGCTGTCGCCTGATCTTGCCGAACCCGTGCAGGCGGGACTCGCCTTCGTGGCCGGCGACCGGGTCCGGTACCAGGCGCCGCGAGAGGCAGGCATCTACACCGCCACGTACGCGGTCACCGACGACTTCACACAGAAGGACGTCGCGACGCTCACCTTCAACGTGGTCGCCGCTGATGAGAAGGTCAACGAGGAACCGGCGCCGAAGACTCTGACCGCACGGGTGTTCGCCGACTCATCCGTGACGGTCAACGTGCCGCTCGACGGGCTCGACCCCAATGGCGACTCGGTGATTTTCGACGGACTGGCCAGCGCCCCCGCGTATGGAAGTGTCGTCGAATCCGACAGCACGACCTTCACCTACCGCGCGGCTCCCGGCTCGGCCGGCACCGACGTCTTCAGCTACAAGGTCAAGGACGTCTACGGCGCCACGGCTATCGGCGTCGTGCGCATCGGTGTCATCGAGCGCCCAGCGCAGGACTCGCCGCCGATCGCCGTCGACGACACCATCGAGGTGCAACCCGGCCGGGTCGCCACTGTTCCGGTGCTCGGGAACGACTCCGACCCGAACGGCTACACGATCGAGGTGACCAGGAAGCTCCGGGATGTTCCCGAGGGTGTCACAGCCGTCGTCAAGAACAAGCGCGCCGTGGAGATCGAGGCGCCGGACGAAGAGACCAGCTTCGTTGTCCGGTACGAGATCACCAACGGGAACGGTGGCTTCGACACCGCCTTCGTCCAGGTGCGCGTGACGGAAGACGCGACGATCGCGCCGCCGACGCTTCTCGACCACATCGTCGAAGCGAAAGACGTCGTCGGAGCGAAGACCGTCGACATCGATGTTCGGAAGGGCGCCAACAATTCGGGCGGCCGCGTCGATGACCTGGGGATCTCACTCGAGGGCCCGAATGCCGGCAGTGCCGAGCTGTTGACGAACGGCTTCGTCCGCGTCGCACTCGGAAACGCGCGCACCGCTGTCGCCTACCGGCTGACGAATGCCACGGACGGCCTCAGCGCTGCCGCGTTCATCGTCGTGCCTCCGTTCGCTGACGGGCTGCCGCCACGGATCAAGCTCAACCTGCCGACCCAATACGTCGACATGAACGAGACGAAGACGTGGAAGCTCTCGTCCATCGCCGAATCGCCGACGGGCAAGGACATCCACATCACCGGTGCGGACACCGTCAGCGCGATCAAGAGCGACGGCAGCCCCAACTTCGTCGATGACCAGACACTCACCTTCACTCCCCAGCGGGACTATCGCGGGCCGGCGAGCATAACCTTCGAGGCCTCAGACGGCTCCAGCACCGGCGTCGACATGCTCGTGCTGCCGATCACTGTCGGCGACCCGGAGATGAAGGACGTTCCGCCCACGTACACGCCGCCCGAGCTCACCATCGAAGCCGGCGACGCACCGGAGACGCTGGACCTCCGCCTGTCGAGCAACCACCCCAACCCGGAGGTGCTCGCGGACCTCAGCTACAGCGGACTGTCCGCAGCAACCGGAGGAATTGTGGCCGGCCTGTCCGGCTCGACCCTCTCCGTCTCCGCTCCGTTCGGCGTCCAACCGGGCACAGCGACGACGCTGAACTTCACGATCTCCTACAAGACATTCACCATTCCTGGCACCGTGCACGTCCGTGTCGTGTCATCGTCCCAGCCGCTGCCGTCGGCTGTCGACGACTCTTACGGCGACGGCCGGAGCAGCACGCCGGTGACTCTGCCGGTGCTTGCCAACGACTTCAACCCGTTCCCCGACACGCCGTTGAAGATCATCGACGCCGCGGTGAGCAACGGCGCGAACGCCACAGTGAGAATCAGCGGGTCCAACCTTCTTATCACTCCGGGTCCGGACAAGACGCAGCAGATCAGCGTGATTTACACAATCGAGGATGCCACCGGGGACGCCAACCGCCATGTGCAGGGGCGTGCGGACGTTGTCGTGACCAGCGCCCCCGACCAGCCCCCGGCACCGACACTCGTGGCGGCATCCGACAACATCCGGGTCACCGTGAATCCGTCGCCGTCGAGCAACGGCGCCGCGATCACCGGCTACACCGTGACGCGGACCGGCGGAGGCGACCCTGTCGTCCGGAAGGCCCAGGCGGGTGAGACCATCAACGTCGCGGGGAGCAACGGTACGACGTACACGTTCAACGTGTACGCGTCGAACAAGGTCGGCGACAGCGAGAAATCTCCGTCTGCCTCGGCGACGTCGTACGGCAAGCCGAGCGCGCCCACCAACGTGAAGCTGGCTCGCGACGAGACGTGGGCCGACTCGACCATGACGATCTCGTGGACCCGGCCGGCAGACACCGGCGGAAGCATCACGAGCTACAACTGGGAGGTGCCAGGGGCGGGCAGTGGCACCGTCACCGGCACGTCGGCGACCACGAACAGCGTCGGCGCCGGCACCTACAACAAGGGTCAGGTCCAGGCCTGCGGCCAGGGCGGGTGCGGACCATGGGGTCAGGTCGGGAACAGCGTCACCATTGAGAACGAACCGCCGCCGCCGCCGCCAAATCCGCAAATCACCAGGGTCTACGGCGCCAACGGGCCTGAGACTCGGACCGAGGGCTCCAACACCGTCTCGAACACGTGGCAGATCGCGTTCTCGTGGACGGACTACCCGGGCGGCTCCTACAACATCACACCGCAGTTCTGTCAGGGCGGCGATTGGGCGAACGTGTCGCCCAGAGGTTCATACAGCGTCTCGATGAGCGGTAACGGTTCCCATGTGCTGCCTGCCTGGATCCAGCCTGCTTATGCGCCATGCGGGGTGCGCATCCTCGTCAACGGCGTTCCCACGCCGGGATATCCGTTCCCCGGCTGACGCCCGCTTCTACCAATCCGAAACGAAAGAGATCTCAGTGTCAGTAACGCAAGAGCAGTCCGAGTGGTTCGCCGGGGCATTCGATTCCCTGGTGACCAACGTGAGCCTGGCGATCCTCGGCAAGGAGGAGACGATCAAACTCGTCATCGCTTCCATGCTCTCTGAGGGTCACGTGCTGCTCGAGGACTTCCCCGGCACGGGAAAGACGGTTCTCGCGAAAGCCCTCGCGAACACGCTCGAGGGCACCAACTCGCGCATCCAGTTCACGCCGGACCTGCTGCCGTCCGACGTCACCGGTGTCACTATTTACAACCAGGCAACGAACACGTTCGAATTCCACAAAGGACCGATCTTCGCATCCGTCGTCCTCGCCGACGAGATCAACCGCGCATCACCGAAGACCCAGTCCGCGCTCCTCGAAGTGATGGAGGAAGGCGTCGTCACGGTCGACGGTGAGAGCTACCCGGTCGGCAAGCCGTTCATGGTCATTGCCACCCAGAACCCTGTCGAGCAGGCCGGAACGTACAAGCTCCCCGAGGCGCAGCTGGACCGGTTCCTGATCAAGACCTCGCTCGGCTACCCGGACCGGGCCACCGCCGTCGACCTGCTGCTCGACGCCGCGAACCGTTCCCGTGCCTCGCAGATCAGCCCGATCATCGGCGGACCGTCGCTGCTGGCGATGTCGCAGCTGGCATCCGCGGTGCATGTGGACCGTTCGGTGATGGAGTACATCACCGACATCGTGCATGCCACGCGGGCGCACAAGGACATCGCCCTCGGTTCCAGCATGCGCGGCGGCCTCGCCCTCGCCCGGATGATCAAGACCTGGGCGCTCGCGCACGGACGCACCTACGCGACACCAGATGACGTTCACCAGCTCGCCGTCCCGGTTCTCGCGCACCGGCTCATCGTCGACGCTGAGAGCGAATTCGCCGGTGTCAAAGCTGAGGATGTCGTCGCCGGCATCCTCGTCGAGCTCCCCGTTCCCGCGTACCGCGCCGCGTAGATCCCCGGTTTCCCGACGTCATGACCAGCGCAGTGACCACCGAGCCCGAGACGGCGGTGCTTGAGGACCCGGTCGAGAATTCGCAGCCGGTCGAGCAGGAACCTCCCGCCACGCCGAACCGTGCCGCATCCGCTCGACGGAGCTCGCCGCTTGCCGCCGCGAAGCGGGCAGGCGCGAAGGTGGGAGGGCTTTTCGTGTGGCTGGGGCGCATCGCATCGTCCTGGCTCGTGTGGCTCTGGAACGTCGTAAAGCCATACCGTGCCGTGGTGAGCGGACTCGGTGCGCTCGTTCTCAGCGCTGCCCTCGTCGCCCTGGTCGCCGGGCTGCTGCTCGGCTGGGCAGAGCTCACTGTCGTGGCGATCACCCTGTTCGCGGCACTGGCTGTCGCCGCCTTGTTCCTCATCGGGCGGGCGACGTATGCCGTGGACATCGCCCTCAACCCGAGGCGGGTCACAGTGGGGGAGCGGGCAATCGGGCGGGTCCTCGTCACCAACACCGGTAAGAAGGTTTCCGCCGCGGCGACTCTCGAGGTTCCCGTCGGGGAAGGGATGGCCGAATTCCCGATCGCAGCGCTTCAGCCGGGGGCTGAGGTCGAAGAGCTCTTCGCCGTTCCGACCAACCGGCGTGCCGTCATCCTCGCCGGCCCCGCCGTCTCCATCCGCGGCGACCAGCTCGGCCTGTTCCGCCGGGCGGTGCGGTGGACCGATGCGATCGAACTGTTCGTCCACCCGGTCACCACCCGGCTGCACCCGACGGCTGCAGGGCTCGTGCGAGACCTCGAGGGCCAGGTCACGAAAAAGATCACCAACAACGACATCTCTTTCCACGCGCTTCGCGCCTACGTCCCCGGCGATGATGTCCGGTACGTGCACTGGCGCACGTCGGCTCGGACCGGGCAACTCATGGTGCGCCAGTTCGAGGAATCACGGCGCAGCCAGCTGACGATCATCCACTCGAGCGACGAGCGCTATTACGCCGACGACGCCGAGTTCGAACTCGCGGTCTCCGTGACGGCGTCGATCGGCGCACAGGTGATCCGCGACGGAACCCAGATCAGCGTCGTCACCGAAGGCCGGATCCTCAAGACCCACTCGGTGACCTCGCTTCTCGACGACAGCTGCCGGGTCGAGAAGATCGTCGGGTCGACGGCCACGCCACGTGAATTCGCCCGCGAAGCGACCAAACGGCTTCCGCCACCGAGCGTCGTCGTGATCGTTGCCGGCTCAGCCATGGAAGCCCCGGACTACCGGGCGATCCAGCGACTCTTCGGCGGAGAGACGAATGTTCTCGCGTTGAAGATCGAACAGGGCTCCCGGCCCCGCGTGCAGGACGTCGCCGGGCTCTCCATCGTCACCATCGGCGCCCTGGGCGACCTGCCGAGAGTGATGGCGAGGGCGGTATGAGCGAGAAGACGCCGAAGGCACCGCGAGCGAAAACCCCCACAGCCCCGAAAACTCCGAAGACCGCCCAGGCAGCGAAGGGCTCAGCGGCTCCAGCGCCCAGCCTTCCGCGCGGGACCGTGACGACGGGCACCTGGCGTGACCTGGCTGTCGTCTCGGTGCTCTCCGGGCTCGGAATCTGGGGACTCGCCCCAGCCTTCAGCGACAACGGCTATCTGCTTGCCGGCCTCGGCGGATTGGCCATCGGAACCGCAGCCGGGTACCTCTCGCACCTGTTCCGCCTCAACGCGTTCTTCACGGGCCTCGCGGCGATCGCGCTGTACTTCCTCCTCGGAAGCGGGCTGGCCATGCCAGGACATGCCCTCTTCGCGGTCCTCCCCAGCCTCACCACCCTCCGTGGGCTCGCCCTCGGAGCGGTGTTCGGCTGGACGGACATGGTCACCCTCGCCGCCCCGGTCGGTGCGCCCGAATACATCACCGCCCTGCCGTACGCCGCCGCCTGGCTCGTCGGCCTGGTCACCACAGTGCTCGCGCTTCGGTGGCTGCCCCGTTACGACCGTTCGGCGGCACGGCTCGCGGTGCTGCTGGTCGGCCCCGCCACCCTCTACCTGCTCGGAATCCTCTACGGAACCTCGACACCGTTCCTCGCAAGTCTGCGCGGCATCTCGTTCGCCGTTCTTGCGCTGCTGTGGCTGGGCTGGCGGCGGGGCGTGGCAACGAACGCGAGCCTCTCCGAACGCAAAGGACGGGATCGCACGAAGATCGTCGGCAGCGCGATCGTTGCCGTTGCCGCCATCCTCGTCGCAGCCGTTGCCGGCTCGATCCTCGTCCCGACGCCGGAGTCCCGCTTCGTCCTCCGTGAAGAGGTCGTGCCGCCGTTCGACCCGCAGGATTACCCGAGCCCGCTCAGCGGTTTCCGCAAGTACACGAAGGATCTGGGCGAGACCGACCTGTTCTCGGTCAGCGGGCTGACGGCATCCGATCGAGTCCGCCTCGCGGTCATGGACAGCTACGACGGCCGGCTCTGGGATGTCTCAGGCGCTGAGGACCAGACCGACGGCTCCGGTTCGTTCCGCCTCGTCGGGGATGAACTCCCGGAGCCTGCGCTGCTCGAATCCTCCGCCGGCCGTTCGATCAGCATCTCGGTGGATGGATACTCCGGGGTGTGGCTGCCGGTCGTCGGATACCCCGACACCCTCACTCTCCCGACCGAACCGGTCGACAAGACGCAGGACCTGCGTTACAACGCCGCCACCGCCACCACGGTGCTCACCTCGGGTGTCGACAACGGTTACGAGTACAGCTTCACCGCGAACGTGCAGGACGAGTTCAGTGAAGAAGCTCTCAAGAACGTGCCGGTCGCACCGGTCGTACTGCCCATCGTCGAACGGGTCCCTGACGTCGTCGCCGCTAAGGCCGCCGAGTACGTCGGAACAGCCACCACACCGATCGATCAGCTCCGCGCCATGGAACAGGCGCTGAAGATCAACGGATTCCTCAGTCACGGCCTCGCCTCCGACAGTGTTCCGTCCCGAGCCGGCCACGGCGCCGACCGGATCGAGGAGCTGTTCACCCGGAACCAGATGATCGGCGACGAGGAACAATTCGCCGCAGCATTCGCCCTCATGGCCCGATCTCTCGGCCATCCGGCTCGCGTCGTGATGGGCTTCGCGCCGAAGAACGTCGAGGAGGGTGAGAGCGTCACGGTGACCGGCGACGACATCACCGCGTGGGTCGAGGTGCCGTTCCAGGGCGTCGGGTGGGTCAGTTTTTCTCCTACCCCGGACGAAAAGGAAATCCCGCAGGACCAAAACCCGAAGCCCAAAACCGAACCCCAACCGCAGGTGCGCCAGCCGCCCCGGGCAGAGAAGCAGGATGACGACCTGCTGACCGAGGTCGACATCAACGACAGTGAAGAGGACGAAAAGAACGACGACGCCGTCGCCGTCCCGCTCTGGGTCTGGATCCTCAGCGGCGCCGTCGGCATCACCCTCCTGCTGTATTTCGTGCCCCTGCTCGTGATCGCTGCCATCAAAAGGCGACGGATGCGACGACGCCGTATGGCAGACACCGCCGACGCGCGCGCCGCTGGCGCCTGGGATGAACTGCTCGATCGCTACGCCGAAGTTGGGTATGTCCTGCCTGAGATCGGGACGCGGCGGATGTTCGCCGCAAACCTCGGCGGCCAGGTCGAGACGCAGGCGGCATCCGAACGTGAAGCGGACGGCGGGAGCGAGCACCCCGGCGGTGTCGCCACGCTCACCCGGCTCGCGCACGGCACGGATGAAGCCGTGTTCGCCGGCAAGGACGTGCCGGATGAGCGCATCGACGAGTTGTGGCAGTCGACGACGGAATCCTCAGTCGGCGCGGCGTCGGCGGTAGGCTGGTGGCGCCGGCAGGCGAGCCGGTTCCGGGTTCACTCCGGACGAACAATGACGGATCGCCTCACCGCCCCAGGCAGACGACCCGGCCAGGCGGGCCCAGGGAAGAAAACGGCAGAGTGAAGACATGAGCGGCGACAACGTGGACGAGCGGAACGGCTACCAGGTTCCGCCCAGGCCGCCCCTGCCGGGACCGGCGACGAATTCCGCTGCTCCGGTGCGCAAGATCGGCATGCCGCCAGGCATCGAACCGGCACTCGACACGGTGCCGTCGTCCGACCACGGCATCCCGATCCCTGTGGCGAGGCCCGAATTCGGGGTGGCGCCGACGTCATTCACCCCTGTGCCTGGTGCGGCCGTCGGAGCACCCGCGTCCGCGCACGCGCCAGTCACAGCCCCGACACCCGTGGCGACGACGCTCCGGAATCCGCGACTCGAGCTTCCCGACGGTAGCGTGCTGCCTCTCGATCAGGGGCTCATCGTCGGACGGGATCCGCAGCATCAGGACGGCTACGGTGTCACCGAACGTGCCCGGCTGCACGATGTCGAACGCAGTGTCTCGAAGACCCATGCCATTCTCGGGATCGCCGAAGGCCGAATCTGGGTCCTCGACCTGAACTCGACAAACGGCACGGTTCTCATCGCCGACGACGGCTCCGAGACACTCTGCACGCCTGAGGTCGCCACACCGCTCCCGGCCAACACGGCCGTGCGGTTCGGTGAGTATCGGGTGCAGGTCACCGTCGACTGACCGATGTCGATTCCCAACCCGGGTGAGGTCACGCCTGGCCGACCGGCCGCCTTCCCGTATACCCTCGCCATCTTCGCCACAGTGCTCTACTTCGCCCTCGTTGTCTGCGCGTTCGGCTTCGTGAGCCTGCTCACCGACACCGACGTCGTCCCCCAGGCGGATGCCGGTCCTCTCGTCGGACCGATCGCCACCGGTTCCGCTGTCGGAACGGTTCTGCTGTATCTCCTGGGCATCGGGCGACGCTATGAGCGGAACCTGCACGAGGCCATCTCCTTGTCCATCGGGGATCCGGTGAGGCTCCCGCTCGGCCGCTCGGTCCTGATCGGCATCGTCAGCTATGTGGTGTACGTGCTCGTCGGCGGGTTCGCCTATTCGGTCGTCACCGCCGAGATCTTCTCCATCGTCCTGTTCGCCGCCGGTTCTGCTTTGAGTGGCTTCGCAATCTCCGTCGGAGTACTCGCCGCCGCCATCTCGGTGGCGTACATGCTCGTCCTCGGCAGCGGGGGAGAACATCCGGCGCGTCCGTTATGGCCGTGGGAGCGATAGGGCGAGTACTCTCAGAGTCATGGACCGGTCGCTCGACACGCGAGTGAGCCAGGCAGTCGACGCGTGGCTGCGCTGGCTGCCACGCTGGCAACCGTCGACGCACCGCGGACGTACCCGGTTGTGCCGTCGCTGCTTCGGCTCGCCGATCATGGCCGCCGTCGGGCTCGACCACGACGTGCCGCACGCGGTGCAGCACGGGCTCTCCACCCGGGTCAAGTCGATCGTCGATGACATCGTCGACGATTACACGCAGCGCAACCTCCCTCTTCTGCAACGCGAGCTCCGCGAGGCCGAACTGCGCCGCGCGCGCCAGTACCGCCCCGAACGCGGCCTCGAACCCGAATTCGACGGCCTTCCTGTCGACCCGGACCCGATCCCGGGGGAGCCGTACCTGTTCACTCTCGCCGGGCTCGCGGGGGAGGAACCCGCCGACGACGAAGAACTGCCCGTTCCGCTGACCGACGACGAGAAGGCTGCTCTGCGCACCGAAATCCGTCTCGCCGACGAATGCGCCATTCACGCCGGAAAACTCGTGTGCATTTCGATCGAGTCGCATCGGGAGCGGATCCAGGCCGCCGTCGCCCAATACGTCGAGCCGCAGATCGAGGCGCTGCTCGCCGACCTGACTCTGGAACTGGACTCGCCTCCATCGTGGTGACCGGCGGCGTACCTCGTGCGATCGGTACCGCCTCGAGCGACCACGGCTATTTGACCGAGACACCCCCGGCGGCTAGAATTTCTGAGGTGTGTGCTTTGTCACGCTTTACGAATCGTCCCTTCGGGTCCGAATCGAAGTTGGAGAACTCACACCGACCAGGGTCGGATAGCTCATGCGCCGGCCCCCACGGCATACCCACCACAACAGCCCCGCTCTTCTGCGATGCCGGTGGGTCCAAATGAACTCGCCTCGAGCGAATGCTAGCAAACACATTGCAGCTGTCACCGTGCAGCAAATACAAGGAGAAGTAGTGCCAACCATTCAGCAGTTGGTCCGCAAGGGTCGCACGCCGAAGGTCGTCAAGACCAAGGCCCCCGCCCTGAAGGCCAACCCCCAGCAGCGTGGCGTATGCACCCGTGTGTACACCACCACCCCGAAGAAGCCGAACTCGGCGATGCGCAAGGTCGCTCGTGTGAAGCTCTCCAACGGCACCGAGGTCACCGCCTACATTCCCGGTGAAGGCCACAACCTTCAGGAGCACTCGATGGTCCTCGTCCGTGGCGGACGAGTGAAGGACCTCCCGGGTGTTCGTTACAAGATCATCCGCGGCGCACTCGACACGCAGGCCGTGAAGAACCGCAAGCAGGCTCGCAGCCGTTACGGCGCAAAGATGGAGAAGAAGTAATGCCTCGTAAGGGACCAGCACCAAAGCGCCCCGTCGTCGCAGACCCCGTCTACGGCGCACCGATCGT
This sequence comes from Mycetocola sp., assembly GCF_046716805.1. Taxonomy (GTDB): domain Bacteria; phylum Actinomycetota; class Actinomycetes; order Actinomycetales; family Microbacteriaceae; genus Mycetocola_A. The sequence continues at coordinate 3,584 of NZ_JBKJWH010000181.1, read as the reverse complement.
CAGCCAGCTCGTCAACAAGATCCTCGTTGACGGCAAGAAGGGCCTCGCCGAGCGCATCGTCTACAACGCGCTCGAAGGGGTCTCGTCGAAGAACGGCCAGGACGCCGTCGTCACGCTCAAGAAGGCGCTCGACAACGTTCGCCCCACCCTTGAGGTCCGGTCACGCCGCGTCGGCGGCTCGACCTACCAGGTGCCGATCGAAGTCAAGCCGCACCGTGCGAACACTCTCGCGCTCCGTTGGCTCACCACCTACGCCAAGGGCCGTCGCGAAAAGACGATGACCGAGCGTCTCACCAACGAGATCCTCGACGCGTCGAACGGCCTCGGTGCCGCGGTCAAGCGCCGCGAAGACACCCACAAGATGGCCGAGTCGAACAAGGCCTTCGCTCACTACCGCTGGTAGCGGCGATCGGATGCCCCGACGCGGTTACCGCGCCGGGGCATCTGCTCCGCCTGTTCGACCCATCCACATTCAACTTCCTGGAGGAACCCCGTGGCACTTGACGTGCTCACCGACCTGAACAAGGTCCGCAACATCGGCATCATGGCGCACATCGATGCCGGTAAGACCACCACGACTGAGCGCATCCTGTTCTACACGGGCGTCAACCACAAGATCGGTGAAACCCACGACGGCGGTGCAACCACCGACTGGATGGAGCAGGAGCAGGAGCGTGGCATCACGATCACCTCTGCCGCTGTCACCTGTTTCTGGAACAAGAACCAGATCAACATCATCGACACCCCCGGTCACGTCGACTTCACCGTCGAGGTGGAGCGTTCGCTCCGCGTGCTCGACGGCGCTGTTGCGGTGTTCGACGGCAAGGAGGGCGTCGAGCCCCAGTCCGAGACCGTCTGGCGCCAGGCCGACAAGTACGACGTCCCGCGCATCTGCTTCGTCAACAAGATGGACAAGCTCGGCGCTGACTTCTACTTCACCGTCGACACCATCATCAAGCGCCTCGGCGCGAAGCCCCTCGTCATCCAGCTCCCCATCGGTGCTGAGAGCGAGTTCGAGGGCGTCGTCGACCTCGTCGAGATGCGTGCGCTGACCTGGCGCGGCGACTCCAAGGGCGACGTCGAGATGGGCGCCAAGTACGCCATCGAAGAAATCCCCGCCGACCTCGTCGAGAAGGCCGCTGAATACCGCAAGCTCCTCCTCGAGACCGTCGCCGAGACCGACGACGCACTGCTCGAGAAGTACTTCGGTGGCGAAGACCTCACCGTCGCCGAGATCAAGGGCGCGATCCGCAAGCTCACCGTCAACAGCGAGATCTACCCGGTCCTCTGTGGTTCGGCGTTCAAGAACCGCGGTGTCCAGCCCATGCTCGACGCTGTCATCGACTACCTGCCGAACCCGCTCGACGTGCCGGCCACCGAGGCCCACGACCCGCGCGACGAAGAAAAGGTCATCCTGCGTCACCCCGACGCAGCGGAGCCGTTCGCTGCTCTCGCGTTCAAGGTCGCTGTCCACCCGTTCTTCGGGCGCCTCACCTACGTCCGCGTCTACTCGGGTCGCCTCGACTCCGGCGCACAGGTCATCAACTCGACCAAGGGCAAGAAAGAGCGCATCGGCAAGATCTTCCAGATGCAGGCCAACAAGGAAAACCCCGTGGACTTCGTGACCGCTGGTCACATCTACGCGGTGATCGGTCTCAAGGACACCACCACCGGTGACACCCTCTGCGACCCGGCCGAGCCTGTTGTGCTCGAGTCGATGACCTTCCCTGAGCCCGTCATCTCGGTCGCTATCGAGCCGAAGACGAAGCAGGACCAGGAGAAGCTCGGTACCGCGATCCAGAAGCTCGCAGAAGAGGACCCGACGTTCCGCGTCGAGCAGAACCAGGAGACCGGCCAGACCGTCATCCACGGTATGGGTGAACTCCACCTCGACATCCTCGTCGACCGGATGAAGCGCGAATTCAAGGTTGAAGCGAACGTGGGCAAGCCCCAGGTCGCCTACCGCGAGACGATCCGCCGCGCGGTTCCGAAGCACGACTACACCCACAAGAAGCAGACGGGTGGTTCCGGCCAGTTCGCGAAGATCCAGTTCGGCCTCGAGCCGCTCGAAATCTCCGCGGAGAAGACCTACGAATTCGACAACAAGGTCACCGGTGGTCGTATCCCTCGCGAATACATCCCGTCGATCGATGCCGGATTCCAGGACGCCCTCCAGGTCGGAATCCTCGCCGGATACCCGCTCGTCGGTGTGAAGGCGATCCTGCTCGATGGAGCAGCCCACGATGTTGACTCGTCTGAAATGGCGTTCAAGATCGCCGGGTCGATGGGCTTCAAAGAGGCCGCACGCAAGGCTGACCCGGTTCTTCTCGAGCCGCTCATGGCCGTCGAGGTGCGTACCCCTGAGGAGTACATGGGCGATGTCATCGGCGACATCAACTCCCGCCGCGGACAGATCCAGTCCATGGAAGACGCCTCAGGCGTCAAGGTGATCGCCGCCAAGGTGCCGCTGTCGGAGATGTTCGGTTACATCGGTGACCTGAGGAGCAAAACCTCGGGCCGCGCCGTGTACTCGATGACGTTCGAAAGCTACGCGGAGGTCCCGAAGGCAGTAGCCGAGGAGATCATCCAGAAGAGCAAGGGCGAGTAATCGCCCTGCGGCGGGGGAGTGCCGGGCACTCTCGTGCATTCCCCTGTCGCAACCTAGTAACATAAACAGACAAATCCCCGTAACAAACCGGTCGCAAACCAGTGCCCGGCATCGTTACATCAGTCCTGAGGAGGACCATAGTGGCTAAGGCCAAGTTCGAGCGGACCAAGCCGCACGTAAACATCGGTACGATCGGTCACGTCGACCACGGCAAGACCACCCTTACCGCCGCCATCTCCAAGGTGCTTGCTGACAAGTACCCTTCGAAGACGAACGTTCAGCGCGACTTCGCGACGATCGACTCGGCTCCCGAAGAGCGCCAGCGCGGTATCACGATCAACATCTCGCACGTCGAGTATGAGACGCCTGCGCGTCACTACGCTCACGTCGATGCACCCGGCCACGCCGACTACATCAAGAACATGATCACCGGTGCTGCCCAGATGGACGGCGCGATCCTCGTGGTTGCCGCTACCGACGGCCCGATGGCGCAGACCCGCGAGCACGTGCTGCTCGCGAAGCAGGTCGGCGTTCCGTACCTGCTCGTTGCGCTCAACAAGTCCGACATGGTCGACGACGAAGAGATCCTTGAGCTCGTCGAGCTCGAGGTTCGCGAGCTGCTCTCCAGCCAGGGCTTCGACGGCGACAACGCTCCCGTCGTTCGCGTCTCAGGCCTCAAGGCTCTGGAAGGCGACGAGAAGTGGACCGCCTCGATCCTCGAGCTCATGGAAGCAGTGGACTCCAGCGTTCCTGACCCGGTGCGCGACAAGGACAAGCCGTTCCTCATGCCGATCGAGGACGTCTTCACGATCACCGGTCGTGGAACGGTCGTCACCGGCCGCGCCGAGCGTGGAACTCTCCCGATCAACTCCGAGGTCGAGATCGTCGGCATCCGCCCGACGCAGAAGACCATCGTCACGGGTATCGAGATGTTCCACAAGCAGCTCGACGAGGCATGGGCCGGCGAGAACTGTGG
>NZ_JBKJWH010000180.1:0-14740 GCF_046716805.1 Mycetocola sp. | reverse complement strand
ATCTGGAACACATCCGCCGCTGGCGATGCCTCAACCTGTGTGAGAATCTGCTGATGGTAAGAGAAAAACCCGGGACCGAGAATTCCCTTCCGTTCACGGATGTCCTCTGCGGCTCCTAGTAAAGTTCCAGCCAGTTCTTCGTCGGCAGCCGCGATCGTGACGGCGAACAGGTCCTCGAGTCCGTAAGCGACGCCCTCTTCATGCCCGACAGCTGCCGACATGGCCAAACTGTTGGACAAAGTAGTCACGAGCAGTGTCGTGACCGCCTTGGAGCATGTGTGCCCACCCGAGCTGGGAAAGTGCGGCTGATCCGCTGAGCACCTCTCCACTGCTTCGACTGACGTCATTCGGACCGCTCAGCGAAGCCTGACATCCGAAACGTCATTCTCACTGGGCGAGCAGCTCCGCTCGCCGGGCGACAATCTCAAGTACTTCTGCATGCAATGCAATTGATCCGTGCCAGTCACCGTCAAGAAGAAGACTGTGATCTGCCCCCTCGAGCGTCGTCAACTGCGCCCCTGTCGTAAGAGAGGACGACGGAGCCCACATCGGGTCGGCGCCTCCACCGATCGCAAGATGCGAAGAGGCGGCTGCGGCCAGAGCGTCGTAGATCTCGAGATCGGTGAGCACGGGAGTCAGCCAGATACCGGGCACCTTCGAGTCAATGGCCCACGGTAGAGCAAAACTGCCGAACGACTTTCCTACGACCAGGCGCCTGGACGCGCCTGGTGCAGTTGCAAACGCGAGATCGACGGCTGCCTCAACGAAAGCGCGAGGATTCCGTTGTGCCTCGTCGGAGACCATCCATTCCACAGCCTCGACCCGCCAACCTTGCTGAGCGAGCAACTCGGCGGACCAGTACAGCAACGGAGCTTGAACGGTGTATCCGGTTCCCGGCAAGAGCACAGCTACCCGGGCGCTTTCACGGTCGCTCCCGGGCCAGGTCAATGATCGCATGCGTCCAAGCTACTGAATGAGGAGCGCAGCCTCCCTGAAACTTGGAAGCCGTCGGGCAAGCCACGACGCACAAGCCGGTCGCTCATGGGCCATGCTGGCGCTATGAATGTGGAAGCAGGACGGGATCATGAGCCGTGAACGAACCAAGTGAAGATGGCGAGTTTGTGTTCCGCGATGGCACGGCCAATGACGTGGAAGTGTGCCTCGCCCTGTGGGTGACTGTGTGTGCGGTTCGCGATGGGGAGGCGATAAGTGGGGTAGCCGAACGAGCTCGTCCGAAATTCGAGGACCCCGAATGCTGGATCCTCGTCGAACAACCGGCCACTGGGAGCCTCGGATTCGTACTTGCGATTAAACCAGGCAACGGTCTACCGACGGATCCACCCGATGCTCCGGTGGTTGCCTTGCTCGCTGTCGCGCCCGCTGCTCAAGGAAGTGGACTCGGCGGCATGCTCTTATCCGCCGTCGCGGTCGAGCTCGCTCGGCGCAACCATCGACGCTCCGTGCTGCACGTGCTTGCCGAAAATCACACTGCCGTGCGTCTCTATGAGAGAAAAGGATGGCGGGCTTTGGCGAGCCGTTCCAGCATTCTCTACTCAGACGGCCCACGCAGACATACGTGCTGGACCTTGACTTACTCGGTGTCCGGTAGACGGACCTCTACGGACACAGAATTTGGGCAATACCTTCAAACCTCGCAGAGTGACCGAACGTCTCACTTGGGAACCCTCAACGGGACACGGCGTTCGTGGATGATACGTGTCTACGCCTTGTGCCGATCAGATCAATGTCGGGTCCGCTTGAGTCCGCTTGCGCGCGTACGAGCGCGCGGCGCGTACCCGATCCCCGCAACGGGTTGAGCACCACTGCCTGCGTCCGTGGGTCTTCAGCAGGAACCGCGAGCACGGTTCCGCTTCGCACTGTGCCAGCAGATGAGCTTCGTCGCCGGCGAGCAGTGCTGCGGCGTCTTCGGCGATTACGGACATGGCGTGCTCGATGAGCCGGGTAGCTGGGTGTTCGAGCGAGCGGAAGAATCCATCGCCGGGCGCATAGTGAAGCAGCGAAGTGTTGGGGGCGGCGGTGAGAGCGGCGTTGATGTTGTTGAGCACTCGAGGATCGACGGTGGAACCGGAGATGCGTGCTTCGAAGGCTTTCCGGAGGTCGCTGCGGAGGCCGGTGAGCCGGTCTTGGCAGTAGGACTGGAGCACCGCCCCTTCGCTGACGAGGCCGCGCGCGATGAGCCAGGTGGTCGTCTCCTTGGGAGTGTTCAGGGCGTCGTAACTCTTCCCGCCCGGCAAATGGACTTCGCTGTTCATAAGGTCGATGCTGCTGTGCTCCAGGGCACCGGGGCTTGGCGGTAGAGGCATCTCGAACATGCCTCTCATGTTAGCAGTGCTGATTTACCGTGACATACTGCTACGCTAGAAATCACGGTAAAACACGAGTATTCCGTGAGAAATGAGGTTTGGCTTGCAATCTGCTCCAATGTCCGGTTCTGCCCCGTTTGCCCTGTCTGTACACACCGGGGGCGGCGCTGGCGTCGGTCGCTCTGCCGAAGAAGGACTCGCAGACACCATTCGCATCGCGAAGGCCGCGGATCGCTTCGGCTATCACCGCTTCTGGATGTCAGAGCACCACGCAATGCCCGCGCTGTCCGTCGCCTCGCCGCCACTGATGATTGCCCGCCTCACTGCGGATACCGAGCGTATCCGGCTCGGCGCGGGTGGGGTGATGCTGCCGAACCATGCCCCGCTGGTGATCGCGGAGCAGTTCGGGATGCTCGACGCCCTCGCCCCGGGGCGCATTGACCTCGGGCTTGGGCGGGCCCCAGGCACTGACGGCGCGACCGCCGCGGCGCTGCGTCGTGGAGCCGGGGCGAACGATGCGTTCCCGGAGCAGGTCGCCGAACTACTGGGCTTCCTCACCGATGATTTCCCGGCTGGCCACCCCTACCGCGAGGTTCACGCGGTGCCAGGCCCGTGGCAGAACGCCCGGAACCGGGTGCCGGCTCCCGCGACGCACCCGCAAGTGTGGATTCTCGGGTCGTCGACCTATTCCGCGCACCTGGCGGCCAGGCTCGGCCGCCCCTACGCGTTCGCGCTGCAGTTCGGCGACGCCGATATCACCACGGCCATGCGCATCTACCGTGAGAACTTCACCCCCTCGGAGGTGCTCGAGCGGCCCTACTCGTTAGTGAGCGTGAGCACGATGGTCGCCGAGGACGCCGCCGAGGCCAAGCGCGAAGCCTCGACTTCTGCAATGGCGATGCTGCGCATGTTCAAACGGGAACCGTACACACTTTTCTCGCCCGAGGAAGTCGCAGCTTATCCTGCGACGGCGAACGAGCAGGCGATCCTCGATATGTACACGAACCGCGCCTACGCCGGCACGGCGGAGACCGTCGCCCACCGGCTCGAAGACCTCCAGGAACAGACCGCCGTCGATGAGGTGATGGTCGTGCTCGGCACCCATTCCCGCGGCGCAGACGAGCGCACCGTCACACTCCTCGCTGAGCACTACGGGATGCCCGCGCAGCCCTGAATCCTCCCGGCATCCGCCGGAAGCCCCCCCACCACATCAACCACGGGAGAACCCATGTCAACACGCCGCCGCGCCCTGATCGTCATCGACACCCAGCAGGAGTACTTCGAAGGACTGCTGCCGATCCAATACCCCGCACGCGATGAGTCGCTCGCTCGCATCGCCCAGGCGATGGACGCAGCCGACCAGGCCGGCATTCCGGTCGTGATTGTTCAGCACGAAGCCCCCGCAGAGTTCCCGGTCTTCGCACCGGAGTCATCGACCTTCGAGCTGCACCCCGAGATTGCCAAGTACGCCGATAACGCGGCACACCGCTTCACGAAATCCTTCGCCAGCATCTTCGCCGGCACCGGCCTCGAAGAGTGGCTGCGCGAGCGCGAAATCGACACAATCACCCTCGTGGGCTACATGACGAACAACTGCGTCATCGGTTCCGCCGCCGCCGCCGAACCCCTCGGATTCACCGTCGAGGTGCTGTCGGATGCGACCGGAGCCATCGACATCGTGAACTCCGCCGGTTCTGCATCGGCAATGCAAGTGCACGAGACGATCATGGCCGTCCTGAACTCCAACTGGGCCGCGGTCGCCACGACGAGCGCCTGGGCCGAAGCCGTAAAATCCGAAAATGCTCTCGCAGGAGATAACCTCATCGAGTCAGCTGCCCGGGGGCGGGATGCCAAGTAATTCAAAGATGGCAGGAGTCGGTATGCAACCGACAACGGGACAGGTTCCGCTCCGGGGCGCGTAGCAATCTCCAATGCCGCGAAGGCACACGGTACCCAGTGCCTCCGCCATCCGGTGCCTCATCGACGGAGCTACCACGTCATCCTGGCGCATTTGGCCCTGCTTCACTGCACTGACCCCCGATCTAACCCGTTAGGCGGACGCAGGCTGCGTCGGAAGATTGCCCGCTCTGCTCCCGCGGAAGAATTCTCCCGGTCACGAGCGCCACTAGGGGTCCGGACCCTTCGGTCGCAGGTGAGGGTATGCGAGGACGCAGCATTGCAGAGCCCAGAACGGAGTCGCTGCCCTGCGCGCCCAACTTGCAAGCGTCGCCGCGATAACAACCGATGGCGGTTGGGGAACTTCAGCGAATTGATATACCCCCGGGGGTATCATAGGATCGAGGAAGTAAATACCCCCGGGGGTATTTTGTTAGTCGATGGGAGAAACGAACTTATGTGCCGAGCTGTCACCTGCAAGACCTGTGGAAAGACGACCTGGGCAGGCTGCGGCCAGCATGTTGACGATGTGATGCGCGGGGTCCCGCGGCCCGACCGCTGCCAAGGCCACGACCGCGAGCCGAGCACGGGCGGGTTCTTCTCTCGTTTGTTCTCACGCTGACCACCCCGAAACCGGATAGGAACTGCATGAGAACCCTCATTATTGGCGGCGTCGCCGGCGGAATGTCCGCGGCAACACGCCTCCGTCGCCTCGATGAGTCTGCTGAGATCGTCGTCTTCGAACGCGGCCCCTACGTCTCCTTCGCCAATTGCGGCTTGCCCTACTACGTCGGCGGGATCATCGAGGACCGGAACAGCCTCCTGCTTCAGACGCCCACGTCCCTTGCCGCGCGGTTCCGCCTCGATGTGCGTGTCAACGAGGAGGTCATCCGGATCGACCGCGGGGCGAAAACCGTGCTGGTGAGCAACGTCCTCGACGGCACGAGCACCGCTGAAAGCTACGACGTTCTGATCCTCGCCGCTGGTGCGACGACAGGACCTGCCCTTTCCGGCCATGGGGTCCCGGTGCGCACTCTTCGGACCGTCGATGACGTCGACGCCATCACTTCCGTGCTGGACGACCTTGGAACTGGTGCCCGCGCGGTCGTCGTCGGCGCCGGCTTCATTGGACTCGAGGCCGTCGAGAACCTCGTCGCCCGCGGCGTGCACGTCACCCTCGTGCAACGCGGCCCGCTGCCACTCTCTCCGCTGGACCCGGAGATGGCCAGCCCCGTTCTCGAAGCCCTCCTCGATCACGGTGTCGATGTCCGCGTTAACAGCACGGTTGCCGATGTCCGCGCAGGTCAGGTGCAGCTCGACGACGGATCCGTCATCAAGACCGACCTCATCATCGAAGCTCGCGGGGTCCGCCCAGATACGAACCTCGCGCGCTCCGCCGGAGTGACCGTCGGCGCTACCGGCGGCATTACCGTCGACGAGTATCAGCGCACCAGCGATCCTTCGATCTACGCGGTCGGCGACGCGGTCGAGAAGACGGATGCCATCGACGCGGCCGCGACGCTCGTCACAATGGCAGGTCTCGCGAACCGACACGGCAGAACCGCCGCGGATGCCATTGCCGGTATCGCCGAACCCAGCGTTCCGGCGCTGGGCACAGCGATCGTCGGGCTCTTCGGGCTTACCGTCGCCATGGTTGGCTGGAGCGAGACTCGTCTCGTGGCCTCCGGCCGCCCACACCGGGTGGTCCACACGCATCCGTCCTCACACGCGGGCTACTACCCGGGCGCCGAGCAAATGTCGATGAAGCTGCTTATCGACCCAGAAACAGAGGCCCTTCTCGGCGCCCAGATTGTCGGTGGCGCGGGCGTAGACAAACGCATCGACGTCATCGCCACAGCAATGGCTGGCGGCCTGACCGCCTCACAGCTGTCGAGACTCGAGCTTGCCTACGCCCCGCAGTTCGGCTCGGCAAAGGACGCCGTCAACATGGCCGGTTACGTCGCCGATAACCTGGCCACAGGAGCGACGCGGAGCATTCAGTGGCACGAGCTTGATGACGCCATGGGTGCCGGTGCGACACTTATTGACGTACGCTCGGTCGATGAATTCAGTCGCGGCGCGCTACCCGGTGCCGTGTCCCTGCCGCTCGATGAGATCCGCACCCGGGTCTCGGAACTGCCGGACGGACCACTGGTTGTTCACTGCCAGGTCGGACAACGCGGCCACACCGCAGCACGACTGCTCACCCAGCTCGGCCGAGATGTGCGCAACCTCGACGGCGGATACCGCACCTGGCTCGCCGGGATGTCTGCGACCGGCACCACTGCCGCCACCAATCCATCTCTCGCACACGTCTAAGGAGCCCCCATGTCGGCACCAACCGAAGCCCCCACCGAAACCGCCGTAGACACCCAAAAGAAAATCCTGAACCGCTTGCGCCGCGCCCAAGGCCAGCTGACGTCAGTGATCACCGCCGTTGAAGCGGGTGCCGAGTGTCGCGACGTGGTTACCCAACTTGCCGCCGTATCAAAAGCACTCGATCGCGCGGGCTTCACAATCGTCTCATCGGCGATGAAGGACTGCATTAGCTCGCCTGGCGACACGACCGACTCCATCACGGTAGACGAGCTGGAGAAGCTCTTCCTCACTCTCGCTTGAGCCCTCGGCGCTCGGCGCTCGAAACAGGCCTGACACACCCAGAAAGGACCCCATGGCCACCATCGATCTGACAACCACTTCCTTCAACTCAGCCGTCGAAGACAACGACATCCTCTTCGTCGACTTCTGGGCAGCCTGGTGCGGACCATGCCGCGCGTTCGCACCGACATTCCAGGCGGCATCCGAAGCTCACCCGGACATCGTCTTTGGCAAGGTCGACACCGAGGCCGAGCAAGAGCTCTCCGCTGCCGCCGGCATCACGTCGATTCCCACCCTGATGGTATTCCGAGACCAGATCCTCGTGTTCTCCCAGCCAGGGGCATTGGCCCCACCCCAGCTCGACCAACTCATCACCGCGGTGAAAAGCCTCGACATGGACATCGTCCGCAAGTCCATCGCAGAGAGTGACGCTCCGGCACCGTGAAGCAGCCATTCGTCTGATCTCGACGGGTTGGCTTTTCCTCCAAGCTCCCGCGTCCGTATCCGCGTACGATGACCCCGCTGGGTCGATTTCCGCCCTAATGCCGGGCCTCTACGGACACAGAATTGCGGCCACACCTCTGAACTTCGCGAACCCGTCGCGACGTGTCACCTGGGAACGTCTAAAGAATCAAGCGTCGAAGTACTCGTCCCACACTGCCTTGGCATAAAAGTCCTGCGCGAGAAACTTCAGGCCCAGCCGACTGACCTGTGACGCAAACTCGTTCGAGCTCAGCTCGCCAAAATACTGGTAGCGATGGAAGGAGTGCCAGCGAAGTTTCAGTAGGACTATGTCCCAAATTGAGGTTGCAGGGTCGTACTCCACCCATGCATATCCTCGTCCGAGGTCAGGGTGCTGCATCACTCCGATAAGGGGCACGTCCATGGCAATGTCGCGTGCGTGGGGAGCCTTCTGAGCTGCTCGGCTTCGACTCTCTGCCCAGGTCAGCCGAACGACTGGCTCGCCGTCACCTCGTCGAAGGTATGTGAGAACGAGAGCACCCAGAATCACACTTCCGACCACCAACGCGTGCACCCACGCCTGGAACGCTAAGGCGCATACAAACCCCGCCCCTGACAAGATCCACGCGAACGCACCCGGCCTGTAGGGACCCATCTCGCGCAACCAGTTCACCGCGAGACCTGCCAATCACTCATGCCAGCCGTGGGCCCGACTGAGCTCGCCGGGCCAAGTGCGAGCCACCGTGACCATGCGGTGCCCCCTTGACCCATCACTACTTCCTGCTCCAACACGCGGGTGAACATGTGTCAGGTAGACCGCACTCAACTATCGCAATAATGTCCGAGGTCTTGGGGCGAATTCAAGCGAGACAGTGCCCCCTCTACGGGGAGGCTATACGGGCGGCCTGAACCGGTGGGGTGCGCGCGAGGTCCCGCGTTTGAGTTCGAACGACTGAGAAGATCAAGTATGAAGTTGAAATCTTGGCGCGGATCCTGGTGGTTGCCGGACACCCCCCACGATTCCTCGCCCGGTCAGCTCATCGTGGAGGATGACGGGCGCTGTCGGCTGGAAATCGTGGGCTCGTTGGACTTGGAGCGTGCGGCGGCCGAACAGCCACCTGAATGGCAGTCCGGGGTCACGAGCGACCGTGTCGCGGTGATCCACGGGATTGCTCGAGGCAAGCCCATCACGTTGCTCGAGTGTTTCACATCTTCAAGCGACGGATTCTCCGCTGCTTCACGCTCGTATCAGGACATCCACGTTCACGAGGCCTTAGTCGGTGCCCATATCACGTACGACGAGGCCGCCTTCGAATCGGCCATCGTCGAGATCGAGAATCTGACGAGCTGGTTGGCGTATCCGGATCTGGTCCATCGTGCTAGGGACGGAGACGATGAACGCGCGACCTACCGTCGCCCACCCGATCTTTCATGCATGGTGGACGGTTGGACGATCATGGCGCGAGGCCTCACTCAGCCGTTCAACGCGACACATAAGCGTTCACGACTTTCAGTGGAGGGAGAAGTGTCGACCTATCTGCTCCTCACCCCGCCTGAACCTCGGCCAGCCCGCGATTTCCACAGCCTAATTCACGAGCTGACTGACCTCATCACCCTCGCCGCCAACGAGGCATCGGGTCAGATTCAGCTGACGTTAATTCATCGTGTGCCAACGGCAATGCCGCAGCAAGACGGCACTTCAATTGAGCTCTCCACACGCGTTGAGTCTTTCGGGGCGCGAATCCACACTGCCGGGCCAGATTCGCCAGCTACTGCGGATTGGCGATTCCTCTTCACATGCCGAGATCGTCCGATGGAAGACCTGGTGCCGGAGTGGCTTCGGATTAGAAGACGTGCCCCAGAAGCATGCAACGTCTACTTCGGCTTGCGCTACACGCGTCCTACATACACCGAAATACGTCTCCTACTCATGGCGATCACCACAGAAGCGCTTCACAAGGCTCTCGTCAACCAGACCGCGCTTTCCGATAACGACATTGAGGAGTTGAGAGCCCCGGCAGGCGACGGAGCTCGAGCCGAAAGCATGATCACCGAGAAGCTCCGGAGGACGCCAACATTTCGGGAGAGAGCGATTGAGCTGGCGGCCAAGCCAGACGCTCGCGCGGTCAGCCGGATCACCCCGGACGTCGGTGAGTGGGCCGTTCGCCTCAAGGATGCACGAAACAATCTGGCCCACACTGGAAACGAGACCAGCGACGATGACATCTTCCAGCTTGAGTGGGTTACGTCCTCGATAATCGCGCTTGCCCTTATGGCCGAGCTCGGGCTTTCCCCCGATGTGCAACAGCGCGCGGCGCGGGACATACTGAGCCCGCCCCGTTGACACGAGACTTGCCGCAGGCCAAGGGTGCCATTGTGGCCCTTTCCCGGCTCGATCCAGAACCCCGTGGCGGTGTTCGAGCACCGGTACCGTCCACCAAGGACGCTTCACGAAACTCTCCACGGACCCCTCTACGGCGCCCTCTACGGGAACCCTCAACGGGAACCTCAAACACGCCAGCGCGGGGCTCTGAACATTCAGGACTGCGTACTCGGGCTCCATCGTCGAGTCGCGGCGCGCGGCGAGTTCGTTCAGGTCGACAAGGTGCTCTCAGGGGTCACATCCTGCCGCGTCGGGTGGTCAGAGGCCGTGCGGGTTGGCGGGCAGCCAGTCCGCATGGCGATCCCGCAGGATGTCCCGCGTCGTGTGGTCTGGCGCGATCACGTCACCTCCGCCGTCGTACGGGTGGTAGAGCCAGTCGCCGCCCGGCGGACAGATGACGACGTCACTCGTGCCGTCGTCCGCCACCAGCATCAGAAGCGAGCGAAGTTCCTCGGCATCGAGCGCCGTGCTGCCGACGTACAGGTGAGTCCAAACCGGGTAGTCAGGGTCGCTGAGGTCATATGCCACCGACTGCCAGTAGTGTCCTTCGGGAAAGGCGGACTGCAGGTCCGAATCGCGCTCTGCCTGCTCCGGAGATTCAGACCAAGCCACGGTGATGAGGCGGAGATCGTCGGGCGGCGTAAATGCCGATGAACTCAGTTCCCTCAGCAGTGTGAAATGGCGAGTCAGCAACTCCTCGTATTCGACTTCGCTTTCGGCGTACCGTTTGGACTCCGGAAGGCTGTGGAACCTCACCCATGTCTCGTGAGCCGACGACCGCAGTTCATGGCCGATGGGTCGACAATCCGGCCAGCGAGTTCGCCATGCGGCGTCGAACGCGGAGAGGTCAAGCGGGCTGTTCATGCCGTGACTGTGGCACAGGGCATCGGCTCGACACACGAGGTCGTCAGTACCCGGAGCCAGGTCGCTTCGGGTCCTCGCACGCTGTCCAGCGCCTGCTTGAATCTTGTCCAGATAGCATCTGGGTTGGCTTCGGGCATGACTGCGAGGTGCGGGAAGATGAACGGCATCGTCGACGCGCGTTCGGCCTGCTCCCTCGTGTTCGGTTCGAGGATGGATGCCCAGTTGTAGACCTTGTTCGTGATCCTGCTCACTGTCATGCAATGTTCTCCTGTTCGGTGTTCAGCTTGTCATTGATTTCCTCGGCCAGTTCCGTGAACGCGTGGAATCCCTGCCAGACGATGGGACAAGCTCGGCACAGTGCTGCGTGCCCGGATGCCCGGACGCCCTGCGGGAAAGCTCAATCGACTAAGGACTAGTGAATGGGACACCGAGCGCACGCGCGATCTGAGGTACCACCGCTTCTGCCACGGTGTTCGTCATCGCCGTCGCTGGAAAGTAGCGGTCTCGATCATTGCTTTCGACGCCGAGCACCTTGACGTATCTGCCCATGACATCCCCGTCTCCCCAGTTGTTTAGGTATCCCGAGTAGTGGTGGAGAAGGATCTCATCGATCAGATCGCAGTCAATATCGTAATTGCGCCACCAGCTCACGATCTTCAGTGTCGACCCGTCAATCTTGACGCCAATCATTGGGGCGCGCACGGCAAGGAGCACTCCCGGAAGTAGCCATGGAACTGTGAGCAATTGGACCAGCTCGATCGGCTCTCCGCCCGCTCCTATAAAACCGAGAGGGAGAAGAAGGACCCAGCCGATGCCAATGATGAGGCCGGTTACGCGAGATACTCGGCCCACTGCTCGAACCGATACCGATGGAGTCAATGCTCGCCCACCTGCCGGGATCACTGATGGCTCACCTCCCTTCACCATGCGAGGAACGGGAACGGGCTCGTCGGGCAGCGATTCGGGACCCGTCTCGACGATCGCGGCGGAAATCCTCCCGGTCGGAGGTCCGGGGCGGTTCTGGCGAGCACTCGAACGGATTCCGGTCATGCGGTCCGCTCCCGGGCATACCCATGCTCCCCCTTGCTGCCACTTCGACCCCGTCATGTCTATCGGAGGGCGGATCCCGCCCCCACACCCAGAACGGGGAGACGCCGTCACGCTCCGATAGCCGGACGGCTACGGAGACAAAATTGCTGCCGCATTTCTGAACTTCGCGAAGTATCCGCCACGTGTCACATTGGAACCCTCAACGGGCGGGGTCGCTTTCAGCGCCAAGCAACCGCCGCGTCAGGTCGTCCCTGGCGGAGAGCAGCGTTTCCAGCGCGGCGGCCAGGTCGCCGTCCGTTGGTGGCCGGCTCTGCTCGGCAGCTAGTAGGACGGTGCGGCGCATCAGTTCTTTCGCGAAGGCACCGGTGGCGCTGTCGGCGCGCGAGGCGGCGTCGGCGATAGCCTGCCGCGACAAGGCGATACCGTCCGCGTACAGCGTGAATAGGCGGAGCCGGTCGGCGGCGTCGGGCAGGGGAATCTCGACGGCGAGGTCAATGCGGCCAGGACGGTCTGCAAGGGCGTGCTCGAGCACCTCGACTCTGTTCGTTGTCAGGACGAACGCGACGTCGGCGTCACCGTCGAGCCCGTCGAGGGCGTCGAGCATCGCAAACAACAACGGCTGTGGTCCGACAGAAAGGCTCCGATCGGCGGCGATCAGGTCAACGTCCTCAAGTACGACGATCGCGGGTTGCATGGCGCGGGCAAGCTCGGCGGCTTGGGTGACGAAACGGATGCTGTCGCCCGCCAGCACAACAGCGGTTATCCCCGGCGTCTCGCTCAGCAGGTGCCGCACGGTCAGGGTCTTGCCCGACCCTGGAGGGCCGTACAGCAGCACCCCGCGCTTCAGATGCCTGCCGGCCGCGCGCAACGCATCCCGATGCGTCCCGATGCCGACGACATGACGTGCCAGGTCGTCCAGTACCCCCGGAGGAAGAATCACCTCGTGGCTCGGGACATGGGGACGCGGCAGGAAGTCAACGCCCGCCGCGCTGGGACCGAACTCGTTGCCAGTGAAGGAGAGCACTTGGCCGCGAAGTACGCTCCGTTCCAGCATGAGACGGCGCAGCGCGTTCAGCAGCGCTGCGGATCCTGCTTCATCGACGGCGAGGATCTCGAGCCGCGCAGATCCACGCCCGAACTCGGGCCGGGCACCGCGCTGCAACACGGCAACCCGGTGCCCGTCGACGGACAGCAGGCGCACCCCGAACGACACCACCCGACGCTCGGTTTCCGGCCCTGTGGAAGCCGAAACATAGTCAACCGGGCCCGGCGCGAAACGTACAAAAGGACTACTCATCAGTTCCTGAAAGGAGGAATGTTCGCGCTGCTGACCGCCGGTGACCCCAAACACCGGAGAAGCGGATACTGCGTTGAGCTCGTCAAGGGCGATGTCAGCGTCGACGAGCCGATGCTCGGGAAGATCTTCGGTAACCATAGGAAGGAGTGCGACATCCGTTTGAAGAAAATCCTGCACCACCTCACCCAAGGGAGTCCGTGTGTCGACCTGCGGGCGGGGAGTCAAGATCAGTTCATCCATGAACTGGCGGAATGTTTCCACGAAGGCTGCCTGCTGATTGTTCACGTGTTCCCCGCATCGCCGATAGTGACTGGATGCCGCTCAGGCTACCGGCTCGCACCACTGTGGCGAGGAACCACACGAGAGGTAAACCTCTGCGGGAACCCTCAGCGGGAACCCTTAGCGGGAACAGCGTCAGGGTGGCGCTGTGATGATCAGACGATTCTGCTCCTGGGCCACGTCGCAAGGCGGACCCCAAGATCGGCAACACCCCACCGAAGTGCGACGGTACGGGTCTCATACCGTCGCACTTTTCTCAGGCTACTTCGGCCGGTTCGTTCATTACGTCAGGACGGAGGACACCCCAGGCGACGACGGCCTGGTTGAACTTCTTCAACTCCTGACGGCGGCCTTGCGGTGCCATTGCACCGATCGCGAAGCTGTCCGGCAGTTCGGTGTGCCAGATGGACGTTTCGGTGACTGGGCCTCCCATGTAGTCGTTCAGTTCCACGAAATAGTCGGTTATTGCTTCGTCGGTGAACGCATGATGCTTTTTCAGGTCGTGGTACGCGCCGGCGAGGACACGAAGTGTCAGCACGGAACCGAGGAGACTCGTTGCCCGGAGGTCCGCCGGAGTGCGTGTCCCGTCCATGACGTTTCGTAGGTCAGGGAACGCTTCGGTGAGGATGTCGAGGAATGTGAGGGCGTGCCGGCTGACGTCCGCTTCCTTCAACTCGTTTTCCATGCGTTTGCTGACTCGACCGTCCAGCCCCATTTCGACGGACCGGATGATCTCGACGACGCGTTTCGCACCGAGCAGGTGGGTGGAGGAACGGCCGATGCGGTCCGATTCGGGGTCGACCCGGTTCACGAGGAGCGGATGTCAGACCGACCGCAGCCAGATACGTCACAACCGTGACATGCTCTCCCGGGTAGCGCCAGAAAAAGCGATCGTCTGGGTATGACAAGGCGAGAAAACCCGCTGACAGATAGAGGGCCGAAATCACGCCGGCGATTCCGATTGCGCCAAGGAGAAGGTGTAACGGCTTCTGCGGTCGACCGATCGCGCCCAACAGGGCGAGCAGGCAGAGGAATCCGAGAGTCGTCGATGAGGGTCCGAAAGGGAGGGCTCCTGTGGCGCTGGATAACAACGGGATTAGCGCAGCCGTCAACGCCGATCCAAGCAGGGCGATTCTCGACGCAGCGCTCTGACCTATCAACGCGAGACCCAGCGCAATCATCCATACAGCCCACAGCAGGACGCCGAGGTGCCCGGACTCCACCACTGGTCCAGCATTGCTTGGATGTCCGGGCGGGGGCGGACGGGGCAGACACCTGGCCTTGGAAGGTAGAAGCACGCCCCCCCCTGTTGCCTCATGTCAATACCTCCGGGAAGGTCGATACGTTGCCTCAGATGAGAACCTTCGCGGAGATCAGCGGTTGAATGCTAGGTTGATGGCTGGTTTCTCGACGGCCGGTTTCTTGGCGAGGGTGAGAGTCTCAAGCTGGCCGGTGAGGTCGAGGATCTGCCTCGACAGGGCAGCGGGCTTGATCCGTTTGAACTCCGCGTTCATCTGAATGATCGGCCGTTTGCGCATGTCTTCGCGGCTTATCGCCCGCTGGTGCGGGGTCGTCGCGGTGTCATAG
>NZ_JBKJWH010000179.1:0-15601 GCF_046716805.1 Mycetocola sp. | reverse complement strand
GCCGACAGCTGACCCTCATGGTTGGCGCCCGCTGCGAGCGCGACCGGGGCTGCTGCGGCCTTCTTCACCCGCGTCTTGCGGCTGCCGAGGGATGCCGTCAGCCGGTCCAGCACGATGGCGAGGATCACGACGGACAGCCCGGCTTCGAAGCCGAGTCCGATGTCGATGCGGTTCAGGCTGGCAACGACGTCGCCGCCGAGCCCGCCGGCACCGACCATGCCCGCGATGACGACCATGGAGAGTGACAGCATGATGACCTGGTTGACACCGGCCATGATGCTCGGCATGGCAAGCGGCAACTGGATCTGGCGCAGGATGCGGAACGGAGACGAACCGAAGGCGTGGCCAGCTTCGACCACTTCTTTGTCGACTCCGCGGATGCCGAGCTCGGTCAGCCGGACTCCGGGGGCGAGCGCGAAGATGATCGTCGCGACGATGCCGGGGACGACACCGACCCGGAACAGGATCAGTGCGGGGATGAGGTAGACGAAGGCGGGCATCGTCTGGAGGAAGTCGAGGACCGGTTTGAGGATCTTCGACGCGGTGTCTGATCGGGCGCCGAGGATGCCGAGCGGAACGCTGATGAGCACGGCGAGAACGCTGGCGACGAGCACGAGCGACAGCGAGTCCATCGCGTTCTCCCACTGGTCGACGGCGAGGATCAGCCCGAAACCGACGATCACTCCGACGGCGAGCTTCCACCCCTTGGCGAAGAAGCCGAGCACGGCGATGACGAGGATGATGATCCAAAACGGCGGCGACTGGAAGACCCAGTTGACCAGGTCGTAGAGGCCGAGGAATACGGCCCGCAGCACGTCGAAGACCGGCTGCAGGGTTTGCGTGAGCACGTCAACGAAATCTTCGACCCACTGGCCGAGCGGAATACGGAAATCCATCAGGAAAAGCTTCCTTCTCTAGCGGGT
Source organism: Mycetocola sp. (assembly GCF_046716805.1). Classification (GTDB taxonomy): domain Bacteria; phylum Actinomycetota; class Actinomycetes; order Actinomycetales; family Microbacteriaceae; genus Mycetocola_A. Next base: position 14,678 of record NZ_JBKJWH010000179.1, on the reverse strand, counting down.
TCGACAGTGTCGGCGGATGTGGTCCTGCCTGAGTCGACCTCATCGGTCATACCGGCCGTATCCCGGAGGGTCTGGGTGATGATGTCAACGGCGACCGTCGCCGGTGTCTCGATGACCTGGTTCTCATCGGCTGCGGTCGGAACGTTGGCGAGGGCGGCGAGGAGGGTGACCCGGGGAATCGCGCCGAGCAGGCGGCCCTTCTCGTCGACGACGGCGACCGGCAGCTGGCTTTCGGCCGCCGGCTCGAACAGGTCGACGAGGTACTGGTCGGGTCCGACCGTTGCCGGGTCGTTGCGCACGATCGTCATCAGGTCGCGATTCCCGGCCTTGACGTGCTTGAGCACGTCGCGGTCGTGCACGACACCGAGCAGTTTGCGGCCGTTGCCGACGACGAAGGCTGCGGATGTCTGCATGTCACGCATGGTGCGCAGGGCGGCACGGGGGCCGGCGGAACCGGACACGACAGCGCGCGCCGGCTCCATCACGCTGGCCGCGGTGAGAACCCGGGCCCGGTCGACATCCTGCACGAACTGGGCGACGTAGTCGTTCGCCGGGTCGGTGAGGATCTCGTCGGGTGTACCCACCTGGACGATGCGGCCGTCCCGCATGACAGCGATTCGGTCACCGAGGAACATGGCTTCGTTGAGGTCGTGGGTGATGAAGATGATGGTCTTGCCGAGTTCCTGCTGCAGCTCCACGAGCTGCTCCTGCATCTCGCGCCGGATGAGCGGGTCGAGCGCCGAGAAGGCTTCGTCCATCAGCAGCACGTCGGTGTCCGATGCGAGCGCGCGGGCGAGGCCGACGCGCTGCTGCATGCCACCGGAAAGTTCCCCAGGGAGCTTGTCTTCCCAGCCGGAGAGGCCGACGCGGTCGACGACATCCTGGGCGCGCTTCCGGCGCTCGTCGATGCCCACACCCTGCACTTCGAGTCCGTATGCGGCATTGTCGAGCACAGTGCGGTGCGGGAGCAGCGCGAAGTGCTGGAAGACCATCGAGATCTTCGTGCGACGAACCTCGCGCAGCTGCTTCGCGGGAATCCCGCTGACGGGCGAGCCGTAAACGGTGACGGAGCCTGCCGTTGGCTCGAGGAGCCCGTTGAGCATGCGGATCAGCGTGGACTTGCCCGATCCGCTGAGCCCCATGACGACGAAGATCTCACCTTTTTTCACATCGAACGAGGCGTCGATCACGGCAGCGGTTCCCAGTGCGGTGAGTTCATCGCGGGAGGTGCCTGCGTGAAGTCGCTTGAGGACTTCACGCTGCCTTTTCCCAAAAATCTTGTAGACGTTGTTTACTTCGAGGGCAACAGTGTCGCTCACGTTTTCTCCGGAGCGTGCAGGCGCGCGTCATCGTCCGGTCGAAAACCGGCTCGATGCGAACAGCTGCTCGCGTAAGTCACGACCGGGTCGGGGACGTATGCACAAACCCCACCCATCAAGCGCCGACGACCAGTGCGTCAGGAGCGAATCGGGGATATGCCGGCGCGGCCATGGGGCCGCCACCAACGTCGCAGGACCATACGCCCGGATGTGCAACATTTCTGCGTCACACCCGTTCGCGGACTAGCGTTTGGGCCATCATGGCCGTCACCGAGCGTAACAGAACAGGCCGAAGAGCCCTATTCGGGGCGCCGGGTACCTCGCTTGTCAATGGGCTGTTTCTCGCAGTGCGTTCACGGCATCCGTTCGTAGACTGGGAGGGTCAACCGCGGAATGTGGGGAGAACACCATGGGCTTTTTGGACAGAATTTTTGGTACCGGCCAGCGGGAGCCAGAGCCGGTGCGGCAGCAGTACGTGCCGCAGCCGCAGGGGCGCAGTGACGACGAGATCGCGGTCGAGCGCTACCGGTACCTGCTGCGGACGGCACCGCCCGAAGCGATCGAGCAGGCGCACGAAGAGGCATTTTCGCGGCTCACCCCGGAGCAGCGCCGCCTGCTGTTCCAGCAGCTGAGCGCGGATGCCGCTCCTGGCGACGCTCCGCGCGGTGACGACCCGCATTCGCTGGCCCAGTCGGCGACTCGGTCTGAGCTCCGCCAGCCCGGCACCATGGAACGCACGATGGCCGGACCCAGCTTTGGCAGCATGGTCGGCAGCTCACTGCTCGGTACCGTCGCGGGCTATTTCATCGCCACGTCGCTGATGGGAGCCTTCATGCCGGACATGTCCGGTGGTGAGGCCGGTTCCGAAGGCGGCGAGGCCGGTTCCGAAGGCGGCGATGCCGGTGCGGATGCCGGCGGCGATTACAGCGCGGATGCCGCCGGTTCTGACTTCGGCGGGAGCGGCGGCGATTTCGGCGGATCGGACTTCGGCGGCAGCGGCGGCGACTTCGGTGGGGACTTCGGCGGGTTCTAGCCGAGCCCGCGAACGCTGGCGAATTCGCGCTGCGCGGGTGCAATCGCACCCGCGCAGCACGGTTTCACCCGCCGACCGGCGCGCTGGTACTCAGTCGAGCAGCAGCGCCGGGTCCGCGAGAATCGACGCCCCATCGGCCAGGAACCGGGATGCCCCATCGCCGTCGACGACACGGTGGTCGCATGATGCGCCCAGCGTTGTCACGAACCGTGACCGGACTTCACCGTCGACGACCCACGGCTTCTGCTTGATCGTTCCGAGGGCGACGATGCCGACTTCGCCTGGGTTGAGAATCGGGGTGCCGGTGTCCATGCCGAATACTCCGATGTTCGTGACGGTGATGGTGCCGCCCTGCTGGTCGGCTGGCGGCGTCTTGCCGTCGCGGGCGGTGAGCGTGAGTTGCTCGAGCGCCTGTGCCAGTTCGAGCAGGCTCATCGCCTGCGCTTCCTTGATGTTCGGCACGATCAGACCGCGCGGGGTGGCCGCCGCGACGCCGAAGTTGACGTAATGCCGCACGATGATTTCCTCGTCGGTCCACGTCGCGTTGACCGTCGGGTTCCGGCGAACCGCCCAGATCATCGCCTTGGCCATGATCAGGAGCGGCGAGACCTTCACTCCGGCGAAGTCCGTCGAGTTCTTGAGCCGCTTGATGAACTCCATCGTGCGGGTGGCGTCGACGTCGACGAACAGAGAGACGTGTGGCGCTGTGAACGCCGATTCGACCATCGCGTTCGCGATCTGCTTGCGTACACCCTTCACCGGGATCCGCTCCTCGCGGGCGTCGCCCCACTCAGGTGTTTCGATGTTGCGGAACACGCTCGCCTGTCCGGCTTCACGCACCACGTCGTCCCGGGTGATCTCTCCCCCGATGCCGGTCCCTGCGACCTGTTTGAGGTCGACGCCGAGGTCCTTGGCAAGCTTGCGGATCGGCGGCTTCGCGATGACGGGGCCCGCGGATTCCGGAACGGATGCCGGCCGGGCGGCGGGTGCGATCGTCTCCGTCTTCCGGCGGCGGGAGGTGACGGCGCCGGCGTTGCCGTAACCGACGAGCACAGCACCGGGCTTCTCCTCGTCGATGGAGCTGCGGGTGTCGGCGACAGCCTCCTCGGTCTCCGAAGAGACGGCAGCAGGCACGACGGTCGCAGCAGCGGGCGCACCGGCCCCGACATCGTCTGCAACAGCGCGAATGGTGATGATCGGCGTGCCGACGTCGACCGTCATGCCCTCGTCGACGAGGATCGCGGACACCGTCCCCTCGTACGGCGACGGCAGTTCGACCAGCGACTTGGCGGTTTCGATCTCGACGAGAACCTGGTTGAGTTCGACGGTGTCACCGGGCGCGACCTTCCACGAGACCACTTCGGCCTCGGTGAGTCCCTCACCGGCATCCGGCATCAGAAACTGGAACTCGCTCATGGGTTTCTCTCTTTCGAGCGTCGCGAGACGCTAGTAGGCAAGTGCCCGGTCCACGGCCTCGAGGACACGGTCGGCGTCGGGGAGGAAAAGCTTCTCGAGTTTGGCAGGGGGGAATGGGACATCGAAGCCTGACACTCGAAGCACGGGCGCCTCGAGGGAGAAGAACGCCCGTTCGGCGACGGTCGCGGCGATTTCTGAGCCGACGGACACGTTCCCGGGTGCTTCCTGCGCGACGATCAGCCGGCCGGTCTTGCGCACGCTCTCGAGCAGCGGCTCGTAATCGATGGGCGACAGCGACCGGAGGTCGACGACCTCGAGGCTGATCCCGTCGCTCGCGGCGAGTTCGGCAGCCTGGAGCAGGACGGTGACCATTGCGCCGTGGGCGACGAGCGTGGCATCCGTTCCCTGCCGGACCACCCGGCTGGCGTGCAACGGAGCGGCTGAGCCCGACAGGTCCACGTCGCCCTTGGGCCAGTAGCGGCTCTTCGGTTCGAAGAACATCACCGGGTCGTTGGAGGCGATGGCCTCCTGGATCATCCAGTAGGCGTCGTTGGGGGTGGACGGGCTCACCGAGCGCAAGCCCGCCGTGTGCGCGAAGTACGCCTCGGGGCTTTCCTGGTGGTGTTCGACCGCTCCGATGTGCCCGCCGTACGGCACCCGGATGACGACCGGCATCTGCAGCGCGCCCTCGTTGCGGTTCGTGAGCTTCGCGAGCTGGGAGGTGATCTGGTTGAAGCCGGGGTAGATGAATCCGTCGAACTGGATTTCGCACACCGGCCGGTAGCCGCGCATGGCGAGGCCGACAGCCGTGCCGATGATGCCGGATTCCGCGAGCGGGGTGTCGAGGACGCGCTTCTCACCGAACTCGGCCTGGAGGCCCCCGGTGATGCGGAAGACACCGCCGAGCTTGCCGATGTCCTCCCCCATGAGCAGAACCCTGGGGTTCTCGGCCATCGCCTGGCGGAGCCCGGCGTTGAGCGCCTTCGCCATCGGCATCGTCTGCAGCGTTTTGTCAATGCTCACGGTCATGACGCACTCCCATCCAGTGCCGCCTCGTACTGTTCGAGCCATGCTTTCTGCTCGGTCATCAGCGGGTGGTCGTCCGAGTACACCCCGTCGAACATGAGGCCGATGTCGGGGTCGGCGATCGCGTGGGTGCGCCGGCGGACGTCGGCCGCGTAGTCGTGTGCCTCAGCGGTGATGCTCTCGAAGAACGCGTCGGAGGCGCCCTGGCCGCGGAGGAACGCCTGGAACCGCACGATCGGGTCGCGGGCGATCCAGGAGTCGGTGAGCTCCTGGGTGCGGTACTTGGTCGGGTCGTCGCTCGTGGTGTGGGCGCCGATCCGGTAGGTGAGGGCCTCGATCAGCTGAGGTCCCGCGCCGGAGCGTGCGTCGTCGAGGTGCTTCGCGGTGACGGCGTAGCTGGCGAGAACGTCGTTGCCGTCGACCTGCACGCTGGGGATGCCGAAACCGGTGCCGCGTTCGAACAGCGGAGTACGGGACTGGGTGGTCACCGGAACGCTGATCGCCCAGTGGTTGTTCTGGAGGAAGAACACCTGTGGGGTGCGGTAACTCGCGGCGAAGACCATGGCTTCGTTGACGTCGCCCTGGCTGGTGGCGCCGTCACCGAAGTAGACCATGACGGCCTGGTCGGTGTCGGGGTTGCCGGTCGCGGTGGCGCCGTCGAAGGTGACGCCCATCGCGTACCCGGTGGCGTGCAGCGCCTGCGCGCCGATGACGAGGGTGTACGGCCGGAAGTTGCCGTTAGACGGGTCAGAGACGTCCCACCCGGAGTGGGTGGTCCCGCGCATGACCTCGATGATGCCGAGCAGGTCCACGCCGCGGACGAGGCCGACGGCGTGCTCCCGGTAGGACGGGAAGATGTGGTCCTGGGCGCGAGCGGCACGGCCGGAGCCGACCTGAGCGCCTTCCTGACCATGGCACGGAGGCCACAGCGCAAGCTGTCCCTGGCGCTGCAGATTCGCGGCCTCGGTGTCGAACGCCCGCGCAAGCACCATGTCCCGGTAGAACTGTTCGTGATCGGCGGAAGTGAGACGGTCGAGGTACGCCAGATAGGGTTCGGCGGATGCCGTCGGTGCGACGGTTCCGTCGGCCGAGAGAATCTGCACGGGCGCCGCGGGTGAGGTGCTTTCAGTTTCCGCCATTGGTCTAACCTAACCGCCGGGCCGGATGCCCCGCTGGTAGAGACTCGACAATTCGTCCAGTGATCGATAGGAGTTTGTCCACAGACTCTTCCTCGCCGACGCTGACCCGGATGCCGGCGCCCGGGAACCCGCGGGCGACGATCCCGCCGTCGAGCAGAGCCTCGTTGGCGGCATCCGTCTCTTCGCAAGTGGCCAGCCAGACGAAGTTGCCCTGGGCTTTCGGCACACTCCAGCCCTGGTCGAACAGGGCTGCGGCGAGCCGGTCGCGCAGTGCGGCGATCCGGGCGACCCGCTCGAGGAGCTGATCCTCGAGGTTCAGCGAGGCGATCGCCGCGACCTGGGCGGGTTCGGTCACTGAGAGCGGGATGGCTGCGGCGCGTGCGGCGTCGAGAATCGCCGCCGGGCCGATCGCCCAGCCGACGCGGAGACCGGCCAGGCCGTAGGCCTTCGAGAAGGTGCGGAGGACGACGAGATTGGGGTAGCGGGCCAGCAGCGGAAGCCCGTGAACGGCATCCGGGTCGGTGACGAACTCGGTGTACGCCTCATCGAGCAGCACGAGAACGTCGGCGGGCACAGCAGCCATGAACGTCTCGAATTCGGCGGCGCTGACGGTTGTCGATGTCGGGTTGTTCGGCGAGCAGACGATCACGACGCGGGTGGTGTCGTCGACGGCCGCGGCGAGCGCTTCCATGTCATGGGACCCGTCGGCGCGGTTGGGCACCTGGACGCTCGTCGCCCCGGAGACCGTGACGAGGCCGGGGTACGCCTCGAAGGAACGCCAGGGGTAAACGACGGTGTCGCCTGGACCCGCTGCCGCGTCAATGAACTGGCTGAGCAGGGCGACCGATCCGGATCCCACGTGGATCTGCTCGGGAGAGACCCCGTGCCGTGCAGCGAGGACCTCGCGCAAGGCGAGCGCGGAAGCATCCGGGTACCGATTGAACGCGCCGGCGGCGGCCACCGCGTCAATGACCCCGGGAAGCGGCGGGAACGGGTTCTCGTTGCTGGAAAGCTTGAACGCGTCCGCGGTTGCCGGCCTGCCCTGCCGGTACGGCGGGCTGGCGAGGATCTCGGGACGGAGCTTGACCGGGGGCGCGACGGCGTGTCCGTCGGAGGGTGGGATAAACGTCACGGACCGAGTCTAGACAGGGGCGTTTTCCGGCAGTGGCATGCTGGGCGACGGTGAACCCACGGCGGGCACCGCGCGGGGACGCGGTCGCGCGTCATTGGCAAGCCTGACATCATGGTGCGATGGCCAGATTCCTGCTCCGTGTCGTGATCAACGCCGTCGCGATCTGGTTGACGACCTTCATCGTCGCCGGCGTGCACGTCACCCCGTACCCACCTGGCGACACGCTCGCCATCGTTCTGACCTACCTGCTGATCGCGGTGATCTTCGCGATCGTCAACGGGGTCGTTGGCACGCTGATCCGGATCGTGGCGTTCCCGCTGTACATCCTCACCCTTGGATTGATCTCCTTCCTCGTGAACGGGCTGCTCCTGCTTCTCGTCGAGTGGATCATGTCTCCTTTCGGCTTCGGGCTCGACACGGATGGCTTTTGGTGGGCGGTTCTCGCAGCGCTCGTGATCAGCATCATCAACGGGATTTTTGCTCTGTTGCTGCGTCCGCAGCTGAAGGAACGCCGCAGACGCTGACCTCAGCGGCGATCCCGTTCCGCCCGGTACGTCGTCGCAGTGCCGGAAACCCCGGCAGCGCCCAGGCCGGTGAGGGCCTCTCTCATCGGGCTCAGGCGCGGGTCGGTGGAATCGTCGATGAGCGCGGCCGTTTCGCTGTAACGGACCATGTGGTGCGCGCTCCCGAGCGATGCGCCATCGGGCGGCCCGCCGTCGTCGAAGAGGCCACGGGTCACGACGATCCTCTCGCGCCCAGCCTCGCCACCGAGCGGCTGGCCGCCCAGCGCCGGCGTGATGTCTTCCGCGTGTTCCACCGCCACGTGCGCGACCTGGTCGGGAATCGGAATCTGCCCGCTCGGTGACCCGAATGTCACGAGGGCCTGCGTGGAATAGACCTCGGATGCGGCGATCCGCGCGGCGACGAGACCGCCCTGGGAATGCCCGAAGAAGGAGACCGGGTCACCTGGCCGTATGCCGGCGTCGTCCATCGCCTCGACGGTCGCCTGCTGGGCTGCGGTGTCACTCCCCGCGATTCCCGCGAGGTTACTGGCCATGTCGAACGGTTCGTCGCCGCCGGTGGAGAAGGCGCTCGTTCCAGCGATGTAGACCGCGTATGACGCTTCCCCGTCCCGGCCGTAGCGCTCGACCCGAACCTGCGGGTTGCCGGCTCCGCTGGAGGGTATCCGTGCCGCTGCGTCACCGAGCGACGCCGGCGCACTCACCGGCGATGGTGCCGAGCGGGTCACAGTCAACGGGGTGGGCGTATAGGCGTTGCGGCCGGCCAGGATCAGCAGGGCTCCGGCCACGGAACTGAGCCCGACGACGCCGGCGCCCTCATCACCGAGAAAATGCGCCATTCCCGGGCTGAACCCGGCTGCTCCCATCGCAACGTCGTCCGCCGACGAGACCAGCGCGCGAACCAGGCTGACAAAAGCAGGACGGACGAGGAGGTCGGAGTGGTCGGCGAGCGCGTTCGTCAGTGGTTCCCCGGCGAGCGCGGCGAGTCGCCGGATCTCAGGATGCTGAGCCACCAGCAGCGCGACGCCGATCGTCGGCGCCAGGGGGAGGGTGCCGAGGATCAGGTTGCGGAGATAAGCCCCGGCGAAGAAACCAGACAGGGCGGCGAGCAGCCCGGAGGCGTCCCGCGTTCGCTGCTCCCCGTCCGCATACTCGACGGCGGCGCGTTCCAGCACGAGGGCGAGCGATCCGGCGCTCGCCGCGGCATCCTGCAGGATGGCGGCCGCCCGGGTGAGCTCTGGCTCCGCGAAGCCGAACGGAGCGGCATCCGCTGACCACTCAGTGACGTACCGAGCGATTGCCGCTTCGTTCGACCAGTCCCGCGCCTCGCCGGCCAGCGTGGACAGCGTCGCGGCCACCAGGAACAGGTGGTCGGTGTCCACGCTGGTGGCAGAGCCGTTCGACACGTCGATGTCGTCGTGCACCGTTCTCATCTCCGGGTTGCGCCGGCGGGATAGCCGATGAAGGCTCTTTCCCCGGCGGTGCCGGAATCGTCCGCGGCGGCGAGCGCCGAACGCAACAGGTCACGAGCCCGGTCGCACTCGGTGAGCGCTGCGGCGAGCGCACCCGACGTTCGGGCAAGATTGCGCTGGAGGGCCCCCAAGCGCGAATCGAACTCAAGCCGGGCGGGCGACCGCCAGAGAAGCACGGCGGTGGAGTGCTGCAGGGTTCGCTGCCCAGCGGTCACGAGGCGGGTCAGGTCGAGGATGCGGCGGCGCTGCTGGTCCAGCAGGTCGAGGGTCCGCGACAGTTCACCGGGCGTGACACCCGGGACTCCGCCAGCCTGGGAAATCATCGGTCCTCCCCGGATTTCGGGACGCGGCAGGTCCGCATCGTCATCCATCGTCCGGTGTCGCCCGTGCCGGCAGGGACGGTTCGGCCGGGCCGTGTGAAATGCTCGCCTGGACCTCGCGTGTGAGGGAGCGAGGGCACCTCCCCGAACGGGGCGGGAACGGGGGCTCCCGCGCACCGCGCGTGCGGTACAGAATGGGGGGATGATTTCTGACCCGGTCCCTACCGAGGTCCAGCCCTTCCGCGTGTGCTTCGTATGCGCCGGCAACATCTGCAGATCCCCGATGGCAGAGGTTGTGTTCCAGAGCATGGTGCGGCAGGCAGGCCTCACCCGCTATGTCGAAACCCTGTCGGCTGGCACCGGTGACTGGCATGTCGGCGAGCAGGCCGACTCCCGCACCCTCTCTGCTCTCGCCCGGAACGGCTACGACGGCGCACATCATCGTGCCAAGCAGTTCAACCCGGAGTGGTTCGACCAGCTGGACCTCGTGGTCGCCCTGGACCGGGGCCACGACCGGATTCTCAAGGCGTGGGCTCCGACCGAAACCGACCGGGGCAAGGTGGCCCTGCTGCTCAGTTTCGACGACGACCAACGCCATCTGACCGATGTTCCCGACCCCTACTACGCCGGCGATGAGATGTTTGACCGAGTATTGGGCATGATTGAGGGGGCAAGCCGCCAACTCTTTCGGCAGCTTGAACCGGCAATTCGACAGGGAGCCATTCGATGACAGCATTACCCGCCCAGCCACTCAGCCCACTTGACGGCCGCTATCAGGCCGCCGTCAGCGATCTGGGCGAGCACCTCAGCGAGGCGGGTCTCAACCGGGCACGGGTGCAGGTCGAGGTGGAGTGGCTGCTCTACCTCACGTCGCACAGCATGTTCGGCTCCTCCCCGTTGACCGGTGAGCAGGTCGAGTCCCTCCGCGGGCTGTACCTCGAGTTCGGCCAGGCAGATATCGACTGGCTCGCCGAGAAGGAGACGGTCACCCGCCACGACGTGAAAGCCGTCGAATACCTGGTTCGTGACCGGCTGGCATCCCTCGGCCTCGACTCGATCGCCGAACTCACCCACTTCGCCTGCACGAGCGAGGACATCAACAACCTCTCATACGCTCTCACCGTCTCAGCCGCTGTGCAGACCGTTTGGCTGCCGAAGCTGCAGACCGTGATCGGGCTTCTTCGGTCTCTCGCGGTGGAGCACCGGGCGGATGCCATGCTGGCGCGCACACACGGACAGCCCGCCACCCCGACCACGATGGGCCGCGAGCTCGCTGTGGTGGCCTGGCGGCTGGAGCGAATCGCCGCCCAGGTCGCCGGTACCGAGTACCTGGGCAAGTTCTCGGGCGCAACCGGAACCTTCGCCGCCCATGTCGTCGCAGACCCCTCAGCCGACTGGCCGCGGATCTCGCAGGAGTTCGTCGAGTCCCTCGGGCTGACCTGGAACCCGCTGACCACCCAGATCGAGTCCCACGACTGGCAGGCAGAACTGTACAACCGGGTCTCGCACGCCAACCGGGTGCTGCACAACCTGGCCACCGACATCTGGACTTACATCTCGATGGGATACTTCCGGCAGATCCCGCAGGCCGGCGCGACCGGCTCGTCGACGATGCCGCACAAGATCAACCCGATCCGTTTCGAGAACGCTGAGGCGAACCTCGAACTCTCCAGCGCCGTGCTCGACTCGCTCGCCGCCACTCTCGTCACCTCCCGCCTGCAGCGCGACCTCACCGACTCCACCACCCAGCGCAACATCGGTGTCGGTTTCGGCCACTCGCTGCTCGCCCTGGACAACCTCGCCCGCGGTCTCGGCGAGATCGACCTTGACCGCGCCGCGCTCGCCGACGACCTCGACAGCAACTGGGAGATCCTCGGCGAGGCGATCCAGACGGTCATCCGCGCGGAGGTCGTCGCCGGCCGGTCGAGCATTTCGGACCCGTACGCGATGCTCAAGGAGCTCACCCGCGGCAAGCGCATCGGCCGCGACGACCTCGTTGCCTTCGTCGAGAAGCTCGACATCGGCGACGAGGCGAAGGGGCGACTGCTCGAACTGACCCCAGCAAGGTACGTCGGCCTGTCGGACGAACTGGTGAACCGTCTCCCCTGAGACTGCCCTCGATTGTGCCCTGCGGCATCCGGGGCCTTTCGCCGCCCGGATGCCGCGCGTACCCTGTCAAGGAGGGAGGCCAACATGCACACAACGGCAGGTGAGCGGATCATTATCCGCGGGCAGACGGTCGGCGCGCCTGACAGGCACGGTCAGATCATCGAGGTACGCGGCGACGAGGGGAAACCGCCCTATGTGGTGCGGTTCGACGACGGCCACGAGAGCCTCGTGTATCCAGGACCGGACTGCGTCATCGAGCACGCACCGCGCGCTGATTGACGACCCGTCGGGTCAGTGCCCGGAGTCCTGCTCGTGGATGTCCTTTTTCTCGAGGTCGCCGGGTTTGACCGACAGGGCGAACATCGCGATGCCGACGAGGGTGACGATGAATGCAACGCCGAAGAAGATCAACGCCAGGGTGATGTCGCGGGTCGACATGAGCACGATCAGGCCGGCGAAGGTCCCGGCGACGGCGGCGAAAACGAGTAGCTCGATCGGTTTGAGGATCTCGCGGCGGCTGGGCTGGTGGTAACTCATGGATGCGACTCCGTTTCAGGGGCCACTCGGCCGCTCGGATCGGTGCCCCACTTGAGCGAGAACCCTCCGATCACGAGCAGAACGGCGACGATGGCGGCGTAGGCGCCGTAGACACCCACAGCGACGATGGATGCTGTGAGGCTGCGCTCCACGCCGTCCGGACCGGTGAACTGCTGGTCAAGACCCTGCGGCACGACGAGGAACGCCACGGCGAGAAGCACAGTGACCAGCCCGATGGCCGTCCAGTCGCGAGCGAGCGGTGAGCGTCCGCGCAGGCGGAAGCCGTTGTACAGTTCGAGCGCGCCGGTGAGCAGCGCCCAGATGAGGACGATCGCGAAGAACGCCGGCAGGCTTGCGGATGCCGCGAAGGCAAGCGCGACCGCGCCGGCGGCGAGGGTCAGCACGGCCTGGGCGACGAAGGTGTGCTGCGCAACCCGGTCTGCTTTCAGACTTCCGGAACCCGCGAAGATTGCGAGCGCGGTGAGGACAGCGAACGCACCGAAGACGGTGAGGCCCAGCGTTGCTGAGTGGTTCTGCGAGAAGGTGATGACGACGGCCGCGACGGCGGCGACAGCAGCCCGGGCGATCGGAACCAGCCAGTACCGTGAGCGCGACTGCGCTGTGCCGTTGGGAGCGGCAGTGACGGGGGTGGCCACGGTGGAAGCCTCTTTCGTAGGGGTGTGGAGGAACGTCCCTAGTCTACGCCGCGTAGAACTGAGCGCTCCCCGAGCGGCATCAGCACGCCGATCTCTCCCTCCGGCTGCGCAACGCGCACATCCGCGCCGCTGATTGAGCAGGTCGCCAGCGACCGTGTCGAAATCTGGCGACAGGACCGTGTCGAGATCCCAATCAAGCAGGCGCGAGGTCCGCGAATCGTGAGTAGTGCCCGTGGAACGCGACGGTGACCGTCCGGGTCGGGCCGTTACGGTGCTTGGCGACGATGAGGTCGGCTTCACCGGCGCGTGGGTTGTCTTTCTCGTACGCGCTTTCGCGATGCAGCAGGATGACCATGTCGGCGTCCTGCTCAAGCGATCCGGACTCGCGGAGGTCGGAGATGGCCGGCATCTTGTCCGCGCGCTGCTCCGGGCCACGGTTGAGCTGTGACAGGGCGATGACCGGCACCTGGAGCTCCTTGGCGAGGAGTTTGAGGGCACGGGAGAACTCGGAGACCTCCTGCTGACGGCTCTCGACGCGCTTGCCGGAGGTCATCAGCTGAAGGTAGTCGATGACGACGAGCTTGAGCCCGACCCGCTGCTTGAGTCGCCGGCACTTCGCCCGGATTTCGACGAGCGTCATGTTGGGGCTGTCGTCGATGTAGAGCGGTGCGTCATTGATGCGGCCGCGGACCGCGGCGAGCTTGTTCCAGTCACGCTGGTCGACAGTGCCCTTGCGCATGCTCTGCAGCGGAACGGATGCCTCCGCGGCGAGCAGGCGCATCGCGATCTCGCTCCGACCCATCTCCAGTGAGAAGAAGATGGATGGCTGGTCGTTGCCGATGGATGCGGCGCGCGCGAAGTCGAGCGCGAGGGTGGACTTACCGAGGGCGGGCCGCGCAGCGACGATGATGAGCTGGCCGCCGTGGAATCCGTTGGTGAGGTCGTCCATTTCAGCGAATCCGGTGGGAACACCGACCATCTTGCCGTCGGTACCGTTTGCTGCCTCGATCTCTTCGAAGGCCGTACCAACGGCTTCGTTGAGGGGAACGTAGTCTTCGGCTGTGGTGGAACCGGTGACCCCGTAGATCTCGGCCTGGGCCGTGTTCACCAGGTCGAGCACCTCGCCCTCACCGGCGTACCCCATCTGGACGATGCGGGTCCCGGCTTCGACGAGGCGGCGGAGCAATGCCCGTTCGGCGACGATGGAGGCGTAGAACCCGGCGTTCGCAGCCGTCGGCACGAGCCGTGTCAGCGTGTGCAGGTAGTCGGCACCGCCGGCTCGGGAGAGTTCCCCGGTCTTGATGAGTTCGTCGGTGACGGTGATGACGTCGGTCGGTTCACCGTGTGAGTAGAGCGAGAGGATTGCGTCGAAGATGATCTCGTGCTTGGGAATGTAGAAGTCGACACCGCGCACGGATTCGACGACGTCGGCGACTGCATCCTTGGAGAGCAGCATCCCGCCGAGGGCCGACTGCTCGGCGAGCATGTCGTGCGGCGGGGTGCGGTCGGCCCGGTACTCACCGCGGTTTTCACCGGCGGGAGTCTGGTCAGAGAGACCGAGATGGGCGATCGACACGCAATTCCTCCTTCAGCGGCAGGGCCGGTTCGACCCGGCCGGCGCATGGCCGTCATGCTCACAGTGAAGCCAATACCCAACCACCGACACGGTGGCCGGATGAGGCTGCGCACGCCGGTGGGAACCTGCGCTGCCTCACACTATGAGTAAGCAGTCGTCGGCACAAATGGTCCTGTGGATAACTCTGTGGATGAATTGCACGAAACGCCGCACGCGATGTGCACAACCTGTGGGGAATCCTGTGGAGAAGAAACTTATTTACTCAAGGAAATTGCTCCGGACCTGCGGAAATGTATTCCACAGGCTGTGGGGATGAAACTCTCTGAACTCCCCGTTGAAGCTTGGGTCCCGAACTGTTTGCCTGTGTACAAAAACCCTTGACGGGAGGCTGTTGCGGGTATAAGAAGTGGCAGTTCGGGGGG
>NZ_JBKJWH010000178.1:0-8647 GCF_046716805.1 Mycetocola sp. | reverse complement strand
AATAGTGTTTCGGCGGCCATAGCGAGAGGGAAACGCCCGGTTACATTCCGAACCCGGAAGCTAAGACTCTTTGCGCCGATGGTACTGCAGGGGGGACCCTGTGGGAGAGTAGGACACCGCCGGACTTAACTTAAGAAACAGAAAAGCCACCCTTCGGGGTGGCTTTTCTGCGTTAACGGCTCTTTCTTCACGACCGCCAGCGAAGCGACTACTCTCGGAAACACCATCGCACACGAACGAAGGAGTTCCGTGACCAGCAGGGTTTTCGTCCGCGCCGAAAGCGCGCCAGGTGAGAAGCGCGTCGCCGCAAGTCCTGACAGCGTCAGGAAACTGCGGGCAGCGGGACTCGACGTGAGCGTCGCCTCCGGGGCTGGGCGGTATGCCGGCATCAGCGATGAGGCTTACGCCGGTGCCGGAGCGACTATCGTTCCGACCGGGCATCAGGTGGAACTCGACGTGCTCTTCCACGTTCGCCCGCTGACGGCATCCGACCTGGGAAGCCTGCCCACTGGCGTGATCACCGTGGGAGTCGTCGATCCGTTCAATCACGTTCCTGTGCTGCAGAAAGCTGCCTCCTCCGGGCTCACAACGTTCGCCCTCGACTTTTTGCCGCGGATCTCGCGCGCGCAGTCGATGGATGTGCTCTCATCCCAGGCGCTGCTGGCCGGCTATAAGTGCGTTCTGCTGGCCGCCGACGCGTTCGATCGCATCTTCCCGATGACAATGACCGCGGCGGGAACGCTCGCTCCCGCCCGCGTCCTCGTGCTCGGCGCCGGGGTCGCCGGCCTTCAGGCCATCGCTACAGCCAAACGCCTCGGCGGGGTCGTCAGCGCGTACGACGTGCGTTCGTCATCCGCCGACGAAGTCCGTTCGGTCGGCGGTACGTTCATCTCCCTCGACCTCGAGGCTGCGGATGCCGCTGGCGGCTATGCCAGGGAGCTGGGGGAGGCGAGAGCGCAGCGTCAGCGAGAACTGCTCACCCCCTTCGTCGAAGCGGCTGACATCATCATCACGACCGCTGCGGTTCCCGGCCGACCGGCACCGCAACTCATCACGTCAGCGATGATGGCTGGCATGAAGCCAGGCTCCGTTGTCGTCGACCTCGCCGCCGAGACCGGAGGAAACGTCGAGGCGTCTGCGCCGGGGGAGCTGATCTCGTTCCCGGTGACGGCCGGCCAGGTCACCGTCATCGGAGTGCAGGACATCCAGTCCGAGCTGGCCGTCGACGCGTCGAAGCTGCTCGCGATGAACTTCGCCAACTTCGTCACGGCGCTGACGGTCGACGGCACAGTCCTGCCCGACTTCAGCGACGAGCTGGTCAGCGGATCCTGCCTCACCCACGAGGGCGCCATCATTCACCCACGGATCACCGAGCTGCTGACCGAGGAGGTCGCGCGCTGATGGACGTCTTCGCTGTGATCACCATCACCGTCCTGGCGGTGTTCCTCGGTTTCGAGGTCGTCTCCAAAGTCTCGAGCACTCTGCACACACCGCTGATGTCCGAAGCGAATGCGATCCACGGCATCATTCTCCTCGGCGCCGTCATGGTCGCCGGGCAGGCGACCGAACCGCTTCCGCTTGTCCTTTCCCTGCTCGCCGTCCTCCTCGCCACGATCAACATCGTCGGTGGATTCGTTGTCACCGACCGGATGCTTGTCATGTTCGCGGCTAAACCGGGTCGAGCGGCCCGTAAGGAGAGGGTGAAGTGAAACTCCTCAGCGACTCCGCCGTGCTCGCCGGCTACCTGATCGCCGCTGTTCTCTTCATCCTCGCGCTCAAGGGTCTGAGCTCCCCGCGTAAGGCACGGCGCGCGAACCGGCTCGGCGCGACCGGTGCTGTTGTCGCGATCGGCGTCTACGTGCTCGGTCATGACATCCGTAACGGAATCTGGATCGCCCTGGCCGTCGTGGTCGGCGCGGTTATCGCCGTTCCCGCTGCCCGGCGGGTGCAGATGACCCAGATGCCCCAGCTCGTCGCGGCCTTCAACGGTGTCGGCGGCGGCGCGGCCGCACTCGTCGCCGTTGTCGAGTTCACCCACGGGCCGGACGTCTGGGCTGGCGCTGTCATCGCTTTCACCGTCTTCATCGGCGGCCTTTCGCTCACCGGATCCTTCATCACCTTCGGCAAGTTACAGGGCATCATCACCTCCCGGGCCGTGGTTTTCCCCGGACTCGGCGTCCTCCTCGGTGTGCTCACACTCGGCGCGGTGGCGACGGCCGTCGCCATGGTGATCACCGGCAGTCTTCTGTATGCCGCGGCGCTTCTCGGGATCGGCCTGATCGTCGGCGTCCTCTTCGTTCTGCCCATCGGCGGCGCAGACGTGCCCATCGTCATTTCACTGCTCAACGCCTTCACCGGGCTCGCGGTCGCCGGGTCCGGTGTCGTTCTGTCCAACGTGCTGCTGCTCATCGCCGGAACCCTCGTCGGCGCCAGCGGTACGATCCTCACCATGTCGATGGCCACCGCCATGGGCCGCAGGGTGACCGGCATCGTGTTCGGCGCGTTCCGAAGCACCGGCACAATCGGGGCGGATGCCGGAGCGGTGGACCGCCCGGTTCGGACGGTGACTCCGGAGGACGTCGCAATCCTGCTCGAGTATTCGAGCAGGATCGTCATCGTTCCCGGCTACGGCCTCGCCGTCGCCCAGGCGCATCACGCCGCGGCCGAGCTCGCCGAACTCCTGACTGGCAGGGGAGCGGACGTGGTCTTCGGCATCCATCCCGTGGCCGGCCGGATGCCCGGGCACATGAATGTGCTGCTCGCTGAGGCGAACGTCCCGTACGAGTCTCTCCTGGAGATGGACGTTGTGAACGGGCAATTCAAGTCCACGGACCTCGTCTTGGTCATCGGAGCGAACGACGTGGTCAACCCAGCAGCAAAGTCGTCACCGGGGTCACCGATCTATGGCATGCCCATCCTCAACGTCGCTGAAGCGAAACAGGTCGTTTTCCTCAAGCGCAGCCTCAACCCGGGATTCGCCGGAATCGAGAACGAGCTCTTCTATGACCCGAAGGTGTCCATCGCCCTCGGCGACGCGAAGGCGACGCTGACCCAGCTGCTCACCGCGTTGAAGGCGAACGTGTAGAGCTGAGGATTGAAGCATCCTGCGTCGGACCTTATGCTGGGGAGGCTGTGGCGTCGAGGGAGACCTGATGGAAGAGTTGACCGAAGGGCAGATCCGGGCATCGTTTCTGAACTGCGCCACGGCTGAGGCCACCCGCTTGTTCGTGCCGTCCGGCCTGGCGTTCGCGCCGTGGGACGAACTCGACTATTTCGGGTGGAGCGATCCGAACACCCCGGGGCGGTACTCCCTGGTCTTCTGGCGTGCAGATTCGCCGGCCGGGATCGTCCTGCGCCGCGCCGACCGGGTGGCCCGAATCCAGGTTCACCTCTGCAGCTTTTGCCACACGTCGCAGCCAGCGAACGACGTCGCTCTCTTCGTCGCGCCGCTCGCCGGTGAGGCAGGCCGGAACGGCAGCACCGTTGGCACATACATCTGCTCAGAGCTGACCTGTTCCGCCCATGTGAGGCTGCAGCCGTACGCCGCGCCGATCCAGCCGTACCCGACGACCGTCATGCGAGCGAACCGGGCGCGGTTGCTCGAGAGGGTCGACCGCTTCGTCGCCGACATCGAGCGCCGGCGCTGACGTGAGTCAGGTCTGACAACGCGGGCACCAGTAGGTTTCTCGCTGTTGAACCGGGGTCGGCCCGAGGAAACCCGAGCGGATTCGCGTCCCGCAGCGGCGGCACGGCTTGCCACCCCGTCCGTAGACCCAGGTCTGCTGGCCTGGCCGGGTGTCGCCGGTCGTCGTGCGTTCGACCCGATCGCGGTTCGCGAGGATCAGGCGATGCGACAGGGCGACGAGGGCAACAACATCCGTGTCGCCGATCGGATGAGTCGGCAGGATGCCGCGGACGAAGCACAGTTCGTTGGCATAGACGTTGCCGAGGCCGGCGAGGTTGCGCTGGTCGAGAAGGGCGACGGCCGCGGGGCGCTCAGGAACCGACTCCAGCCGGGCGATCGCCTCGACTGTGTCCCAGTCGTCGCCCAACAGGTCCGGCCCGAGGTGGCCGACGACCGTGTGCTCATCGCTTCGGGCAATCAGCTCGACGACCCCGAGCTCGAATCCGACGCTGAGCCAGTGCGCCGTTCCGACCAGCGCCCGTGCCTGGAATGCGGGTCGCTTCCACGCCGATCCCGGCCGATAGAGGTGCCAGGTGCCCTCCATTTTGAGGTGGCTGTGGAGGCTGTAATCGCCCACCCGGTGCAGCAGATGCTTGCCCCGGCTGATGACACCTTCGATCCGTTCACCGGTGAGATCGCTTGTCGCGAAGGCCGGGACCCGGATGTCCCAGGTCGTCACCGTCGCGCCCTCGAGCACGTCATTCAGGTGGCGCGCGGCCCGGTAGACGGTATCGCCCTCAGGCATGCCGCATCCTCAACCCGCGTGGCGTCTCGGTGAATCCAGCCTCCCGAAGGGCCGCTCCAGCCGGCGTGCCCAGCACGAAGACCCCGTTCACCTTCTCGATGGCGAGCTTGTCGATCCGGCCACGGCGCACCAGCTCGGCGACGGACGCCGCAGCGATCGTGAGCACGGATTCGTCGTCGGTGAACGTGAGCAGGGTCTTTCCGCCCCGCTCCACGTACAGGGTGAGCGCACCGTCGACGAGGGTGACGAGACTGCCCGCCTTCCGTCCCGGCCGGTGCTTCGTGCCAGGGCTCTCGACGGTCGGCCAGGCCAGCGCCGCGCCGTACGGGTTCGCCGGGTCGGTTGCCGCGAGCGTCACGACGACGCGATCCGCGGCATCCGGAACATCATTCGCGTCGCTCCGGGCGAAGGAGCGCAACCGGTCCACGGTGCCGGCGGTCGCGAACTGGGCGGCGCCGAGCCCGTCGATGAAGTAGCCGCGCCGAGCCCGGCCGGTGTCTTCGAACGTGCTGAGCACGCGATAGGTGAGGGCGAACCCGCCCGGCACACCTTCGCTCATCACCGAACCACGGGTGACGACGCCGTAGCGTTCGAGAAGCGTTTCGGCGGTCGCAGCGGTGCGGACCGTCGCATCCTGCTCGGCGAGGGGCAGGATCGACCAGCGCCCGCCGAGCGCCGGCGTCACCCGCGTCGACATGCTCGGCCGGCTGAGCGGTCGACCCCGGTACATCCGCGAGCGTGGAGCCGCACGCTGCGTGCGGTGCGCACCGCCGCCGTGCCCGGTGAGGGTTCGCAGCGGAGCGAGGGTGTCGTTCGTGATGAGGCCGGCCCAGACCAGCTCCCAGAGGGCGGCGACGAGGGACTTGTCATCGGCCGCTCCGGTGGCCTCGGCAAGCTGAGGGAAGAAGAACGCTCCACCCCCGCCGAGCGCGAGCAACACTTCACGTTGGAGCTCATCTGGCTGGTGCTCCGGCACGAGGGGCAGGGTCAGGTGGGCGGTTTCAGCGAGATGCAGGGCGACCCAGCCGTCGTTGCCCGGCAACGCCCCCGCTCCAGACCAGAGCACCTCGCCCGTTGCGGTCAGTTCGTCGAGCATGGCCGGTGAGTAGTCGGTCACGCGCTGGGGCAGGATGAGCGACTCCCACGCCGAAGCGGGGATGTTCACGCCGGCCAGCTGGTCGATGACGGATGCCACACCGTCGACACCGCGCAGGCGGCCGCCGACATTCTGCCAGCTGGGCAGGAACCGGGCGAAGGCCTGCTGCTCCACCGGCTCGACCTCGTGCCGGAGGGCGGCCAGGGAACGGACCCGGAGACGCCGGAGCACCTCGGAGTCGCACCATTCGGTGTTGTCCCCGATCGACTCACGGCCGGTGGCGAGGAACTCCCCGCGCATCACACGGCGTGAATCGGCGAGCCGAACAAGCGTGTGCTGGGCCACAGCGCTCCCGAGACCGAACCGGTCGGCGACCTCCTGTGTGGTGAACGGGCCGTGGGTGCGGGCATAGCGAGCGATGAGGTCGCCGACGGGGTCCGCGACGGGTTCGATGAACGCGTCGGGGACGCCGATCGGCAACGGTACCCCGAGTGCATCGCGCAGCCGGGCGGAGTCTTCGATGGCAGCCCACCAGGCCGTGCCAGCGAAGCTGACACCGATGACGCGTTTCGCGCGCGCCAGCTCGGCAAGGTGCACCGTGGCATCCTCGAGCGCATGCTCCGATTCGAGCCGCGCGGCGACCTCGTCGAGCGGCAGCGGTCCGAGCATGCGCAGCAGGTCGGCGACACCTTCGACGCCGCGGGCCTTTCGGGATTCCGCCAGCCGTTGCAGTTCACTCTCGGTCTGCGCGATGACTCCCGGGTCGAGCAGCTCACGCAGCTCCACCTGACCGAGCAACTCGGCGAGCAGGGCCGAGTCGATGGTCAGCGCGGCCGCCTTGCGTTCGGCGATCGGGCTGTCGCCCTCGTACATGAACGCGCCGACGTAGCCGAAGAGCAGCGACTTCGCGAATGGCGACGGCGTATCGGTCGTGGTCTCGACGATCCGGATGCCGCGGCTCGCCAGCTTCTTCGCGATGCCGAGCAGGGCAGGCAGGTCGTAGGCATCCTGAAGACATTCCCGCACGGTTTCGAGGATGATCGGGAACGCCGGGTACTTGCGGGCGACGTCGAGCAGTTGCGCCGATCGCTGGCGTTGCTGCCACAGGGGGGCGCGTTTGCCGGGGGAGTAGTTCGGCAGAAGGAGGGCACGGGCAGCGCACTCGCGGAACCGTGACGCGAACAGCGCCGAGCCGCCGACCTGCTCCGTGACGACGGCTTCGAGTTCGTCGGCGTCGAAAACGAACAGCTCGGCACCGGGCGGTTCGATCTCGGTGTCCGGGATGCGCACAATGATGCCGTCGTCGCTCGCGATCGAAGCGCCGTCGATGCCGAACCGCTCCTGCACGCGGGCGCCAACGGCGAGAGCCCACGGTGCATGCACCTGCATGCCGTAGGGGGAATGCAGGATCACCCGCCAGTCGCCGAGTTCGTCGCGGGAGCGTTCGACGACAAGCGTCCTGTCGCTCGGGATGTGCCCCGTGGCCGTGCGCTGCTCGGTGAGGTAGGCGATGAGGTTCGTCGCCGCCCGCGAATCGAGGCCTGCCCCGGCGAGCCGTTCGGCGGCATCCGTCGCTTGTGCCGAGTCGATGTCCCGCATGAAGGCACCGACCGCTTCACCGAGTTCAGCCGGCCGGCCGAGCCCGTCGCCTTTCCAGAACGGCAGCCGACCCGGCTGGCCGTAGGCGGGAGTGACGAGGACGCGGTCGTGGGTGATCTCCTGGATCTTCCAGCTCGTCGCGCCCAGCGCGAACACGTCGCCGACCCGGGATTCGTAAACCATCTCCTCATCGAGTTCGCCGACCCGGGAGCCTGCCCCCTCCGCGTTCCCTGACACCATGTACACGGCGAAGAGCCCACGGTCGGGTATCGTGCCACCGCTCGTCACCGCGAGGCGTTGCGCTCCAGGCCGGCCGGTGAGGGTGCCGGCGTCACGGTCCCAGACGATACGGGGGCGCAGCTCGGCGAATTCGTCGCTGGGGTACCGGCCGGCGAGGAGGTCGAGCGTCGCCTCGAACGCCGATCGCGGCAGGCGGATGAACGGCGCGCTGCGCTTGACCTGCTCGAACCACACCTCCACGTCGATCGGTTCGAGGGCGGTCGCGGCGACGGTCTGCTGGGCGAGGATGTCGAGCGGGTTCGACGGCACCGCGAGCGACTCGATCTGGCCGGAGACCATGCGCTCGGATGCCACGGCGGAGTTGACGAGGTCGGCCCGGTGTTTCGGGAACAGCACACCGCGGGAGATCTCGCCCACCTGGTGCCCTGCCCGGCCCACGCGCTGCAGCCCGCTCGCGACAGACGGCGGAGACTCCACCTGCACGACGAGGTCGACCTCGCCCATGTCGATGCCCAACTCGAGACTTGACGTCGCCACGACGCAACGCAGCCGACCGGATTTGAGGTCGTCTTCGATCAAGCCGCGCTGTTCCTTCGACACCGAGCCGTGGTGGGCGCGCGCCAGCTGCGGAGCGTTCACGTCGCGGGCGGCGGTCTGCCCGCTCGCCCCGAGGAGGGCGGCCGGCGGCCGGGAGCCCACCTCGGCGACCGCGCCGACGAGGTCCTCGACCGGTTCGGCCGCCGCCATCCGTTCGTCGTAGATTTCGTTGAATCGGGCGGTCAGACGTTCAGCCAGGCGCCGCGAGTTGCTGAACACGATCGTCGACCGGTGTTCGAGGATGCGGTCGACGATCGCCTCCTCGACGTGCGGCCAGATCGACCCGGCGCGCTCGCCGTCTTCCTGGATGGCGCCGGCAGCTGAGCCCTCCCTCGGCTGGGCAGCCGCGGCAAGGTTGGTCATGTCGTCGACCGGCACGACCACGCGGAGGTCGAAGCGTTTGGAGGCGGGGGGCGCAACGATCTCGACCGGGGCGGTGCCGCCGAGGAAGCGGGCGACCTCCTCCCGCGGACGCACCGTCGCCGACAGTCCGATGCGCTGCGCCGGTTTTTCGAGCAGGGCGTCGAGGCGCTCGAGCGACAGCGCCAGGTGTGCACCGCGCTTGGTCGCGGCGACGGCGTGAACCTCATCGATAATCACCGTCTCGACCGAACGCAACGTCTCACGGGCCGCCGAGGTCAGCATGAGGAACAGGGATTCCGGGGTCGTGATGAGAATGTCCGGC
>NZ_JBKJWH010000177.1:0-2838 GCF_046716805.1 Mycetocola sp. | reverse complement strand
CCGGTGAGTGCCTACCTGCACGCCGCCGCCATGGTGAAGGCCGGCATCTACCTCGTTGCCCGCTTCGCACCCGGCTACGCCGACATCCCTGGCTGGACGCCGGTGCTCGTCGGTCTCGGCGTCCTGGCGATGCTCGTCGGAGCCTGGCGATCGCTGCGGCAGTACGACCTCAAGCTCGTCCTCGCCTACGGCACGGTCAGCCAACTCGGATTCCTGATGGTGATCGTCGGCTTCGGCGGGCACGACGCCGCCCTCGCCGGTGCCGCGCTCCTGCTCGCGCACGCCCTGTACAAGGCGGCGCTGTTCCTCGTCGTCGGCATTCTCGACCACCGCACCGGTACACGGGACTGGCGCAAGCTCTCAGGAGTTGGCCGCCAGTCCAAAATGCTCGCCGCCATCACCCTCGTTGCGGTCGCGTCAATGGCCGGCATCCCGCCGCTCCTCGGATTCGTCGCGAAGGAAGCCGTCTTCACCGCTTTCCTCGAAGCGGGGCTCGCCGGGGATGTTTGGGGCTGGATCGCGCTCGTCGGCACCGCCGTCGGCTCGGTGCTGACCGTCGCGTACAGTGCCCGTTTCTTCTGGGGAGCTTTCGCTACCCGCAAGGACGCCGCTCCATCGACACTTCACGCCGATGGCTGGGGCATCCTGATCGCCCCAGGCATCCTCAGCGCTGTGACGATCGTGCTCGGCGTCGGGGCAGGCCCCCTCCTTGACCCGGCGCTCCGCCCCTACGCACAGACTATGCCGGAGCCGGGCGATTACCACCTCGCCCTCTGGCACGGCTTCGAACCCGCCCTCGCCCTCTCCGCCCTCGTGGTCGCGCTCGGACTTGTGATGTTCTGGCGGCGCATCTGGGTCGCTCGAGTCCAGGATGCCGTTCCATCGACGCTGGACGCGTCTCGCGGGTACTGGCTCAGCGTGCGTCTTGTCGACCGCCTGGCGGCGCGCTCCACCATCTTCGCCCAGCGCGGTGGCCTGCCGCAGTACCTGGCAACGATTCTCGTCGTCTATGTCCTCACTCTCGGCGTTGCCAGCGCCCTGAACCGGACCTGGCCCGACAGCATCCGCCCGTGGGACTACCCTGAGCAAGTATTCGTCGCCGTCGCCATCGCGATCGCCGCCGTCATGGCCGGCCAGGCGAAGCAGCGAATGAGTGCGGTCCTCCTCGTCGGGACGACCGGATTCGGCATGGTGGCCCTGTTCGCCATGCACGGGGCACCGGACCTCGCGCTCACCCAGGCGCTCGTGGAGTTGGTGACCCTCGTTGTGTTCGTCCTCGTCCTCCGCCGGCTGCCGACCAAGATCGCCCAGCGCAACAAGCCCGTGAAACGACTCTTGCGGGCGTCGATCGGCATCGCGGTCGGCGCCACCATGGCTGTCGTCGCCGTGATCGCGCTCGGCGCCCGGCAGACCGAGAGCATCGGTACCGAATGGCCGCGACTCGCGTTCGAAGAAGCGCACGGACGCAACATCGTCAACACGGTCCTCGTGGACATCCGGGCCTGGGACACCATGGGCGAGATCGCCGTGCTCGTCGTCGTCGCGACCGGCATCGCAAGCCTGCTGTTCGTCACCGGCCGGGCCGGGCCGATCCCACGGCTCGTCGGTTCCCAGCAGCAGCGGCGGGGACGGAACCGCAGGCGCGTCCTCGTCGACCCGCTTGCACCGGGGCCCGAGGCCAGTTCCAGCCGGATGAGCTGGCTGCTGGCCGGGCGCGCCCTCGCGCCCGACCACCGCTCCGTGCTGCTCGAGGTGCTCGTGCGGCTGCTCTTCCACCCGGCGATCCTCGTCTCCGTCTATTTCCTCTTCGTCGGGCACAACGCCCCTGGCGGCGGCTTCGCCGGGGGACTGCTCGCGGGTCTCGCCCTCGTCGCGCGGTACCTCGCCGGTGGCCGCTATGAACTGGCCGAGGCGATCCCCATCGACGCCGGCAAGATCCTCGGGGCAGGTATCGCGCTCGCAGCCGGCTGTGCCGTCGCTTCGCTGTTCTTCGGAGCCGAGACGTTGACCTCGGCGTACTTTGAAACGGACGTGATTTTCTTCGGCTCGCTGTCCTTCGGCACGTCGACGATCTTCGATGTGGGTGTGTACCTCGTCGTCGTGGGGCTCGTCCTCGACATCCTCCGCAGCCTCGGCGCCGAAATCGACCGTCAGCAGGAAGAGGCGGACCTCTCCGAGGAATCCCGCGACGACTTCTCTGAGAGTGAGGTCACCCGATGACCGCCTCAGCAACTCTCATCGTGCTCATGGCCGTGCTCTACGCCGTCGGCATCACGGTGATGCTCGAGCGAAGCCTCACCCGCGTGCTCATCGGGTTCATGCTTGTCGGCAACGCGACCAACCTGCTCATCCTGCTGGTCAGCGGACCGAACGGCGCGGCGCCGATCGTCACGGGGACCAGCGCGGACGAAGGGATGGCTGACCCGGTTCCGCAGGTGCTCATGCTCACGGCCATTGTGATCAACTTCGGCCTCACCGCATTCGTCCTCGCCCTGATCTATCGGTCGTGGTGGCTGGCGCAACTCGGTGACCAGGGTGACGCCGTGCCCGATCAGCACACCGGCGACACCGAAGCGGCGACGGATGCCACCTTCGACGCCGTCGACCTCGACGATGCAGCCATCCAGAGGATCCTGGCCGACAGCGACGAACATCCGGATCGGCCCAGCCGGGGATTGGAGGAGAATCGATGAGCGCCTTGGTGCCCCTCCTCGTGTTGCTGCCGCTGCTCGGTGCAGCAGTGGCGCTTGTGCTCGGCGCCTACCGCAGGGCCCAGGTCCTCGTCAGCGCCCTGACCCTCACCGCCGTCAGCGTGCTGAGCGCGATCCTTCTCGTGTT
>NZ_JBKJWH010000176.1:0-20785 GCF_046716805.1 Mycetocola sp. | reverse complement strand
TGGGCCGAGAAGTGCCCGGCCGCCCAGTACGGCGTGATCGAGATCCGCCCCTCTGCGCTTCACTTCGCGGATGGGCAGTGGCAGAGCACGACCTGACTGCCGCGGCAGCAGCGGAGCACGTCGCCCGTGAATTCCACGGGCGACTGTCGACGCCATCGATGTGGCGAACGCCGACCCGGTCGAAGTCGACATCGACGCCATCCCCGACAAACGGCTCGCCCTCCTGTTCACCTGTGCTCACCCGGCGATCGACCCGGCGATTCAAACACCGCCCATGCTGCAGACGGTGCTCGGGTTTGACGCCGCCCGCATCGCGTCGGCTTACGCGATCCCCGGCCCGTCCATGGCGCAGCGCCTCGTGCGGGCGAAGCGCCGTATCCGGGCGGACTCGCCGCCCTCCTTCTCCTGTCGATCTCCCGATCCGCCGCTCGCGCCGGGCCCGACGGCACGCTCGTCGCTCTCGACGAGCAGGACACCGCGTTGTGGGATGCCGCGCAAATCGAACGCGGCGAACGGTACCTTCGGCAGGCGCATGCACTCGGTCGGATCGGCCGTTCTCAGTTGGAAGCGGCCATCCAGTGCGTGCACTGCGCCAGGGCAGGGACGGCCAGGTACGGCGAGGCTGATCGTTGCGGACCCCGGCAGCTGTGGCTACGGCTGCACCTGCGGATGGTGACGCGCCAGCTGGAAGACTCCCCAAACGGCGAGGACCCCGGCGACAGCGAAACCGATCATCGCCCAGAGTGGGGCGCCAGATGCTTCGTCAAGCACGACGATGCCGATGGCGACCGCGACCATCGGGTCCACAACCGTCAGCCCGGCGATCACCAGGTCAGGCGGGCCGGACGAGTATGCGGTCTGGACGAAGTAGGCACCGATTCCCGTCGCCGCGAGAAGCGCAACCACGCACAGCACGGTCAGCCAGTCGAAGTTCTCATTGACGATCCGGTTGATGACGACCTTCGCGAGGGTGGCCACGAACCCGTAGATGATTCCAGCCGCGAGGATGAAGAACAGCGCTTTCGACCGTTTGCGAAAGAACACGAAACCGAGCGCGAACACCACGAGCACGACGCCCAGCATCACCAGCACGGTCAACAGATCGACCGTCGTGACCGGCTTCTCGCCTGCCACAAGTGCGGCCACGGTCACGAACAGGGCGACCCCGCCGACGCAGGCAGAGATGGCGATCACCGAGGCACGGTTGAGCTTCATTTTGTGGATGCGGGCGTTGAGCACGGAGGTGATGACGAGCGCGATGGCGCCGAGCGGCTGCACGATGATCAGCGGTGACCAGACGAGTGCGGTCAATTGGAACGCGATGGCAAAGGCGAGCATCAGCGAGCCAAGAACCCAGGATGGGCGAGCGAGGAGTTGCTTCAGCTGCCCGACGTTCAGTCCGCTG
Organism: Mycetocola sp.; assembly: GCF_046716805.1. Classification (GTDB taxonomy): domain Bacteria; phylum Actinomycetota; class Actinomycetes; order Actinomycetales; family Microbacteriaceae; genus Mycetocola_A. Next base: position 19,380 of record NZ_JBKJWH010000176.1, on the reverse strand, counting down.
CGCGCGTCGACGCCACTGTTCTCCTCGACCTTCGTGACACCGCGATGCTGGAACTGTGCGCCAAGCGACAGGAAAACAGCACCCACGATCGCCAGAGGGATGCCGATGAGCTGACTGGGATTGCGAACGAACTCCGCCGTCAGGTCGTTGAAGTCGTTGTTCGCAAACATCACGTTGTGAGCCTACAACGGGCCCGTCTTGGTTAGGCTCAACGAATGGCCATTCTCCCCATTCGCATCACGGGTGACCCGGTGCTCCACTCCCCCGCCGAGCCGGTGACCGACTTCGACGACTCGCTCCGGCAACTCGTCGCCGACCTGTTCGAAACGATGGATGCCGCCCCCGGCGTCGGTCTCGCCGCCCCTCAGGTCGGCGTGCCGCTGCGCATCTTCGTGTACGGCTACGACACCGACGAGCACGGCCCGTGGCGCGGTGTCGTGATCAATCCGGAGATGTGGATCACTCCTCCTGCCGCCGGCGAGCCGGACGAGGAACTTGAATCGGAGGGCTGTCTGTCGTTCCCTGGTGAGCGTTTCCCGCTGCGTCGCGCCGATGAAGCGATCGTGACGGGGGTCGATCTCGACCAGCAGCCCGTCGAGATCCGGGTCGACGGGTGGCGTGCTCGTATTCTTCAACACGAATACGACCACCTCGACGGGTATCTGTACGTCGACCGGCTCGCCAGGCATGAACGAAAGCTCGCCGCGAAGATCACCCGCAAGATGGGGTGGGGTGTCCCCGATGTCAGCTGGATGCCCGGCGTCGACAACCTCGACGACTGAGCACACGCCACAGAAGTAGCCCCGGGCATCAGCACCGGGGCAAAAGAAAAGACCACAGGGGTGGAGCCCTTGTGGTCTTCTCAGCTCCTCGACTTGGACTCGAACCAAGAACCTACCGGTTAACAGCCGATTGCTCTGCCAATTGAGCTATCGAGGATTATGTGTTGCGCATTTACTTTACCAAAGGAATCGCAGACACCAAATCGGGATGGCGAATCGGTCAGCCAGCATCCGATGAAATCCTCGAATCCGCGTGGGACAAGCCGATGAGGAACGGATGCTCGGGGCGCGCGAGCAAATCGTCGATCGGCCCGAGGCCCACGATCCGGCCGGCATGAAGCGCTGCAACCCGGCAGGTGGTCCGGCGCAACAGCGTCAGGTCGTGGCTGATGAGAACTGCTGCGAAGCTTCCCTCCTCACGAAGCCGCGTGATCAGGCTGCTGATCGAGCCACGAACCGTGACGTCGATTCCTGCGGTCGGTTCGTCAGCCACCCACAATTTCGGGCCGAGTACGAGCGAGCGGGCCACGGCCACCCTTTGGCGTTGGCCGCTGGAGAGTTCGAACGGGAACTTGTCGAGGACGGCCAGAGGCAGCTGTACCGCGTCGAGCATGGTCGCGACCCGCACGCCGAGCGCTTTGCGGTTGTACAGGCGATCACGCTGCAGGATCGGTTGACCAATGAGCTCGGCCACGGTCAGTTCAGGGGCGAGCCGGGAGGCGGCGTCCTGGGGCAGGTACGCGACGTTGAAGGTCAGGCTGGTCAGTTCCCGGCGACGGATGCCCCGCAACCGGTAATCGAGGACTGTCGCGTCGCCGCCGACGATCACCGGGGCGGGGTCCGCGCCCTTCGGCGAGACAAGGTCACCCGCCAGCACGCGGGCGAGAGTGGACTTGCCCGAGCCTGACTCGCCGACGATGCCGACGATCTCGTCGTCCCCGACGACAAAGTCGACCCCGTCGAGCGCCCGATGCGGAGCGCGCATGCGCCGACCCGGGTACTCGACCGCGAGGTCGTCGACCCGCACAGCTGTTCCCATGGCTCCTGATGCAGTCATGGCACCATCCTGCCCTACACAAGGCACGGCGCCACCCCACGCGCCGGTCACCGTTCGCGGAGCCTGCGGCGTTCCACTTCGAGTGCCATGAGCTCACCTTGGAGTGCCCGGTAGCTCTCGCGCTCCTTCGGATCGATCCGCTGCAGCCGACCGAGCATGTCGTGGGACTGCCGCAGCAGATCCCGGTCGACCAGTGCCACGGTGATCTCTCGCACATAGCTGGTCAGGTCACGTTCGGATCGCTCAGGGATGGGAGCGACGGCGAGCTGTTGCACCAGGCCCGCCATCGGCGTCGGCACGGTATCGGTCACCCGGGCGAACCACGCTGCGGTGCCGAAGCTGTCGAGGGTTGCGGCGATGGCGTCGCGGACGACGGCGAGGGTCGGGTTCACGAATCCGGTGAGGACAGCTCGCTGCACGAGGTCATGCCCGGCCAGTTCGGGATGCTGGAGGATCGCCATCAGGGCGTCGCGCTCCAGTCTCGTGGCGGGGTCTCCCGGCAGGTCTCGGAGGGACGCCGGGCGTTCGACCGGAACCTCACTCGGGGATGTCACGACCTGGTTCTTCGAGGCTGCGGCACGATTACTGCCCTTCCCGGCGCGGCTGATCGCCGCCTGCACCTCGGCGAGGTCGACTCCGAGGTGCCGAGCGAGGACGCGCGTATAGCCGGGGCGGAGGGACGGGTCCCGGATGTCAGCGATGATCGGCGCCGATTCGGTCAGTGCGCCGACGCGTCCTTCGACGGTCTCCAGATCGTACGCGGCGAGCGTCTGCCGGATGACGAACTCGAACATCGGTTCCTTGGCGTCGATGAGACGGCGAACCGCGTCGTCGCCGCGGTTGAGCCGCAGGTCGCAGGGGTCGAGGCCGTCCGGTGCCACGGCGACGTAGGTCTGGGCGGAGAAACGCTGCTCCTCGGCGAACGCGCGCATCGCGGCCTTCTGCCCCGCGGCGTCCGGGTCGAAGGTGAAGATGACCTCACCCTTGCCGCTGTCATCCCCCATCACCCGTCGGAGGGTCTTGATGTGGTCGACGCCGAACGAGGTGCCGCAGGTGGCGACGGCGGTGGTCACGCCGGCCAGGTGGCAGGCCATCACGTCGGTGTATCCCTCGACCACCACGACCCGCCCGCTGCGGGAGACGTCCCGTTTGGCGAGGTCGAGCCCGTAGAGGACCTGCGCCTTGTGGTACACCGCCGTTTCGGGGGTGTTGAGGTATTTGGGGCCCTTGTCGTCGTCGAGGAGTTTACGCGCACCGAATCCGACGGTCTGGCCGGTGACGTCCCGGATCGGCCAGATCAGGCGCCCACGGAATCGGTCGTAGATACCGCGATCGCCCTGGGAGACGAGACCAGATGCGGTGATTTCCTCAACGCTGAAACCCTTGCCGCGCAGGAACGCGGTGAGGGAGTCCCAGCTCTTCGGCGCAAAGCCCACCCCGAACCGGTCGGCGGCGAAGTGGTCGAAGCCGCGTTCGCCGAGGAATCGTCGCCCGGGGTCCGCCCCCGGTGTCGCGAGCTGCTCGCGGAAGTACGTTTCTGCGGCCGCGTTTGCGGCGAGGAGCCGGGCCCGGTTGCTGTGGTCGGGGGCGCTGTCGCCGTCTTCGTAGGTGAGCTGGAAGCCGACCCGCGCGGCCAGTCGTTCGACGGCATCCGCGAAGGTGACGTGGTCCATTTTCTGCAGGAACGAGATGACGTCGCCGGATTCGCCACAGCCGAAGCAGTGGTAGAAACCGAGCTGCGGCCGAACGTGGAAGCTGGGGCTGCGTTCGTCGTGGAATGGGCACAGACCTTTGAGCGAGCCGACGCCGGCGGACTTCAGGCTGACGAAGTCACCGACGATGTCGGCGATATTCGTGCGTGACTTGACCTCGTCTATGTCGCTTGAGCGAATGCGGCCGGCCATCATCCCATCCTATCGAGGATCACCGTGCCGGCGGCCTCCCCACAGGGAGGGGCTGAGTCAGGCGCTCAGAGCGAGGCGTTCGTGCCAGGCCAGGGCCGACTGATCGGTGAGGCTCGCGACCTGGTCGACGACGACACGTTTGCGCGAGGCGTCATCAGCGGCCTCGGCCCAGTCGTCGGCGAAGCCGCGGTCGAGCGATTCAGGCCCCGCCTGGAACAATCCGTCGGCGAGGTCGGTGAGGATGTCGCGCTGCTGCCGGTAGATCGGCTGGCGGGCGTCGCTCGCCATCACGAAGGCGGCGACGACGCCCTTGAGAACGGCGATCTCGGCCTGCACCTCGTGCGGGACGATCACGCTCGCGCCGAACCGGATCAGACTTGACTGCGGGTAGGCCTCACGGGTGGCCTGTGTGGCCGACTGGGAGAAGTGGCCGATCATCTGGCTGGTGAAGTTCTTCAGCTTGGCGAGGTCGCGACGCGAGGCATCCCAGCTCGTCATCCAGACGTCGTAACCGGCGAGCCGGTCGAACGCCGCCGCCATGTCGTCGAGGGTGAAACTTTCGCCGGCCCAGGCCTGGACCGCGCGGATCAGCGACTCATGGCCGGCCCGCGCGCTGAGGAAAGCCGGATCGATGTACTCGTTGACAATCGCATCCTCGAAGTCGTGCACCGAGTAAGCGATGTCGTCGGAGAGGTCCATCACCTCCGCTTCGATGCAGCGCTGGCGGGCCGGTGCACCTGCCCGAAGCCAGACGAACGCGTCGCTGTCCTCGTTGAAGAACCCGAATTTCGCGCGTCCGCCGGGGTCGTGAACGGCCTGTGCGGCTGGCCAGGGATACTTGCAACTCGCGTCGAGACTCGCCCGGGTGAGGTTGAGACCATGCGACCGGCCGTGGGCGTCGAACACCTTCGGTTCGAGACGGGTGAGGATTCGGAGGGTCTGCGCGTTCCCCTCGAAACCGCCGATGTTCTCCGCCCAGTCGTTGAGAGCCCGCTCCCCGTTGTGACCGAACGGCGGGTGGCCGAGGTCGTGGGCGAGGCAGGCGGTGTCGACGATGTCCGGTTCGAGGCCGAGGCTTGTCGCCAGTTCACGCCCGACCTGGGCGACTTCGAGCGAGTGGGTGAGCCGGTTCCGGGCGAAATCGAGCCCGGCCGCCGGGCTCAGCACCTGCGTTTTCGCCGCGAGCCGCCGCAGCGCACTCGAGTGCAGCAGGCGTGCCCGGTCCCTGGCGAAGTTCGTGCGGCGCGAGGAGTGCGTTTCGGGCAGGGCACGTTCGTTGTCGTGAGCCGAATAGTCCCCGCTAGCCGCCACTGGTGTCCGCCTCTGTTTCGGTCAGGGTTCCGCGTTCGGTCGCACCGAGGGTTCGGGAGTCGAGCCAGCCGTCGGGGAGCACCGTGCGCTTCGGCGATCCGGCCCGGCCGCGCTGGCCTTCGGCATCCGCTCCCGGATACGGGAGATTCCAGTCGAGCGTAGCGAGCAGCTCGTCGAGCTGGTCGAGCGACTGGACCGTCGCCAGGCTCGCCCGGAGGTCTCCACCGACGGGGTATCCCTTGAAGTACCAGGCGACATGCTTGCGGATGTCGCGGCATCCGCGTTCTTCGCTTTCGAAGAACTCGGCGAGCAGCTCCGCGTGCCGGCGGAACGTGGTGGCGACCTGGCCGAGGGTGGGGGTGAATCGCGTCGGCGACCCGGTGAACGCTGCAGCGAGGTCACCGAACAGCCACGGGCGGCCGAGACAACCGCGTCCGACGACGACGCCGTCGCAGCCGGTCTCCGCCATCATCCGGAGGGCGTCCTCGCCGGACCAGATGTCGCCGTTACCGAGGATCGGGACGCCGGACACCGTCTCCTTGAGCTTGGTGATCGCCGACCAGTCGGCCTGACCGGAGTAGAACTCCGACGCGGTCCTGGCGTGAAGGGCGATGCTTGCGACACCGGCGCCTGCAGCCGCTTTGCCCGCTTCGAGGTAGGTGAGGTGGTCGGCGTCGATGCCTTTGCGCATCTTCACCGTCAGCGGGATGTCGCCGGCTGCTTTCACTGCCCCCTCGACGATGTCGCGGAACAGGTCCTGCTTCCACGGGAGTGCGGAGCCGCCACCTTTGCGGGTGACCTTGGGAACGGGGCAGCCGAAGTTCAGGTCGATGTGGTCGGCGCGATCCTCTGCGACGAGGATGGTCACTGCTTCCGACACCGTCTTGGGGTCGACGCCGTAGAGCTGGATGCTGCGGGTCGTCTCGGACTCATGGTGGGTGATCAGCCGCATGGTCTCCTTGTTGCGCTCGACGAGCGCGCGGGAGGTGATCATTTCGCTGACATACAGGCCCACGCCGAACTCGCGGCACAGCCGGCGAAACGCGGTGTTGGTGATCCCGGCCATGGGCGCGAGAACCACCGGCACGTCGAGCTCGAGCGAGCCGATCGTCAGTGCCGGGGCGTGGCTTATCGTAGGAATGGCAGACATGTCCTTCAATTCTCCCAGAAAGCGGGCGTTGCCATGACCGAACAGGAAACCGGTGCAGGGATCGGGCGAATGCGGGCGGATGCGGCTTCCCGGGGGCTCTTGGTCGAGGTGGTGGAGCGTCCGAACGCGTCGAGCCTCGAGGAGGCGGCGAGCCTGCTCGGCATCGAACCGCGCGAGATCGTGAAGACCCTCGTCGTGAAGCGGCACGACGGCGACTACCTGTTCGCTCTGGTGCCCGGTGGCCGCAAGATCTCCTGGCCGAAACTGCGCGCCCTCGTCGGTGTGAACAAGCTGTCGATGCCGTCAGCGGATGCCGCACTCGCGGCAACCGGCTACGGCCGCGGCACGATCACCCCGCTGGGGAGCACGACGGCCTGGCCCGTGTGGGTTGACGAGTCGGTGAGAGGGCACCGCGTCGCCCTCGGCGCCGGTGACACCGGCCACAGCGCTTTCGTCGACGTCGACGCGCTCGTCGAAGCCTATGGAGCGACCGTCGCCGACATCACCGACCCGGAGTGAAGGCCTTCTCGACCGCCGCGGTGACCTCGGCGAGGGACGGAATCGCGCACGCGTCACCCTCGCATGCGACAGCATCCGGAGCACCGAGCAGAGTCAGTGCCGGTCGGGCGGACTGTTCGCTCATGACGTGACCGCCGCGCGCTCGGTCCAGACCTGGTCGAGCACCTGGGCGAACGTGGCTGATTCCTGGGCGCCGGAGACGCCGTACTTGCCGTCGATGACGAAGAACGGCACACCCTGAATGCCGTATTCCACACCGAGGGCCTGGTCAGCGCGGACGGCGTCGAGGTACTCGTCGTCGTTCAGCGCGCGAACGACATCGTCACGGTCAAGGCCGATCTCGGCGGCAAGGTCGGCGAGGTCTTCGACCCGGCCGACGTGCCTGCCCTCGGTGAAGTACGCCTTCAGCAGCCGCTCCTTGGCCTCGGACTGCTTGCCGTGCGCCTTGGCGTAGTGGAGCAGCTGGTGTGCCTTGACGGTGTTGGTGTGCTTGAGGGTGTCGAAGTTGTAGTCGAGCCCGGCCTCGCCAGCGATGCCGGTGACTCGGTCGAGCATCCCGCGGACCTGGTCGGCCGGCATGCCCTTGTGGGTGGAGAGGAAGTCGATTTCGCTTCCGTCGAAGTCGACCGGGGTATCCGGGGCGAGTTCGAAGCTGTGGTATTCGACCGTCACCTCGGGTGCGTTGTCGCCGGCCTTCTCGGCGAACGCGACAGCGCCGGCTTCGAATTTGCGCTTGCCGATGTAGCACCAGGGGCAGGCGATGTCGGACCAGATGTCGATTTTGATGGATTCACTCACAGTGAGGCCAACCGAGACCAGCCTTCAGGTATTCCCCCAGCCGCATATCTCGCGAGATCCTGGGTTTGAAGGGGTCCCGGGCGACGGGGACCCCCTCAAAGTTCGCAACTCGCGAGGTCAGGCGCCCGGTGTGTCGACCGCCCCGCCGAACCGGCGGTCACGCGAAATGTAACGTCCGATCGCCTCCCACAGGTCTTCGCGGGTGAAGTCCGGCCACAGGGTGTCGAGGAACACCATTTCGGCATACGCGCTCTGCCAAAGCAGGAAGTTGCTCGTGCGCTGCTCCCCCGAACTCCGCACGAAGAGGTCGACGTCGGGCAGCTCGGGCGTGTAGAGCGCGCGCTGGATCGACTTCTCCGTGATGCCCGACGGTTTCAGCGTGCCCGCCGCGACCTGCTCGGCCAGTTGCCGGACGGCATCCGTGATCTCGGTCCTGCCGCCGTAATTGACACACATCGTCAGGGTGAGGGTGTCGTTGCCCGCCGTCAGCTTCTCGGCGAACTGCAGTTCCTTGATGACGGATGCCCACAGTCGCGGTTTGCGCCCGGCCCACCTCACACGCACCCCCCACTCGTTGAGCTGGTCTCGCCTGCGGTGCAGCACGTCACGGTTGAACCCCATCAGGAACCGGACCTCGTCAGGAGAACGGCGCCAGTTCTCTGTGGAGAAGGCGTAGACGGAGAGGTGCTTCACCCCGACCTGGATGGCGCCGGCCACCACATCGAGCAGCGCCGACTCGCCCGCCCGGTGACCCTCAACGCGTGGGAGGCCCTGCCGGTTCGCCCACCGGCCGTTCCCGTCCATGACGATGGCCACGTGCTCGGGAACACCGGCCGCTGGGAACTGGGGCGGATGAATTCCGGTCCAGTCGAGGGGACGGTATTCGACAGCATCCCGGGGGGTGAAAGGTTTCGGGGTCACGTGTCGGCTTTCTCTCGGGAGACGTGGACGAGGGACTTGAGCCCGCGTTCGAGGTGCCACTGGGTGTACGCGGCGGCGACCCCGCTCGCGCGCGCCCTCGTGTCTTCCTCGGAGGCGTCGGCGTGGTCCCAGTCCCCGGTGAGAAGCGAAGACAGGAGGCCGATGGTCTGCCTGTCGAGCCGGGGGCTCCCCGGCGGGGCGCACTGGTCGCAGACGACTCCGCCGAGCTGCACCACGGTGTGGCTGTGCGGTCCGGGTGCCTGGCACCGGGCGCAATCGAAGAAACTCGGCGCCCACCCCGCCAGCGACAGCGCGCGTAGCAGGTACGAGTCCAGGGTCAGTGAGGAGTCGTGGTCGTGCCGGGACAGCGAACGCAGGGCGCCGACCAGGAGCAGGTATTGCTGCAGCGAGCCCTCGGATTCGGTGAGCTTGTCCGCCGTCTCCACCATCACCGTCGCCGCCGTGTACGCGGAATAGTCGGCGGCGATCAGTGCGCCGTACGAGGCGAGCGTCTCAGCCTGGTTGATGACGTCGAGGGAGCGGCCTTCATACAGCTGCAGGTCGGCCACCATGAACGGCTCGAGGCGAGCACCGAACTTGGAACCCGTGCGACGCACACCCTTCGCGACCGCACGGACCTTGCCGTGCGAACGCGTCAGCAGTGTCACGATCCTGTCGGCCTCACCCAGCTTGTGGGTGCGCAACACGACACCTTCATCACGGTAAACGGGCACAGTCAAGTATCCCGCGGATGCCGCGCCGCCGGCGCTCCCCCGCCGACGGCTCGACTACACCGTCGCGAGGGTGCGGTCGCCGGATGTCGACCGGATGGCCCGGTTGACGGCCGAAACCACGGCCTTGAGGGATGCCGTCGAAATGTCTCCGTCGATGCCGACGCCCCATAGACGGCGGTCACCGACCTGCAACTCGACGTAGGCGGCGGCCTGCGCGTCCCCGCTGGCTCCGAGGGTGTGCTCCACGTAGTCGTAGAGGGTGACCTCGATGCCTCGCTCACGCAGCACTCCGAGGAATGCCGCGATCGGCCCGTTCCCGGTCGAGGTCGCCTCCGTCACTTCGTCACCGTCGCGGAGGTCGACCACGAGCTCGACCGATCCGGCGAGACGGCTGGCGGTGCGCGTCGACTGCAACTCGAACCGGCCCCACTTCTCACTTTCGCTGTCGGAGGGAAGGTACTCGTCCTGGAAGATGCTCCAGATCGCTTCGCTGGTCATCTCCCCGCCCTGCTCGTCGGTCTTCGCCTGCACGACGCCGGAGAACTCGATCTGCAGTTTGCGGGGCAGGTCGATGGCGTGGTCCGTTTTCAGCAGGTAGGCGACTCCGCCCTTTCCCGACTGTGAGTTGACGCGGATGACCGCTTCGTAGCTGCGGCCCAGGTCCTTCGGGTCGACCGGCAGGTACGGGACAGCCCACTCGAGATCGTTGACGTCGCATCCCCGTGCGGCGGCATCCGCGGCCATCGCCTCGAAACCCTTCTTGATGGCATCCTGGTGCGACCCGCTGAACGCGGTGAACACCAGGTCGCCGGCCCACGGGCTGCGCTCGTGCACCTTCAGCTGGTTGCAGTACTCGGCGGTGCGCTTGATTTCATCGACGTCGCTGAAGTCGATTTGCGGGTCGATGCCCTGAGTGAACAGGTTGATGCCGAGGGCGACGAGGTCGACGTTGCCTGTGCGCTCGCCGTTGCCGAAGAGGCAGCCTTCGATGCGGTCGGCGCCGGCCATGTAGCCCAGTTCGGCGGCGGCGACGGCGGTGCCCCTGTCGTTGTGCGGGTGCAGAGAGAGAATGACGTTCTCACGGTGATTGAGGTGACGTGACATCCACTCGATCGAGTCGGCGTAGACGTTCGGTGTCGCCATCTCGACCGTCGACGGGAGGTTGATGATGACCTTCCGCTCCGGGGTCGGTTCGAAGACGTCGAGAACCTGGTTGCACACGTCGACGGCGTACTCGAGCTCGGTGCCGGTGTAGCTTTCCGGAGAGTACTCGTAGTACACCGTGGTCTCCGGGATGAGCTTTTCCATCTCACGGCAGACCTGGGCGCCGTGCAGGGCGATATCGATGATGCCCTGCTTGTCTGTGCGGAACACGACCTCGCGCTGGAGCACGCTGGTCGAGTTGTAGAGGTGAACGATCGCCTGCTTGGCGCCGGCGATGGACTCATAGGTGCGCTGGATCAGGTGGTCCCGTGCCTGGGTCAGCACCTGGATGGTGACGTCGTCGGGGATGGCGTTCTCTTCGATGAGACTGCGGACGAAGTCGAAGTCGGTCTGGCTGGCGCTGGGGAAACCGACCTCGATCTCCTTGTAACCGATCCGGACGAGCAGGTCGAACATGATCCGCTTGCGTTCGGGGCTCATCGGGTCGATCAGCGCCTGGTTACCGTCACGAAGGTCGACGGCGCACCAACGGGGCGCGGTCGTGATGCGTTTCGTCGGCCACGTGCGGTCCGGCAGGTCCACGGTGATCTGCTCGTGGTACGGACGGTACTTGTGGATCGGCATGGCCGAAGCGGCCTGGTTGTTTCTCATTGTTCTATTCTCCTCGCGTGTGTGGAAAGCCAACGACAAACCCCGCGACGAGAGGGCTTAGAAGGAAGCCTCGTCGCGGCAGCTAAGGAGCAGAGTGCCGAACAACACAGGAACAGGCTAACACCGTTTAGCCTGCCCCTGCGTCGAATCTGTGCACTTTGTACGCGAGAACGCCCGTTTGTTGAAGATGTGCGCGGTCGACTCCTGTGCAGGGAGGGCCGCCACAGGCAAGATGCGCGTCGCCTTTCGTCCCGGTCGTCCGACTAGAAGCCGAGTCGCCCGAGCAGCTTGGGGTCGCGCTGCCAGTCCTTCGCGACCTTCACACGGATGGACAGGAAGACCTGCTTGCCGACGAGCTTCTCGATCGGGATGCGTGCCTGCTGGCCCACATCCCGCAGGCGGGAACCGCCCTTGCCGATGATGATCGCCTTCTGACTGTCCCGCTCCACGAAGATGTTCGCGAAAATCTCCAGGATGTCCTTGTCCTCACGCTCGATCATGTCGTCGATGGTGACGGCGATGGAGTGCGGCAGTTCGTCGTGCACACCCTCGAGCGAGGCTTCGCGGATGTACTCGGAGATCCGGTCCTCGAGAATCTCGTCGGTGACGGCATCCGCCGGGTACAGCGGTTCCGAGGTCGGCATAAGCGCGATCAGTTCCCGGACGAGGATGTCAAGCTGGATGCTGCTGGTCGCCGAAACGGGGATGATCAGGTCCCACTCGCGCAGCTTCTGCACCTCGGCGAGCTGTTCGGCGGTCGTCGGCCTCGGAGCCGCGTCGATCTTGGTGACGATGGCCACCTTCTTCGCACGCGGATAGTGATCGAGCTGCTCGTTGATGAACTTGTCGCCCGGCCCGATCTTCTCGTTGGCTGGCACGCACAAACCGATGACGTCGACGTCGCTGAGCGTCGATTGCACGAGGTCGTTGAGCCGTTCGCCGAGCAGTGTCCTCGGCCGGTGGATCCCGGGTGTGTCGACGATGATCAGCTGACCGGAGTCCTCATGGACGATGCCGCGGATCGCCTTACGCGTTGTCTGCGGTTTGGAGCTGGTGATGGCGACCTTCTGCCCGACGAGGGCGTTGGTCAGTGTCGACTTGCCGACGTTGGGCCGGCCGACGAACGAGACGAACCCGGCGCGGTAGCCGGCATCCGGAAGCACCTCGGGTTCCGGCTGCTGTCGTTCGTGCGCCTGCACGCCGTCGGCGGTGTCCGGGGTCTCGGGGTTCTGGTCTTCGGTGTTCTGATCGTCATTCGTCATGACTACTCCTCAATCGATTCATATGATCTCTGCACGTCCCGCAAGGCCGCGGTCCGCGTCACGATCACCGTGCTCACGCGTTTTCGTCTGCCTTCGGTCCGTTCGGCGGTGAGCCGCAAGCCGTCGGTCTCGGCGACGGAACCGGCGATCGGCAACCGCCCGAGAACCTTGGTGAGGAGCCCGCCGACGGTGTCGACGTCATCGTCGTCCATCTCCAGGTCGAACAGTTCACCGAGTTCGTCCACCGGCAGGCGCGCACTCACGCGGTATTCCTCGTCACTGAGCTTCTCGACATCCGGTGCGTCGGTGTCGTACTCGTCGGAGATGTCTCCGACGAGCTCCTCGAGCAGGTCCTCAAGAGTGACCAGTCCGGCGATTCCGCCGTATTCGTCGACGACCATGGCCAGGTGGTTCGATTCGAGCTGCATCTGCTGCAGCAGCGAGTCTGCCTTCTTCGACTCGGGGACGAACAGGGCCGGACGGGCGAGGACCCGCACACTCACACTGTTCGCTGCGGCGTCGCCCTCGTGGCTGAGGCGCACGACATCCTTGAGGTAGAGCACGCCCGAGACCTCATCGACTTCACCGTCGGTGACAGGGATGCGGGACACGCCGGTGCGCAGAAACAGGCTCATCGCCTGCTGGACGGACACGTTGGCGTCGACGGTGACCATGTCCGTTCTCGGCACCATCACTTCACGGACGACTGTCTCGTTGAACTCGAAGATGGAGTGGATGAGTTCGCGGTCGTCCTCTTCGAGAACGTCGAGTTCGGTGGCCTCGTCGACCATGTTGAGCAGTTGTTCCTCCGAGGAGAACGACGCCTCGCGGGCCACGCCCGGCGTGACCCGGTTGCCGAACGCGACAAGGGCGTTGGCGAGCGGGCCGAGGAGCACCCGGACGGTGCGGATGACCGGTGCGGCGATCCGCAGGAGCGGCTCCGCGTGGGTTCGGCCGAAGCTTCGCGGGCTGGCCCCGACGAGGACGAACGAGACCGCCGTCATGATGAGCGCCGAGTAGAGCAGGACGAGCCACGGCTCGTCGATGGTGAATGCGAACGCGAGGGTGACGAGAACGGCTGCGGTCGTCTCGGCGAGCACGCGGATGAAGTTGATGGCGTTGAGGTGCGCGCCGGGGTCGTCGGCGATCGCGCGGAGATAGGCGGGCTTCCGGGAACTGTCGGCGAGCTCGGCCATCACGGCGCGTGATGTCACGCTGATGGCCGCATCCGCGGCCGCCATCAGCCCGCCGAAGGCGACGAGGAGCAAGGCGATGCCGATGAACCAGTAGAGGATCATCACCGAGTGGAACGCTCCTGCACGCTGAACCCGAGCAGAATGTCGCGCTGGATGCCGAACATCTCCCGTTCCTCGGCAGGTTCGGCATGGTCGAAGCCGAGAAGGTGCAGGATGCCGTGGGTGGTGAGGAGCAGGAGCTCCTGCAATGTCGAGTGTCCAGCCGTTTCGGCCTGCGCCTCAGCGACTTGCGGGCACAGGACGATGTCGCCGAGCAGCCCTGCTGGTGTCGGGGTGTCCTCGGTTCCTGGACGCAACTCGTCCATCGGGAAGCTGAGCACGTCGGTGGGTCCCGGTTCGTCCATCCACTGCACGTGGAGTTGTTCCATGGCGGCTTCGTCGACGAGGACGATGTTGAGGTCGGCCTCCTGGCTCACGTGCATGGCCCCAAGGGCGTAGTCGGCGAGGCGGAGCAGAGCCGCCTCATCGACGGGGATGGCGGATTCGTTGTTGATCTCAATGCTCATGAACTCTTGCCCCTCCTGGGCATCCGGTCGCGCGGCGAGGCTCCTCGCCGTTCTGCCCGATTGGCGAACTCCTGGGCCTGGCCACGTTCGAACCGTTCGGCCTGTTTGACCTGGTCGTATTCGCTGTAAGCGTCGACGATCCGTGCGACGAGGCTATGGCGCACGACGTCGTCGCTCGTCAGCCGGGAGAAGTGGATGTCGTCGACGTCGGCGAGCACCCGGGTGACGAGTCGCAGTCCGGACGATCCGGCCGGCAGGTCGACCTGGGTGATGTCACCGGTGACGACGATCTTCGAACCGAAGCCGAGCCGGGTGAGGAACATCTTCATCTGCTCGGGCGTGGTGTTCTGCGCCTCGTCGAGCACGATGAAGGAATTGTTGAGCGTCCGGCCGCGCATGTAGGCGAGCGGTGCGACCTCCACGGTGCCGGCTGCAAGCAGCTTCGGAACCAGTTCGGGGTCCATCATCTCGTTGAGCGCGTCGAACAGCGGGCGCAGATACGGGTCGATCTTGTCGGTGAGGGTGCCGGGGAGGAAGCCGAGTCGCTCACCGGCCTCCACCGCGGGGCGGGTCAGGATGATCCGCTCCACCTCTTTGCGCTGGAGCGCCTGCACGGCCTTCGCCATGGCGAGGTAGGTTTTCCCGGTTCCGGCCGGCCCGATACCGAACACGATGGTGTTCTCGTCGATCGCGTCGACATACTGCTTCTGTCCGAGCGTTTTCGGGCGGATGCTCCGACCGCGCGACGTGAGGATCGCCTGCCCGAGAAGGTCGGCCGGCTTCCCCGAGCCTTCCTCGAGGATCCGTGCGGACGAGAGCACCTCGACCGGCTCGAGGTCCTGACCCTGCCGCACCATGTCGATCAGTTCCGCGATGAGGTTATGGGCTGCGCGCACCTGCGCCGCGTCGCCGGTCAGGGTGATGTCATTGCCGCGGACGTGAAGGGAGACCGCCGGATACTGGGTTTCGATGGTCGTCAGGAGGCGGTCCTGGGCGCCGAGGAGCCGGACCATGGCGACGCCGTCGACGTGCAATCGTGCTTCCGCGGTTGCCGGTTCGGCTGCGGGTTCGGCTGCGGGTTCGTTGGTGGGTACTGGGTCACTGGAAGTCGGCACGTGGATCCTCTCCGAGGTCGCCGATGAGGATGTGGGCATGGACGTGGAAGACGGTCTGGCCGGCCTTCTCGCCCGTGTTGAAGATGAGCCGGAACTGGCCGCCGTGCTCGTTGGCGATCTGCTGAGCCAGTGTGACGAGTTCTGCGAGGAGAGCCGGGTCTCCGACCGCGAGATCCGCGACGTTCGTGTACTCGGGGGTCTTCGGCACGACGAGGACGTGCACGGGCGCTTTCGGCGCGATGTCGTGAAATGCGATCAGGCGATCGGTCTCGGCCACGATGCTGGCCGGGATTTCCCGAGAGACGATGCGGGTGAAGATGCTGGGTTCTGTCGTCGACATGGTTCTATCCTACGAAGCTCAGGCGACCGGCGGGCTGTCCGTGAGCAGTCACCAGCGACCCAGAGCCACATTCAGTACGGCAAGAGCAGCCGGGCCGGCGGATGAGGTGCGCAACACGGTGTCGCCGAGGCGGGCCCGGACAGCACCGGCAGCGGTCAGGCTTTCCAGTTCAGCGTCGCTGATCCCGCCCTCGGGCCCGACAACCAACAGGAGGTCCCGGTCGTCACCGGCGACATCGATCCGGCTGAGCCGTTCGGTGGCGGTCGGGTCGAGAAGCACCACGCGGCTCGTGCCGGCGAGCTTCTGGAGGTCGGTCGTCGACGCAATCGGGGAGACAGGAGGAACGAAGGACCGGATCGATTGCTTCGACGCCTCCCGGACGATCGTTTCCCAACGGATCCGACCCTTTTCCTTCTTCATGCCCTCCCAGCGGGAGACGCTCCGTGACGCCGCCCAGGGAATGATGGAGGACACCCCGAGTTCCGTCGCTGCCTGAATCGCCATTTCGTCCCGGTCGCCCTTGGCGAGTGCCTGCACCAGGACGAGCCGCGGGGACGGCTCCTGCTCGACCGTGACTTGGCGCGCGCGAACGCCCACCCGGCCCGGCTCAATCGATTCGATCACACCGGTGACCATCAGCCCGCGACCGTTGCCGATCCGGAGGTCGTCGCCGACGCGTGAACGGTTGACGGTTACCGCATGCTTCGCTTCGGCACCCGCCAGTTCGACCAGCGCACCCTCGTCGGCGGTCGCGAGATCTTCACGCAGGTACAGGCTGCTCATCTCAGCCCAGGAAGCGGTCGCGGAGTTTGGAGAAGAGTCCCTGCTGGAACGATCCGAGCTGGGTCGACTTCTGATCACGTCCGGCAGCGAACGCCTTGATCAGTTCCTTCTCACGGTGGTCGAGGCGGGTCGGAGTGACCACCTGGATGCCGATGCGCAGGTCGCCGCGGCCCGTGCCGCGCAGTTTCGTCACACCCCGGCCCTTGACGGTGAGCACTTCGGAACTCTGGATCCCTGGTTTCAGCTCCACGTCAACGTCTCCGTCGAGAGCGTTGATCGTCGTTGTGACGCCGAGGATGGCATCCGTCATCGGGACGTCGAGGGTGCAGAGCAGGTCGTCACCGTTACGGCTGAACCGTTCGTCGCTGCGGACCTTGATCTCGAGGTACAGGTCCCCGTGGGGGCCGCCGGCCGGGCCGATTTCGCCGCTGCCGGGCATCTGCAGGCGCAGGCCGGTGTCGACACCGGCAGGGATGTCAACGGGAACGGTGCGACGGTCGCGGACTCGGCCCTGTCCCTGGCAGGTGACGCAGGCGTGCGGGATGACGGTTCCGTAGCCACGGCAGGTTCCGCAGGGGGTAGAGGTCATGACGTTGCCGAGAAGCGAGCGGACCGCACGCTGGATCGACCCGGTGCCGCGGCAGATGTCGCAGGTGACCGGTGACGTTCCCGGTTGGCAGCACGAACCCTGGCAGGTGCCGCACAGCACAGCTGTATCGACCTCGAGGTCGCGGTGGGTGCCGAAGATGACTTCGGCGAGGTCCACTTCGACGCGGAGCAGCGCATCCTGACCGCGCTCGCGGCGGGACTTGGGCCCGCGTTGCTGTTGACCGCCGAAGAAGGTGTCGAAAATGTCACCGAATCCGCCGAATCCACCGGCACCGCCCATGCCGCCTGAGCCACCCAGGTCGTACTGCTGGCGCTGTTTGGCGTCGCTGAGGACGTCGTATGCGTGCGTCACCTCTTTGAAGCGCTCGGATGCCTCAGCGCCCGGGTTCACATCGGGGTGCAGCTCACGAGCCAGTCGCCGGTAGGCCTTCTTGATTTCGTCGGTGGTCGCCTCGCGGGACACGCCCAGAACTTCGTAATGGTCAGCCACTCAAGGCCTTTCGTTGTGAGGGGTCGTCGCTGTGCTCGCTGCACGACCGGGGATTTGCGCTTCGCCGAGCACGGCGACTGGTCAGTCCTCACCAAGCTGGCGGGACAGGTAACGGGCAACGGCTCGCACGGCGGCGAGGTTGTTGGTGTAATCCATTCTCGTTGGTCCGAGTACGCCCAGCCTGGCAAGTTCGCCAGCAGAGGAACGATAGTTGCTTGCGATGACCGAGGTCTCCCCCAGCCCGAAGGACTCATTCTCGCGCCCGATCGACGCTGAGACTCCCCCACGGTCGACGGCCATCTCGCCGAAAAGGCGGAGCAGGACGACCTGCTGTTCGAGAGCTTCGAGCACGGGGTAGATGCTGCCTGAGAAGTCTTCCTCGGTGCGGGCGAGGTTCGCCGCCCCGGCCATGACTAGTTTGTCGTGACGGTATTCGGCGAATCCCTCGGCAAGTGCCTGAGTGATCCGCGCCATGAGCATTTCGTCGTCGGGGGCGGCCTCCGTCCGTGCCTTGTCGAGGATCGCGGCGGACGCCTCGACGTTGGCGCCACCGAGCAGGGCGTTGAGTTTGCCTTTGACCCGTTCGAGCCGCTTGGCGTCGACCGAATGCTCGATCTCAACGACCTGTTGCTCGACCCTGCCGGTGTCTGTGATCAGAACGGTCAGCACACGCCGGTCGGTCAGGCTGACGAGTTCGACATGCCGCACCTGAGCTCTCGCGAACGACGGGTACTGCACAATGGCGACCTGGTTCGTGATTTGCGACAGCAGACGGACGGTGCGCATGAGCACGTCGTCAAGGTCGACGGACTGGCCGAGGAAGGTCCGGATGGCTTCCCGCTGCGCTTCGGAGAGCGGCCTGCGGTCGGCGAGCCGGTCGACGAACAGCCGGTAGCCCTTGTCGGTCGGGATCCGTCCGGAGGAGGTGTGAGGAGCGGAAATCAGCTCCTCGTCCTCCAGTTGCGCCATGTCGTTGCGGATCGTTGCCGCCGAGACACCGAAGGAGTGCCGTTCGACGATCGCCTTCGAACCGACGGGTTCGCGACTAGCGACGTAGTCCTGAACGATCACGCGGAGCACTTCGAGGCTGCGATCGGAAACCATGGCTGCACCTCTCCCGCTGAAATCGCGTCGATCCGTTGGCACTCAAATGGCCTGAGTGCCAATTCTAGCGCTCGCCTCGCGCACGGGGTAATTGCCGAACGTCCTGAACAGCGTTACTTTTAGCTGAAGCCCGACACCGCCGTCCGCCTGTGTAGTGGCGATCGGGCGTACACGGCACACAAAGCGCCACCGATCGAAAGGCTTGGCCATGACCGACCCCAACGCGCAACCCCCGGTTGACCCGTCCCAGAACCCGCCCCAGGCGCCACAGGGGCCCGCGTCCGGCCAGCCGCCGTACGGCGGGCAGCAGCCCCAGCCCGGACAGCCTCAGCCCGGACAGCCGTACCCAGGACAGCAGCCGCCCGCCGGCCAGCCCTACGGTCAGCAGCCGTATGGCCAGCAGCCCTACGGCCAGGTGCCCCCGCAGCAGTACCCATACCAGGGTCAGCAGACCGGAGCGGCACCGCTCACCCAGGCTGAAGACAAGCAATGGGCATCGTTCGCGCACTTCGGCGGCGCCCTCGGCGCGTTCCTCGGCGCCGGCATGGCCGGCTGGATCGCTCCGCTGATCATCTACATGGTGTTCAAGGACCGCGGCCCGTTCACGCGTCAGGAGTCGAAGGAAGCGCTGAACTTCCAGTTGACCGTGACGATCTACGTGATCGGCCTCTACGTTGTCGGAACGATTCTCGCCCTGGTGTTGATCGGTTTCCTGCTGTACCCGCTGGCCTGGCTCGTCGGCATCATCGGTGTCATCTTCGGCATCATCGGCGGCGTCAAGGTCAACAATGGTGAGGCGTACCGCTACTTCCACGCCATCCGCATGGTGAAGTAGGCACAAGGCACAAAGGCGGAGTCCGCCGGCTAACACTGTAAGCCGGCGGTCCACCGCATAAGCCCGAAGCCGCCCCCGCAGGGGCAGTT
>NZ_JBKJWH010000175.1:0-4572 GCF_046716805.1 Mycetocola sp. | reverse complement strand
AGTGCTTTCCGGTCATGGTTGAGAGCGCCACCAGGAGGTGGCGCTGGAGAGCTGTCGCTCTAAAGTGACGAATCGATGCGGGCCGCGGGCCCGATCATGGCGCCGGGATGCCGTGTGCCGCCTGGCTTTGCTCGGCGTGTGCAACCGCCTCGTCCCAGGTAGCTCCTCGCTGGAGCATTTTGCGGTACGCGCGGAGCGAGGTCCCGTACTCCACGGACGCAACGGCATGGAAGGCAGCCCCGTCGCCGTAAAGCACCAGGAATTCCCCGGATTCGAGGGATCCTTCGGCGACGAACATCGAGTCCTCAGGCCGCCGGTGACCGTAAACCTGAAGCTTGCGGTCGTACTGGTCGGTCCAGAAGTAGGGCACCACGGTGTACGGGGTCCCACTTCCTGTCAGGATCTCGTTCGCGACGTGCCGGCCCTGTTCGAGCGCGTTGGTCCAGTGCTCGATCCGCCGCCGGCTGTCGTGTGCTGGCGAATCGATATTGGCAACGTCTCCCGCGGCGTAGATGCCAGGCACGTTGGTTCGCCCGCTCGCGTCACATACGACGCCGTCCGCGAGGTCGACCCCGGAACCGATGAGCCAGTCGGTGTTCGGCGTGACCCCGATCCCGGCGATCACGTATTCCGTGGAATGGACGGAACCGTCCGCGAAGTGCACGGTGAAGTCGCCGTCCACGCCGCCGACTGATTCCACTGCGGCGTTAAGGATGAATTTCACTCCGTGCTCGACATGCAGGTCGAAGATTGTTTGCGCGACGTCCCTTCCCAAGGTCGCTTCGAGCGGCATGGAGCCTGCACCGACGACGGTCACGGTGATTCCGCGCTCACGCAGGCTTGCCGCGACCTCCATGCCGATCAGGCCGCAGCCGATGACAGTGATATTCCGGTGCCGGTCGACCGCCGATCGGATCGTTGCGAGGTCATCGAGTGTTCGAAGGGCAGGAAGGGTGGCCCCTCCCTCTGTAACGAGCCGGCGCGGGCTGCTTCCCGTGGCGATGACGACCGCGTCATACGGGAGTGGCGCGCCGTCGGTTGTAATCACGTAGCGGCGGTCGATGTCGAGTCCGGCGGCACCAACGCCGAGCCTCAGGTCGATTCGGTTCGCTTCGAAGTGGGCGTCAGGACCTGGGCGGAGGGCTTGGGCTGGCGGGCTGTCGCCGTCTGTTGCAAGCAGGGACTTCGACAATGGCGGACGGTCGTACGGGAGGTGCCGCTCATCGCTCAGAACGGTGATCTCGCCCTCGAATCCGCCGTCACGCAACGCATCCGCCGCGCTGATTCCGGCTACCGAGGCGCCGACGATGATGATGTTGTTTGTTGCTGGGGACATGGTCAGTCGACCGTTCCAATGGAAATGGCGCGGGCCGGGCAGCTGCGCACGGCTTCCTCCAGGTCTTCGAGTTCGGATGCGTCTGCGACGTCACGTTGGACGACGGCGACGCGGGCGCCCTTCGGGAGGGCGAACACTTCGGGATGGATGCTCACACAGGTGCCGTACGCGAGACACCGTCCGGTGTCGAGCTTGATGGAGATCTGGCCCGATGTTGCTGCGGCGGTCACAGGAAGAGCCCCAGGTTCGGTGTTGCGAGGCTGGTCTCGGTGAGGATCACCTCGCGCCGTTGCAGTCTCGCTCCGGCGGGTGTGATGCGGATAAGGTCGTTGCGACGCGCGGGGATGAGGTCGAAATAGGTGTCGATGCCACGCTGGCGGTACAACACCAGCGCGCTGGCAACCGCATAGACGCCCGCTTCGTCGGTCGTGCGCACTTCGATGCTGCCGACAAGTCGCAGGGTTCGCGACGGGGGGACTTCCGAGTAGGCGATGCCGGTGTTGTAGCGGTCGATCCGGGTGCGAACCGCCGCCTTGTCGTCACGGATCCGGAAGGCACCGCGGATGACCTCGTCCTTGGGCAGTTCGGTTGAGACACGGATGGGCGTTTCGTAGTGGATCTCGTCGTCGAGAAGCAGGTACCAGGCCTCTAGGTCGCCCTCGTCGAGGAGGCGCGCCTCTGTTCCGAGGAACTGTTCCATGGTCGCGCGCACCGTCACGAGATCGGTGGTGTCAGTGGTTTCGATCATGGCGGTCAGTGTCCTTCACAGTCGTGCGTGCTGGCGGGGTCGACGGTTCTGGCGGGTGCGCCCTTGCGCATTTCCTTGAGCCATTTGCGATAGAAGGCGAGCTGGTTGTGTTCGCCGTATCCGGTGTTCCGTCGGATTCCTGGGCCGGTCCAGGTGGGGTCCGGGGATTGGTCTACCTCGCTGTTGTTGCCCTGCTGGAAGCTGAAGGCCATGCCTTCCTTGCGCATCCAGGGGCTGGCGGCGGCACGCGGGATGCCTTCCCACGCGACGGTGTCGTCCTGCTCGAAGATGCCTGCGGAGCCGAAGACGAACTGCCCGGTGGTGTAGTGCTCGAGCACCTCCTCCTCGGTTTGGAAGTCCCAGACGAACTGCCAGCTCCACAGCTCGATTTCTCCTGGGCCGATCGGCTGCCACTGGCGGAAGCTCGTCACCACAGAGAACGGGCCACCCGGGACGGCAGGCGTGTTGAACCGGATGAAGCTCAGGTTCGGGAAGATCGTCCCGACCGTGGGCGGCTCGTGGTTCACGACGTGCAGTTGCGCTTCGTCGAGCCCCGAAAGGTCGAAGTGCTGGGTGACCTCCGGCGGGTAGCCCCAGAGGACGTAACCGGGGTGGATGGCCTTGGTCCACGCGTGACCGACGAAGTTGTGTCCCTCAGGCATTTCGTACGCACGCCCGATTTCGCATGATGCCTGGAGTCCCTGCGAAACGTGAATTTCCTCGGTGCTCCAGTGCAGTGAGTCGAGGTGGTAAACGTCGCCGGAGAAGTTCTCGGCTGCCGTCTTCCAGTCGGCCTTCACCTTGTAACGGTCCGGCGGACCGGCCACGCGCATCCCCTTGGGGTGAAGTCCGACGACGAGGTCGAGCATCCAACCGCCGCCGCCAAGGAACTCGTCGAGTTCGGGCACGTCCTCCGAGAGGGACGCGAAGATGAAGCCCTGGCGGCTCGCGACACGGGGCGCGCGCTTCAGTCCCCACTCCTTCGGGTCGAGCTTCTCGCCATAGGCGTCGACCAAGTGCGGTGTGCCGATAAGGTCCCCGGTGCTGCTGTAGGTCCACCCGTGATACGGGCACTTGAAGAATCGGCTGTTGCCCTGGTCCGTCTGGCACACCTGCGTTCCGCGGTGGCGGCAGTAATTGGAGAGAACGTTGATTCCGCCCTCGCCGTCCCGGGTGACGATCACGGGGTCGAGTCCGACGCGGCGCTGAACGAAGTCGCCGGCTTTCGGAATCTCAGTCTCGTGGGCCACGAACACCCACGTGTTCGTGAAGATGCGATCGACCTCAGCCCGAAACACCTCCGGGTCGTTGAAGATTTCGACAGGAACCAGATCGTCCTCGAGGGATGCTTCGACGCGGTCGAGGATGCGATCGAGTCGGTGCTTCCGACCGGCAGTCTGGATGATCTCGGTAGTGCTCATCTGTTTCGTCTCCTTTGACAAAAAGGCACGCGGCCGAGCGGGGCATCTCGGAACTCGGTGCTGCGGCCGGGTTCGGGACCCGGACACTTTTGAGACTACGGACGAGCAGACATCAGGGGAAACAATTGCTTTCGATGAGATACAACGATCAAATCAATAGCTGCTACGGGCGGCCGGCTGAGCTAGATCCCCAGTTGGGTAACGAGTTGATGCAGCCGCGCACGCAACCACTGGTGGGCGGGGTCATCGGTGCTGCGCTGGGTCCAGACCATCATCTCGGTCACCGGCGGAATGGTCATCGGCGGCCGGAAGTATCGGAGGTTGACCTCCTTCTCGGCGTAACGCGCGAGGTGGCCGAGGATCAGGGTCATGTAGCGGGTGCCGCGCAAGATGAAGGGCGCCATGATCGAGTTCGCCCGGATCTGCGAGTCGACTCGAATGCCCTGCGCTTCCAACTGAAGATCGGCGAACGAGGGCTGGTCACCATGCAGGGTCGCCATGTACGGCTGCGATTGAAACTGCTCGAGGCTCATCGATTCACCGACGTCCGAGTTGGCCCCGTCGACGGCGCACACATACTCATCGCTGAAGAGTTCGACGCTGGTGAATCGATCGATCTCGGGAAATACTTCGCGCGGGTAGATGAGCAAGTCGACGTCGCTGCGCCACAGGTGGCCCCCGGGATCTTCTCCGATGGGGAAGATGTTGAGGGTGACGTTCGGAGCCTCATCCGCCAACCGCTCCAACAGCGGGTGGAGGAAGATCATAGTGATGTAGTCGCTGGCCATGATGCGAAAGGTATGCCGTGTCGTTTCCGGGTCGAAAACATCGCGCTGTGTGACCAGGGAAGAGATCGATGCAAGGATGTCTCGCACAGGTTCAGTAAGCCTCTCGGCCAGCGGAGAGACGACAAGCTCACGCCCCTGGCGCACGAGGATGGGGTCTGCAAAAAGCCGACGAAGCCTCTTGAGCGTCGCGCTCATCGCCGACTGACCGATCGACAATCGAGCCGCAGCTCGGGTCACATGTCTCTCCGTCACGAGCGCGTCGAACGCAACAAGCAGGTT
>NZ_JBKJWH010000174.1:0-6037 GCF_046716805.1 Mycetocola sp. | reverse complement strand
AGCCAGCCTCGATCGCTACTGGCAGAAGCATCCCGAACGATTCAGACGCCGTCCGGTCGCACCCGCATTGCCCCAATCCACTGGAATCAATACCCACCTGTTGTCTCAGACAGGTTGACAACTACCGAACAACAGCCGCGCGTGGTGAAAACACCCGCGCAGCGCTGCGACCGTGCGCCCCAGGACAAGAGCGAGGATCGGCGGCCGTGCCCCGCCGAGTTGACACCGGGAGGGACTTCACCCTTCGCGCGGGTGGAATTGCCCGCCGCGGGCGCTGTTGCACCCGCGCAGCGCAAAAACGCCCGCGCGAGCCGGGAGAGGGTGCTGGCGACGGCCGGCTCACCAGGAGACGGGCAGCGCCTTGCCCTCGTCGTAGCCCGCCGCGGATTGCAGCCCGACGAGCGCACGTTCGCGGAACTCGGCGAGCGAGGACGCGCCGGCATAGGTGAACGAGGACCGGACACCGGAGGTGATCATGTCGAGCAGGTCCTCAAGCGATGGACGGGACGGATCGAGGTAGATCTTCGATGAGGAGATCCCCTCGGCGAAGAGCGTCTTCCGGGCGAGTTCGTACGGGTCGAGTTTGCCGAACCGCTCCTGCACCGCCTTCGTCGACGCCATTCCCCAGCTTTCCTTGTAGAGCCGGCCGGCGGCATCCGTGTTCAGAGTGCCTGGTGCCTCGACGGTCCCGGCGAACCACGAGCCGACCATGACGGATGCCGCTCCGGCGGCGAGCGCGAGCGCCACGTCCCTCGGGTACCTCACGCCGCCGTCAGCCCAGACGTGGGCACCGAGGTCGCTCGCCGTCTCAGCAGTCTCCAGTACAGCGGAAAACTGGGGACGACCCACGGCGGTCATCATTCGGGTGGTGCACATTGCGCCAGGGCCCACTCCCACCTTCACGATGTCGGCGCCGGCAGCAACCAGGTCGGTCACCCCGGCCGCGGTGACGACGTTGCCGGCGACGAGCGGGATCTTCAAGCCCAGCCCCTTGACGACGGAAAGGGCGCGAAGCATCCCCGCCTGGTGACCGTGTGCGGTGTCGAGCACGAGGGTGTCGACCCCAGCGGCGGCGAAGGCCCTCGCTTTCGCCGCCACGTCCCCGTTGATGCCGATCGCCGCTGCGACGAGCAGCCGGCCGGATGCGTCGACGGCCGGCTTGTACAGCGTGGAGCGCAGTGCAGACGTCCGGCTGATCGTCCCGACCAGCCGGCCATGCTGCAGCACCGGGGCGAAGCCGAGGTCGGCGGCGACGAGCAGGTCGAAAGCCGCACGGGGATCGCTGACGTCCTCTGCATCGATCGACGGGAGGGTTCCGTGCATCAGGTCGCCGAGCCGGTCGCTCGGATCTGCCTGGTCCAGCTCGGTCGCTGGAAGGCACCCGACGTACGAGCCGTCGGGGTTCGTCAGCACGATGCCGTGCCCCGGAAGGGCCGGGAGGAGGGAGAGCGCGTCGGCGACCGTGGCCTCCGGCCCGAGTTCGACCGGGACGTCGAACGCCACAGGGCGGTCCTTGACCCAGCGGATCGCGGCGTCCAGCCTCTGAAGCGGCATGTCCTGCGGAAGCACTCCCAGCCCGCCGCGTCGCGCGAGTGTCGCGGCGAGCCGTGGGCCCGTCACCGAGTTCATATTCGCGGAGACGATCGGCAGGTGTGCCCCCGTTCCGTCGCCGGGAGCGAGGGACACATCGAGACGGCTCGACACCCGGGAACGAGAGGGGACGAGGAAGACGTCCGAGTAGGTCAAATCGAAGGCCGGGGCGTCGCCATAGAACTCCATACGCCCACGCTACCCATCCCACAACCGGGCCGCAGCCTCCGCTGAATGGGATTAGGCTGGAACTCGGATCTGGCAGCGCTTCCCACGGATGTCGCTGTTGTACTCACATCGACGTAAGAGAGTGGTGGTCTGGCGGTGTCAAGCCAGTTGACCGGAGTGGGAACTGACGACGGTTCGTCGGGAGAATTCGGTGCGAACGAATGGCTCGTAGATGAGCTGTACGAGCAATACAGTGCCGATAAGAATTCAGTGGACGAGTCGTGGTGGCCCATCCTCGAGAGTTATCAGCCAGTCAAGGGTGACAAGGCCACAGGCGAGGTTCCCTCTCACCCGATCACCGCGCCGATCCCCGTGATCGGTGCTCCGCCCGTGGCGAAGACCACGTCGGTGCAGCCCAAGGCAGCTCCGATTCCGGCGGACGCCCCGCGCAAGCCGGCGACGCAGCCGGCTCAGAAGGCCCAGTCCGCCACGGCCGTCGAGAAGACCGAGCCCGTCGACCAGGTTTCGCCGCTCCGGGGCATGGCGAAGTCGCTGGCCACGAACATGGATGCCAGCCTCACGGTGCCGACCGCGACGAGCGTCCGGACGATTCCCGCGAAGCTCATGATCGACAACCGCATCGTGATCAACAACCACATGAAACGAGCACGCGGCGGCAAGGTGAGCTTCACCCACCTCATCGGATGGGCGCTCATCCAGGCGCTCAAGGACTTCCCGAGCCAGAACGTCTACTACGACGTCGTCGACGGCAAACCCAGCGTCGTCGCTCCCGCCCACGTGGGCCTCGGCATCGCGATCGACATCCCCAAGCCGGACGGCACTCGCGCCCTGCTCGTCCCGGCGATCAAAAACGCCGACACGCTCACATTCAGCGAATACCTCTCCGCGTACGAGGACCTCGTTTCTCGTGCCCGCAAGAACAAGCTCACCGCAGACGACTTCAAGGGTGCGTCGGTCTCCCTGACCAACCCGGGCGGCATCGGCACGGAGCACTCCGTGCCTCGCCTGATGAAGGGTCAGGGCTGCATCATCGGTGCCGGTGCCCTCGACTACCCGGCTGAGTTCCAGGGAGCGAGCGAGCACACCCTCGTCGAGCTGGCGATCGGCAAGACCATCACGCTGACGTCGACCTATGACCACCGCGTCATCCAGGGCGCCGGTTCCGGCGAGTTCCTCAAGAAGGTCCACGAACTGCTCACCGGGCAGAAGTCGTTCTATCAGGACATCTTCGCCGCCCTCCGCATCCCGTACGACCCGATCCACTGGGCGCCGGACATTTCCGTCGACCTCAGCGACACCGTCAACAAAACCGCCCGCGTGCAGGAGTTGATCAACTCGTTCCGGGTTCGTGGCCACCTGATGGCGGATGTCGACCCGCTCGAGTACGTGCAGCGCTCGCATCCCGACCTCGACATCCTCAACCACGGCCTCACCTTCTGGGACCTCGACCGCGAATTCGTCACCGGCGGTTTCGGCGACAAGCGGCAGTCGAAGCTCCGCGACATCCTGGGCCTGCTGCGCGACTCGTACTGCCGCACCATCGGCCTCGAGTACATGCACATTCAGGATCCTGCCCAGCGCAAGTGGATCCAGGAGAAGGTCGAACGGCCGTATGCGAAGCCTCGCCACGACGAGCAGATGCGCATCCTCGGCAAACTCAACGAAGCCGAAGCGTTCGAGACCTTCCTGCAGACCAAGTACGTCGGCCAGAAACGGTTCAGCCTCGAAGGCGGTGAATCGACGATCGCCCTGCTCGACGCGATCCTTCAGGGAGCTGCTGAAGCGCAGCTCGATGGCGCCGCGATCGGCATGGCGCACCGCGGCCGCCTGAACGTGCTGACGAACATCGCCGGCAAGACCTACGGCCAGATCTTCCAGGAGTTCGAAGGCACGAGCAACTCGAAGAACACCGGTTCAGGCGACGTCAAGTACCACCTCGGTACGGAGGGAACCTTCCGGGCATCAGACGGCTCCGAACTTCCCGTCTATCTGGCCGCGAACCCGTCCCACCTGGAAGCCGTCGACGGCGTCCTCGAGGGCATCGTCCGGGCTCGTCAGGACCGGCAGCCGATCGGCACCTTCTCCACCCTTCCGATCCTCATCCACGGCGACGCCGCGATGGCCGGCCAGGGAGTCGTCCTTGAGACGATGCAGCTGTCACAGTTGCGTGGCTACCGCACCGGCGGCACCATCCACGTTGTCGTCAACAACCAGGTCGGGTTCACGACGCCCCCCGGTGAGGGGCGCACCTCGATCTACTCGACCGACGTGGCCAAGACCATCCAGGCGCCGATCTGGCACGTGAACGGCGATGACCCCGAGTCCGTCGTTCGCGTCGCCCAGCTCGCCTTCGAATTCCGCCAGGAATTCAAGAAGGATGTCGTCATCGACCTCATCTGCTACCGCCGACGCGGTCACAACGAGGGCGACGACCCGTCGATGACCCAGCCGCTGATGTACAACCTGATCGAGCAGAAGCGCAGCGTGCGCAAGCTGTACACCGAGGCTCTCGTCGGCCGCGGTGACATTACCGAGGATGAGTACCAGGCATCCCACCGCGACTTCCAGGACCGCCTGGAGCGCGCCTTCATGGAGACGCATGCGGCACAGACCGCATCGACCCCGGTCATCACCGACGACCAGGGCGATGACGGCTACTCCGGCGAGCCGGAGACCACCGGCGTGCCAGAAGCTGTCGTCCAGCTCGTCGGCGACGGCTTCAACAACAAGCCCGCCGGGTTCACCGTCCACCCGAAGCTGCAGCAGCTGCTGCAAAAGCGCCTTGACATGAGCCGCAACGGCAACATCGACTGGGCGTTCGGCGAGCTTCTCGCCTTCGGCTCCCTGCTGCTCGAGGGAACGCCTGTGCGCTTCAGCGGCCAGGATTCCCGCCGGGGCACCTTCGTGCAACGCCACGCGGTGCTGCACGACCGGGTCAACGGTCAGGAGTGGCTGCCCCTTGCCAATCTTGCCGACAACCAGGCCCGGTTCTGGATCTACGACTCGCTCCTCTCGGAGTACGCCGTCCTCGGTTTCGAGTACGGCTACTCGGTCGAGCGCCCGGATGCCCTTGTGCTGTGGGAGGCCCAGTTCGGCGACTTCGCCAACGGCGGCCAGACGATCATCGACGAGTTCATCTCGAGCGCCGAGCAGAAATGGGGACAGCGGTCAAGCGTCGTCCTCCTGCTGCCGCACGGTTACGAAGGCCAGGGCCCCGACCACTCTTCCGCAAGGATCGAGCGGTACCTGCAGCTGTGCGCCGAGAACAACATGACCGTGGCCCGCCCGTCCACGCCTGCGTCGTACTTCCACCTTCTGCGCCGGCAGGCATACGCCCGCCCGCGCAGGCCGCTGGTTGTGTTCACGCCCAAGGCGATGCTCCGCCTCCGTGGAGCGTCCAGCCCTGTCGAGGACTTCACGAGCGGACGGTTCGAGCCTGTGCTCGACGACGCCCGCGTCACGGACGCCTCGTCGGTGAAGCGCGTGCTGCTCCACTCGGGCAAGATCCACTGGGACTTGCGCGCAGAGCTCGAGAAGAAGCCGAACGACGGTATCGCGCTCGTCAGGCTCGAACAGTACTACCCGCTCCCCACCGATGAACTCACGACGGTGATCGCCCGCTACCCCGACGCCGAACTGGTCTGGGTTCAGGACGAGCCCGAGAACCAGGGCGCCTGGCCGTTCATCGCGCTGGAGGCGTCGAAGCACATCGGCGACCGCTCCATCCGGGTGATCTCCCGCGCCGCTGCCGCCTCACCGGCGACGGGGTCGGCCAAGCGTCACGCGGCCGAGCAAACCCAGATCCTCACGGAGGCGCTGAGCCTGTAGTTCGCTTCGCAGAGCACGAAAGGTCCCGGTGAAAGCCGGGGCCTTTCGGCGTAGATGCCGACCGTCCCCTTCACTCGGTGGCGGCGAGGGACGGGATCGCCTCGCAAACGGTGTCGGCCTCATTTCCGGAGGTCTGCTCGAAAAGTGTCGAGTCGAAGACGTACGGGCGGGTGTTTTGGTAGCCCCCTCGAGTGTTTCCACGACGTCGCTGTTCAACAGCGCTCCGATGCGCCTGGTCGTGGTCGACATCGGTCAGTCGACGATGACGGGGGACGGCAGAGGTTCAGGACCGCGTTCCGTCCGGGTCGCCCCCGATGTGTGGATGCCACGCGACAAGTGGCTCGGCCACCAGATGGCCCGGCCGATGTCGTAACTCAGCGCCGGCACGAGCAGTGTCCGCACAAGGAAGGTGTCGAGCAGCACACCGAAT
>NZ_JBKJWH010000173.1:0-3741 GCF_046716805.1 Mycetocola sp. | reverse complement strand
CACTCCTGACCCCACTCCTGACCCAGCACCTGACCCAGCGCCTGACCCAGCACCTGACCCAGCACCTGATCCGGCGCCTGATCCGGCGCCTGATCCGGCACCTGACCCGGCACCTGACCCTGATCCGGCGCCTGACCCTGTGACCGATCCGCAACCTCAACCGGAGCAAACAACGCCCGCTGAGGTTCCTCCGCCGGAGTCGGAGCCGGTCACGGGGGCCGCCTCAGCCCCTGGTTCGCGCGGCGCCATGGGAGTCTGAATCGTGTGGGGGTCATTGAGCGCGCTATCTCTGCTCGACCAGGTGAAGTCGGAACCACATGCACGATTGCTTGTCGGAGTCTCCGGCGTCGGTGGGGCAGGAAAAAGCACTTTGCTTGACCAGCTTGATGAGCACTATCGCGCCGCCGGCGTCGATGTGCGCCGCGGGCATCGTGAGCTTCATTCCCACTCCATCAGAGGGCGCGGAGTCCTGCTGGTGGACGACGCGCACAGACTCAACGAGTCTGCCCTCTCCGAAATCCACTCGCTCGTCGAGCATCCTGAGCTCAACCTCGTCGTCGCTTACCGGTTCTGGCCGCAACCACCCGCGCTCCTCCGGCTCGCCAGCATTCTCGAGCGCCATCATCCGTCCGTCGTGCTCGGCCCGCTCGATCGCGAAGCCGTTTCGACGGAAGTGACAGCCGCGTTGGGCAGGCCAGCGCCCCCAACGCTCGTCGATCAGGTGCTGCAATTGACAGCCGGCATGCCGTGGCTGGTGCACCGGGTTGCCGGCACGATGGCTGACCGGAGCCACCTCCTCGATATGCACGCCGTCATGGATCAGCTCGGTTACGATCTCGACGCGATGAATCCGGAGGTGCGCGAGTTGCTGCTCGCGCTCACGGTCGGTTTCGACCTGTCGGGGCGCGTCCCAGACTCGCTCGAACAGGGAGATGCGAGCATCGACGATCTCGTCGCGGAGGCGCGCGCGGCCGGTTTGATACGGTCAGACGGCCGACTGATTCCCCTTATCGGGAAAACCTTGCTGCACACAACTCCGGTTCATCATCTCCGTACCCTTCAGCGATCCCTCGTGAACAGCCTCGACGACCGGGGGAGTACCTTCGTCGAGACCGCTCGGCCGCTGGCTCGCAGCGGGCTGAAAGACGTTCGGATAGCAAGAAGCCTCGAGCGGGCGGGCGACGACGCATTGGCCACACAGCCCGGGCTGGCAGCAACTCTCTACGACGAAGCCCTTGCAGCCGGCGCTGAGAAGATCACACTTGCGGCGAGACGTGCACAGGCATTCGCTGCCACGGGAGACGTCGACCGAACCAGCCGAATACTCGACAAGATCTTCGCCCACGAGAACCCACCCGATCTCACCCGGGCGGCTGACGTGGCAGCCGCCGTGTGGGCACAGCGAGGGATGCTCGCACGCGGTGCGGATATCTATCGCTGGCTGGGTCCCGACCGGGTCGGTTCATCGGCCGCGCTCGCGGGGGTGGCACTGATCGGTGCGGGCGACCGCGCTGGTGCCGAGGACATGTTCACGGCTGGCGCGTCCGCGGGATCTCCGACCCTGTCGACCGTCGCGGCCACGCTGGCCGGGCAAGGCATCCGGGAGTCGATCGGTGAGGTCGCGGGCGACGCCCTGCCGTTGCTCATCCGTGCCTCGGACGTCATGTCTGCTTCTGGTGCGATGGTCCCGTCGCCCGACTACCCGGCAGCCCTTGCCGCCCTCGTCGCGCTTCACAGCGGGGAACTCGGAGTCGCCGATTCGATCCTCGACTCAGCTCTCGAACACAGCCAATGCGGCGAGGCGGCACGACCCCGGCTGCTCCTGCTGCGTGCGTGGACCGCCATGCAGGCTGATCGCCCCGATCGGGCGCGGGCCGCGATCGACGAAGCCACCGAGAACAGCAGCGGTCTCGTGCAGCGAGACGAGCTGTTGCTCCGGGCCGTCGAGGTCGGCCTGGCACGTCGCGCGGACGATGCACCCGCTTTGGTGTTGGCCTGGCAACGTGCGCGAGAATGCGTCCTGCACGCGGGCGTCGACCTTTTCAGCCTGATGCCGCTCGAAGAACTTGTGGTGGCGGCCGCTCGCCTACGCGAATCTGTTCGCATTGAATCTCACCTGGCACAAGCATGGGAGTTGCTTAGACAGCTCGGAAATCCACCGCTCTGGTCGGTCCGCCTGCACTGGTCTGCGGTGCAGGCCGCCATTCTCACCGAGCGCCCTTCCGATCTGGCCCCGCACGCCGCTGCACTCGTGCGGGCAGCGCAGCAGAACCGCCTGGCTTTCGTGCTGGCGGCGGCGGGGCGCGCCTGGCTGTCGGTGCTGGCGCAATCGTTCGACGTGGCGACGGTCGAGTCGGCGGCGCGCGGGTTGGCTTCGGTCGGGCTGACCTGGGACGGTTCCCGGTTGGCCGGCCACGCTGCTGCGCGCACCGAGGAACGGAAGGACATGGCAAGGCTTCTCGCGTGCGCACGAGACCTGCACCCCGGTATGGCAGCCCCGGCGACCCCGGCTGGCGGAGCTGTCGAGCCTCACGCGGCAGCCCGTGCTTCGGTGGCCGGCGCTCGTGACAAGACGGGTCTGAGCGCACGTGAACGGGAGATCGCTCGCCTGGTGCTGGACGGCAAGACGTACCGCGAGATCGGTGAGGCGGTATTCATCTCGCCGCGCACCGCCGAACATCACATTGCGCGCATTCGTTCCCGACTCGGTGCCTCGACCAGGTCCGAGCTTCTCACTCTGCTGCGCGTGGCCCTCGACGGCCCTGGGGACTAGCAAGAACTCTGTTCCGGGCGAACGCCCTCCGAGCTTCGCCCCCCTGGCCCCCTAACGCGGTGAGCTTCACACCCTCGTTCCCGGCCGGTTCGTTAGGGGAACGATCCCCGATGCGGGGGCGCAAGCCCCGACCTAGCGTGGAAAACACCCCAGGCATCCGTTGGGTGCACTGAGTTCGACACCCCGACCAATCAAGATTGCGAGAACAACCCCATGCCTATCACCACCATTCTTCTCGAGTTTCTGCTCGGCCTCCTCAGGGACCCCGCTGCCGCTGCTGAATTCCGCGCGGACCCCGAGGCCGCACTCGAAAGCGCCGGACTCAGCAACGTCACGTCAGAAGATGTCGACGCCTGCATGCCGGTCGTCCTCGACTACGCTCCGGTCGACTACGCTCCGGTCATCGGCGACCGCGAGTACAACGCCGGCGGCAACCACACCGACGGTGGAGGCCACCACGATGGCGGCGGACACGACCACGACGACCATGACCACGACCACGATCACGGCGGACACCACAACGGTGGACACGACCACGATGACAGCGACCATGGCCACGCCATCCAGCAGCTGATGCATGTTGTGAACAACTACTCATACAACGACACCATCACAGACATGTCGGTCAACCAGAACATCTGGGCGGACGGCGATGTCACGCAGCTCTTCGACAACGACGCGGTGATCGCGTCTGGCGCCGGCGCCATCGCTGCTGGAGACGATGCCTGGGTCGACCAGTCTGAGGACCACTCGACGAACATCACGGCCGGCGAGGACGTCAACATCGGAAACACGGATGTCGAGGTCGAGGATTCGTTCAACGACAACTCCGACAACTCGGTCGACAACTCCGACAACTCCGACAACTCCGACAACTCGGTTGACGTTTCCGATTCAAACAACTCGACCGACGTAGAGATCGTCGTCGACTACGAGGAGGACAACTCCGTAGACAACTCGACGGAGAC
>NZ_JBKJWH010000172.1:0-13876 GCF_046716805.1 Mycetocola sp. | reverse complement strand
GCGAGACGGATGCCCCGAGACCGGCACCGATCCGGGTGAGGATGTCGTCGAGCATCGGGCCGGACGCACCGGAGCGGGACTCGGAACCCAGCTCCTCATGGTCGAACGCGGCCAGCACGCTGATGTGTCGCGCGTCCGGCGCGCCGAGCAGCGCGGTCAGCCCGGCATAGACCGAGGAGAGGTTGTCCATCCGGCCGGCCGCGAACAGGTTGTGGTCGGTGCCGAACCGTGCCGGCGACTGGGAGTCTGCGGTGAGGATGTCGTAGCCGGCCACTTCCCCGCCCCCGATACCGGCGAGGGAGGCAAGGTGTTCGACCAGGTCAGCGGAGCTCGCATCCCCGACCCCGAAGACCGGGGTCGTGTGCCGCTGCTTGTCGAGGGTGAGGCCATTGTTCTGCTCACGGTCGAGGTGGATCGCCAGCTGCGGGATCCGCAGAAACGGGCCCGTCCGCACGAGGTATTCCCGGCCGTCGCGGGCGACGAGGCGCCCGGCGAGCTCGAGTTCGCGGTCGAGCCACGAGTTCAGCAGCGGTCCGCCATAGACCTCGACGCCGGCCTGGAGCCAGCCGTGCGAGCCGATGGTCGGCTTGGGCTTGAGCTTGAAACCGGGTGAGTCGGTGTGCGCGCCCAGGATCCGGAACGGCGTTGTCGGGCCGGATGCCGCGGGCTGGCTCCACGCCACGACCGCACCGTCCCGGATCACATAGTGCTTGCCACCGGTCGGCCACTCCGCGGACTCCGCGAGCCCCGTGAACCCGGCGGCATCGAGGCGCCGGGCGACCTCAGCAGCCGCGTGGTACGACGACGGGCTCGCCTCGAGAAAGCGGGCGAAGTCGGTGATGTAGGCGGAGGTGTCTGGCGTGGCATCCATGTGCTCCATCCAACCATGCAGGGCCCAGCCGGGCTCGGCGCGGGACGCGCACACTCGACAGGATGCCCCGCCGGGAAAGGCGCTTTTGCCCCGGTTCAGCGTCTACCGCAACGAATGCACCCTGCTGAGCGCAACGGAAACTCAGCTGCGCAACGAGGCCAGGGCCGGGTGGCGGCGCAGCGCGGACTCGCCGACACTTCCCCACACCGCCAGCACGGCGAGCGACTCGGCGGCGCTCCCGCTGATGAGCACCGGCGGGCCGCTGCGAAGCCGCAGCACGACCTGCCCGGCGTCCGCGTGCACCTCGGTGATGTCCGAGTACGGGATCTCGAGCAGCTCGTCCGGCAGAAGAATCAGGATGCGTCGATCGCTGGCCGCGACGGATGCCGCGACCTCCGAGCTCCAGTCGGATCCCAGTGCGGTCGAGGCCCGAGCACGCGCCGCCGCGAGCATGCGCCGGCCGCTCGGCTGGGGCTGGCTGTGCCTCGCGAAGGCGACCGGGGCGGAGACGAAGACGGACTCGGTGGCATCCGTCGGGATGGCACCGGGCGACTCGGACTGCGGAAGCAGGCCGTGCGACAGGGCCCAGAGCAGATCGCGCGCCTTGGCGATACCGGCGCCGGCGGGGCCGATCGCTTCCCGTGCCTGCAGTTTGCGGATGTGCAGGGCACGGATGACGAAGAAGAGGCAGACCGCGGGAACGGCGAGGGCAACAGCGAGCGCCAGTTCCGACAGAAGCCAGACGATGGTCGCGCTCGGTGAGGACATGTCCGCTTCGACGGCCAGCCACAACCAGCCGAAGCCGAGGAACGCGACGATTCCCACCACCAGTGGCAGCAGAACGCCGGGCCGTTTCCTCACATTCCAACATTAGAGGTCGGTACTGGGTGCCATCGGCGCGCGGACCAACTCCGGGCGACTTCGAGGCCGCCAGCGGACGTCCGGTTCGGCACGGGCGGTTCGCAACGTCGGAGATTCCGCCCCGAACGCGGCCGCCGGCCCGCAAACCGCAGACTGGCCCGAAGATCTCCGAAATTGCGAACGCCACCACGGCAGCCGGCACCGTTTCCGGAAGAATCTTGCGGCCGGCACGGAATGCAACCCCCTTGCATGGGGGGCAACGCGCGCTCTTCACTGGTAGTACCCCGTGAAACTTCACTGGTAGTACCCCGTGAAAGGACCACACTCATGAGCACATCAGACCGCGATCCCGACGCTCGCACCCGAGCCTTCAACGCCGGCGGCCCCGAGGCCCACGGCTCGGTTCCGGCAGAACCGCAAGCCTCCTACCGGGAGGAAGTCACCGAACGGCAGAAAGAGCAGTTCGGCGGGATCAAGTTCGGCTCAGCCTTCTTCGGCTGGCTCGCCGCGACCGGCCTCGCTGTCCTCCTGACCGCGCTCGCGGCAGCCATCGGCGCCGCGGTCAGCGGCGGGGTGGAAGAAGCCGTCGACCAGACGGTCAGCACACCGTTCGGCAGCGTCATCGTCTACTCGATCATCGTGCTGGTGATTCTCTTCATCTCCTACTATTGCGGCGGATACGTGGCCGGCCGGATGGCCCGCTTCAACGGTGCCAAGCAGGGCCTGGCGGTCTGGCTGTGGGCGATTCTCATCGCCATCGTGGCAGCCGTGCTCGGCTTCGCGCTCGGCAGCAACTTCCTCGCCGACCTGAACAGCTTCCCGCGCATCCCGACGAGCGCCGAAGAACTGACCACCGCCGGGATCATCACCGCCATCCTCGCCGCCCTGGTCGCCCTCGGCGGAGCGATCCTCGGCGGAATGGCCGGCATGCGCTTCCACCGTCGCGTCGACCGCGCCGGACTCGGCCGCTGAGCCGCGACATCCGTTCATCGATCTGAGGAGAAAGCATGCTGAATTCACGCGATATCGGTGGCCTGCAGGGCGCGCCCGTGCTCGGCCGCGACAACGAAAAGCTGGGAACGGTCGGGCAGGTGTTCCTCGACTCGCAGACCGGCGCACCGAACTGGGTCACCGTGAAAACCGGGCTGTTCGGGCACAAGGAGACCTTCGTCCCGCTCACCAACGCCCAGTGGAACGGCGAGGAAATCCACGTGGACATCGACCGCGACACCCTCAAAGAGGCACCGCGCGTCGACACGGGTGAAGCGCTCAGCCCCCACAACGAAGAGGCTCTCTACCGTTACTACGGCCTCTCCGACCGCGACGACGACACCGCCGCGGTTGCCGCCCGCCCGGACGAGAACCGCGACCGCGACTCCACCATCGGCCCCAGCGGTCAGACGGTCACCCCGATTCCGACGGGTGTAACGGATGCCGACCGCTCGCGAAACCTCGATCGTGACGGATACCGCGACACCGACTACCGGGACACCGACTACCGGGACACGGATGCTTCGCGTCGCGACGACGACACCGCCGCGGGTGCCGCCCGCCCAGACGGCGCAGACGCACCGCGCCACGCGGACGCCGACCGCAGGAACGACGCCGACGACCGCCCCCGCAACCTCGACGAACTCCACCCGGGAGGGAACCAGCGCTACGGCACGAGCGATTCCCGGGACCTCCGGATGAGCGAGCAGCCCCTCGGCGAGCCGATTCCCCCGGCATCCGACGGTGCGATTTCGGGTCAGCCGACCGGACGGCACAGTCGCATGCGCCGGTACGACCCGGCCGACGGCGTGGATGCGAACGGTCAGAGGATCGACCAGAGCGAGCCGCCCAGAACCTTGTGAACGGGTAGCCGCCTGCCCCGGCGGTCCCCTCACACTGAAGGAAGGAAAATGAATGAGTGATTCAGCGGCAACCGGCGGCGACCCGGCAACGGTCGACGCCATGGCCCACCAGACGGTGACGAACGACGCCGTCGCGGACGCACCGGTCTACAACACGGACAACGATTCACCCCTCGCCGCGCGCGAGGCTGAAGTGACCGAGGAACAACACCTCGACGACCGCCACGCGACAGGCGAGCACTACGTTTCCGACCAGCACCACGCGATCGCCGGCGAAGACGACCCTTTGGACGACGTCTACAGGGATGACACGTTGGAAGCCGCGGCTGATGACCCCGAACTGAACGCCGGCAGGGGCGTCGATAACATCTGACATTCGCACGACGAGCGGGTCCGGGCGATTGAGCCCGGACCCGCTTTGTGATCTCCGTGAGAGGATCCCTCCATGCCGACCCGACTCCTGCTTCTCGCCGACACCCACGTGCCCAAGCGGGCTCGCGCGCTGCCCGAGGAGGTCTGGCGGGCCGTCGACGAGGCCGACGTCGTCTTCCACGCCGGCGACTGGGTCGAGGAGGCGCTCCTCGATGAGCTCGAGGCGCGCGCCGCCCGGCTGATCGGCGTGTATGGCAACAATGACGGGCTGCGGTCCCGCCTGCCTGAGGTCGCGAAGGTGACGATCGACGGCATCCGTTTTGCGATGATCCACGAAACCGGGCCGGCGACCGGGCGTGAGGCCCGCTGTGAGGCACAGTTCCCGGATGCCGACGTGCTGGTTTTCGGCCACAGTCACATCCCGTGGGACACGACGACGCCGCGCGGGCTGCGCCTGCTCAACCCCGGCTCGCCCACGGATCGCCGCCGCCAGCCCGTCTGCACCCTGATGACAGCGGTCGCCGACGCCGGAACGCTGCGCGATGTCACGCTCGTGCCGGTCTCGCGCCCCGCGTCGCAGCGCTGAGCGGGGGACCGCAAGCCCCTTGTCGCCCGTCGCCGCCGTTGCCTACGGTGAAGGTTCCGACGAAAGGGGAAATCATGAGCGACAACATCCAGGACGACAACCCGGCCACCGAGGGCGTCACGTCGGAGGGCGGCGTGTGGGGTGTCGGAGATCCCAAGGATGAGGAAGCCCTCGCCAAGCAGACGGTGACCAACGACGCCGTCGCCGGAGAGCCCGTCGAACAGGATGCCGCGTTCCTCGACGTCGACGAGGCCGATGTCGAGACGTCGGACACCGCGGCGAACGACGAGAACGACACCGAGAACGACACCGAGAACGACCAGCACCTGTTCAGCAACACCCACGGTGAGGTCGAACCGGGAACCGACAACCAGGACACCACGGTGTCGCAGCTGACCGACGCGCTCGACAGCGATGCGCTGGCCTCGAGCAACGCCCCAGAAACGGATGCCACCGGCTCGGAGCGCTGATCCGGCACCTCCCCGAGCGGCATCCGTCGCTCGGGGAATTGTCCATGTTGCCGCCCTAGACTGGTTTCCCGGCAGAGGCCCTGC
This sequence comes from Mycetocola sp., assembly GCF_046716805.1. Lineage (GTDB taxonomy): Bacteria > Actinomycetota > Actinomycetes > Actinomycetales > Microbacteriaceae > Mycetocola_A. The sequence continues at coordinate 8,779 of NZ_JBKJWH010000172.1, read as the reverse complement.
CGCGAAACGAGGAGGCGGACTGTGCTGGTAACGGCGGCCCTGGTGCTCGATGTCATCCTCATCGTCGCCCTCGTACTGGCGCTGGTTTACGGATACACCCGCGGCCTGCTCCAGGTTGTCGGCGGGATCGTCGGCATGATCGCCGGTGGCATCGCCGCGTTCTTCGTGCTTCCGCTGGTCTCGACCTGGGCTGCCCTGTCGGTGTGGCGGGTGCCGCTGGCGCTTATCGCCGGCGTTCTGCTCGTCTCGATCGGATTCTCGCTCGGGGTGGCGATCGGCAACCTTGTCCGGCGTCCGTTGGACAGAACCCCGTTGCGGGCCGTCGACCGGATCCTTGGGGCCATCGCCAACGTCGCGGTGACCCTCGTCGTCGTGTCGCTGCTGTCCTTCGGCGCCCAGTCGCTCGGCGCTCCCCTGCTCACCCAGGCGATGGCGTCGTCCAATGTTCTGCGGACGATCGACGACCTCACACCCCGCCCGGTGGCATCCTTTCTCGCGCAGTTGAGGTCGACGATCGTCACGGACGGACTTCCGCGCCTCATCGACGCCGTCGGGGTGCCGTCAACCGCGCCGACGATCCCCGATGTGGCGCTGGACTCGCCGGCGTTGTCGCAGGCGGCCGCGTCGGTGGCGCGGATCACCGGCAGCGCGCCCGCGTGCGGCATCGGAAGCGTCGGCAGCGGTTTCGTCGCCGCCGACGACCGGGTCGTCACCAATGCGCACGTGCTCGCCGGTGTGACCGAACTCGTCGTCGAGGTTCCCGGTGAACTGCCGAAGCCGGGCCGGATCGTCTACTTCGACGCGGTCGACGACCTCGCCGTCATCGCGGTGGACGGTCTCGACGCCGCACCGCTCGCCCTCTCCCCCACCCTCGCGCCCGGCTCGAAAGCGGCATTCATGGGCTACCCGTACGGTGGCCCGTTCTCGGCGCAGGCCGCTGAGGTTCTCGGCAACGGATCCACTCTCGTCGCGGACATCTACGGGTCGAACCCGATCCAGCGCCAGGTCTCGACGCTCGCCGCGAACGTGCAGCAGGGCAACTCGGGTGGGCCGCTGCTCACTGTCGACGGCGCGGTCGCCGGTGTCATTTTCGCCAAGTCCGATGGCACCGCGAACGTCGGTTACGCCCTCGCCATGGAAGAGGTCCTGCCGGTCATCACGCAGGCTCCCGAGTTGACGGATGCTGTCGCGTCCGGTTCCTGCGTCGCCCAGTGAGCTGGCCGCGCTGGCGTGACCTTGCGCCCGCGCCAATTCACCCGTTGCGGACCAACTCACCCGGTACGCCGGATGATCTCGTCCGCAGTGCGTGAAAACGCGGCGACCCGAAGCGGTGGCAGCCCAACGCCGACCGCTGAGGAATAGGTTGTAGCTGCAACCGGTTGCCAGTAGGCATGGCCTCTCGCACCGCTTCCGTTCCCGCTCACCCAAGGACGTCTCGCGCCTCCTGATCTGGGTGGCATCCGTCGTGGTCGTCGCACTGGCAACCGCCGGGATCTGGTGGGGTGTCGCGTCCGCTGCGTCCGAGCCGGCCGTACCGGCGGCATCCGCTCTGCCGGACAGCACCCGGATGGGATCCGTCGAGCTCGTCACGGAGAACCTCGAGCCGATGCGTGCCTTCTATGTGGACGCCGTCGGCCTCGAGGTTCTGGCCGAGGATGCCGACCGGCTCAGCCTCGGATCCGGAGGCGATGAGGTTCTCAGCATCGCGCTCGCCGACGACCGCGCCGCCGATGCTCCGGCCGAGGCGGGCCTCTACCATTCGGCGATTCTGTACCCGGATGAGCAGTCCCTCGCCCGCACACTGTTGAACGTCGCCACGCTGGCGCCGGAAAGCTACACCGGCAGCGCAGACCACGCCGTGAGCCTGGCGTTCTACTTCGCCGACCCCGACGGCAACGGCCTCGAGCTGTATACGGACACCCCCCAGGATGAGTGGGTCTGGGAGGGCGGCCTCGTGCGGATGGGGTCGGCTCCGCTCGACCCGAACGCCTTCATGCAGGAGTACCTCGACCAGGCGCCAACCGACGGGATGCCGACCGACGCGACGCCGACGATGGGTCACGTGCACCTGCGGGTCGGCGACCTCGAAAGCGCCCGGGCGTTCTACGCGGACACGCTTGGTTTCGCGGTCACGGCGGAGGCCCCTGGCGCCGTGTTCTTCGCTGCGGGCGGGTACCACCATCACGTCGCGACGAACACCTGGAGCAGTGCGGGTGCCTCAGCTCGTCCCGAGTCGCTCGGGCTCGGCAGCCTCACGGTGCATCTCGGCGATGAATCGGCCCTCACCGCTGTCGCCGATCGGCTGACGGATGCCGGTGCGACCTTCACGCAGGACGCCGGCCTGCTGACGGTCGACGACCCCTGGGGCAACACCGTTCGGTTGCTCGCGGAGTAAGGGCGCTCGAAACTACTCGACGGCCTCGAACCAGGGCGTGTACGCCGCAACCTTGGTCGCGTACGGGGTGGGTGCGAGCATCCGCTTGACGGTTTCCCGAACGGTGATGTTCGCGACTCCGATGAGCGCGATCTTCTCCACTGGCACCGAGTCGGCCACGAGAACTTCTGCTTCGAGCAGCGCCTCGTACTCTTCATCGGTGCGCAGCTTGCGGAGCATCCGAACAGCGCTGGCGCTGTTGGCGGCGAACGGCGTCAGCGATCCGGCCGCATCGCCGTCGGCGACGACGACGTTCGCGAGTGCACCGACACCTTCGAGGGACACCGCGCCGATCGTCGTAACGAGCACGACGAAATCGTTGACCGACAGGCCGCTGACGTCGCTGGCGAGTCGAGTGTCGGACTTTCCCGAGCGGATGCTCCGCCACAGCGCCGCATCCGGCGAGAGGAAGAACGGGACAAAGGTCGACACCGGCGAATCCTGCTGGCCGGCGACGAACACGGTCTTGCGTGCTTCGCGATTCTCGGCCGAGGAGATGTCGACGACTGGAGTGGCGGCATCCGCGAGCAGGTTGCCCGTGCTCAAGATTTCGGGCAGGTTGCTGATGTGCGTCACGTGGTAGAGGCGCAACTCGGCCGCGTCGAACGGCGGGAGCTTCGCCGAAGCCGGTGCGACCTTCGGGGTGCCGGGCGTGCGGGCGGGGGTGCGACCGACGCGTTTGACCGCCTCTTTCGGTTCGGGCACGAACTCTGCCTTCGGGAAGCAGGTGTCGCAGAATCCCCGTTCGAATCCGTGCTTACATTCTTCGCTCACTGCAGTGCCTCTCGATGCGCGGCGTCGTTTCCGACTTCCGGAAGTGCCACTCTCCCTACGTTACGTTGATTTGCAGGAAGCGGGTTACAGCTCGGCCATCGCTGCAGCTGCTCAGGTGAGGAAATGGGCAGATTCTGCGGGTCGGCGGGAACTCCCGGTCGTCGAGCTGTCCTCAACTTCGGAGAATTTCGGCTCGTGCAGCGAATCGGGCTGGCTTGAGGCCTCCCGCGGCAAAATCTCCGAGGTTGCGAACGGCTACCGCGCTACAGGCTCCGGCCCGACTCCCACAGGTTGTCCGAGGTGCCGCTGATCAGGGTCGAAACGGAGATCGCCTGAGCGTCGGTGAATGACGCGATGTAGTCGACGACCGCGCGGCTCTGACCGAGCCGGGCGATGTCCGACGCACCCGTCCCGACTCCCGCGGCGGTGAAGAACTCGGGAGCCTCGTCGAGCAGTCCGCGGTACTCCTCCGTCGCCGCTTCGACCGAGTCGAGCAGCCTGCGGGGCGCGCGGGCGGCATCCGCCGGGTCGTTCAGCCACGCGTAGAAACCGTCGGCGAGCGCCTCGATCACCCTCGACTGGCCGCGCTGGTACACGGCGAGGTCGGAGCGGTCGAGCACGAACCGGGTGTGCACGAACTTGAGCACGACGACGTCGTGCCAGGCCTGCCGGCTCAACCGCACGTGCCCGCTGCGGATGTTGGGTTCACGTTCGACCCGGATGCTTCCCTTCAGCCGGTCGATCCACCGCCGGGTGAACGCGGACACCGCGCGGTCGGCTTCCAGTCCCCCGTCGTACGGGATGGTGAGCAACCCTTCGACGAGGTCCGTCGTGACGCGTTCGACCGAGTTGCGGAAGGCATCCGGGTCGGCGATCCAGGCATCCTTTGCCTGCACTTTGCGCCATGCAGCCTCGAGCGAATGCCCCGGCCGGCGAACAGCGAGCTCGGAGGGGTCGAGGACCGCGAGGTCCGATTGACCAGCGAGCCAGCCGTTCAGCTCGGCCGACACCGACGTGTATTGCAGCACCCCGGCACGGTAGAAGTCGTCGAGGTCGTGCACCGAGTAGGCGATGTCGTCGGCGATGTCCATGACCGAGCACTCGAGGGTCTGCTGGTGGGTGCCGATCGCCGGGAACGCCGACAACACATCCGCCATCTCGCGGGCGTCGATCGAGTAGGCCGAGAATTTCAGGGCTCCCGATGCCGCGTCCGTTCCGACTCCGCGGGGCAGTTCCTCCGCCGGGCGGGCGGGTAGCGCGCGCCATTCGCCGCGGGTCCACGGGTACTTCAGCACGGCGGCGCGCACCGCCTTGGTGAGGTTGAGGCCGCGCGGGGTGGCGTCGCAACTGTCCAGGGCGGTGAGGATGCGGAAGGTTTGGGCGTTGCCTTCGAAACCGTCGGGCAGGCCGAGGCGCTCGCGGGCGACGCGGTCGAGGACCTGCTCGCCGAGGTGGCCGAAGGGCGGGTGACCGAGGTCGTGGGCAGCCGCGGCGGCCTGCACGACGACGGGGTCGCATCCGCCGAGATCGTCGACGATCGCGCGCACGTGCTCGGACGCGTCGCGAAATCCGACAGCGATCGACCGGGCAACGGCCGACACCTTGAGCGAGTGGGTGAGCCGGTTGTGAACGATCGTGCCGGAGCCGGCCTGCGGAATCACCTGCGTGACCGCGGACAACCGGGTGAAGTACGGCGAGAAACGGATGCGTTCCACGTCGACGCGGAATTCGTCCTCACCGGTGGTCGATGGTTCGGTCAGGTTGCGGTCGCGGCCGCCGTTTGGGTGGGTGCGCGGGAAGCTCAGCATGGTGTCGCAAGCCTAGTAGCGTGCTCGCCCTGCGGAAACGACGCCTCCTCACTCACTCCGGACCGAAGCATCCGGCGCACCGCGTGAACCCGTCCGAATCGGGTGAATTCGCGCGAGGCGGCGGCATCCGGTCAGTGCGGAGAGACGCCCTCGAGCATGCCCCTGAGGAAGTGACGCTGCAGGAAGATGTACAGCGCCACCACCGGCAGCGCGACCATCACCGCGCCAGCCGCAAGCAGGGCGGTGCCCTGCGTGTACTGCCCCTGGAAGAACGCGAGGCCGAGCGGCGCCGTGCGCACGCTGCCGCTCGGTGACATCACGAGCGGGATGAGGAACTCGTTCCACGTCCACATGAACACCAGCAGCACCAGCGTCGTGATCGCCGGCCGGGCGTTGGGAACGAGGACCTGCCACAGAATCCGCATGGTCCCGGCGCCGTCGAGGCGGGCGGCATCCATCATCGAGCGGCTCGCCGAACGAAAATACGTCCGCATCCAGTAGGTGCCGAACGCGATCGACATGGCGATCTGCGGCAGGGCGACGCCCCAGATCGTGTTGGTGAGTCCGAGCATCCGCAGGTCGAAGTACAACGGAACGAGAAACGCCTCGGTCGGCACCATGATGCCGAGCAGGAACAGGTAGAAGAAGAAGGTGCCGCCCCGGAACCGCATCGTGCCGAGGGCGTATCCGGCGAGGATCGACACGGTGACGGATGTGACGACCACGAGAACCGCGACGGTGACGGATGTGAGCAGATACTGGCCGAACCGGCCGATTTCCCAGGCATCCGCGAAGTTCTCCCAGTGCAGGACCCTGCCTTCGCGCCCGACCGAGGCGCTCTGCGGGCCGAGAGCGAGGCTGAGGATAAGGCCGAGGGGGCCGAGAACGATGAGGGTGAAAACGGCGAGGATCAGGTAGTTCGCCGAAACCTCGAGCCGCGAGACCCTCACGACCGGTCCCCGATGCGGTTGACCGCGGCGGTGATCGCGAAGACGAGAATCGTCAGCGTGATGCCGATCGCGGTGGCGGTACCGACGTCACCCAGCTCGAAGGCGCGCCGGTACACCTCGTAGCTCGGCACCGTCGTGGAGGTGCCCGGCCCGCCGCCAGTGGTCACGTAGACGAGGTCGAAGGTCTTGAGAGCAGCGACGATGGTGAGCGTGAGCGCGACGGTGATCTCGCCGCGGATCGATGGCAGGGTAAGGGCGAAGAATTCGCGGACCGGGCCGGCACCGTCGAGCCGGGCGGCCTCGTAGAGTTCGCCCGGCACCCGGCTCATGCCCGCCATCAGGAGCACGGTGACGAGTCCGGTCGACACCCAGGTGCCGATGAGCCCGACCGCGGGGAGGGTCCAGGTGTAGTCGCCGAGCCAGGCGGTGGTCAGGGCATCGAGACCGATCAGCCGCAGGAAGCCGTTCAACGGCCCATCCGGTGCGTAGATCTGGCGCCAGGTGACCGCGACGACGACCATGGCGATCACTTGCGGAAGGAAGATGATGGTGCGGAAGAAGCCCATTCCCCGGACTTTCGCCCGGGTCAGCAGAGCGGCGAGCACCAGTCCGATGCCAAGCGGCAGGATCGCGTAGAAGAAGACCAGCACCAGGGCGTGGAGGAAGGCCTCCCGCAGCCGCTCGTCCGAGAACACGGAGAGGTAGTTCTCGAAACCGACGAACGTCGAGGCGCCGAGGCCGTCCCATTCGAAGAGAGAGAACTGCCCGGCGCGCACCAGCGGCACGAGTAGGAACAGTCCGTACAGCAGCAGAGCGGGAGCGAGGTAGGCGTAGGGGACCCAGGCACGACGCGACCGGCCGGGATGCCGCGAGGCCCCCCGACCGGAACGCCGGGAGGTTCCCCTGCCTATCGTCGCGACATCAGCCATTCGAGGTGAGGAACTCCGCGTAGTCGGCTTCGAGCGCTTCGGTGAACTGCTTCGGGGTGGTGCGGCCGTCGATCAGGTCCTGCAGGGACTGGCCGAGGGTGTCACCGAAGGTCGGCGTCGCGTAGTCGAGGTACGGCAGGAGGCTGCCGTCCTGAGTCACGTCCTCGAAGGCCGTGTAGACGTCGGAGAGCACGCCGGATTCCGGAGCGAGCTCTGCGGTGCGGTTCACCGGGAGGTTGCCGGTCTCCGCGAGGACCTCCATTGCGGCGTCGTTGGTGAGGAAGTCGATGTACGCCGCGGCGACATCCGTGTTCTCCGCCGCCGAGGTGATCGTGAACGGCAGGCCGGTGCCGCCGGTGGTTGCGAGCGTGCCGGCATCCGTTTCGGGAACGAAGAATCCGAGGTCGTCGCCCATCGCGTCGGCGAGGTCGGCGGTGAGCCACGACCCGCCGAGGAGGAAGACGCCGTTTCCGGCGGCGAGTGCCTGCCAGGCGGCGTCGTAGTCGGTGCCGTTGGCGCCTTCGTTGAAGTAACCGTTGTCGACCCAGCTCTGCAGTGCGGCTGCGGCCTTCTCGTTCTCCGGTGTCGTCCAGCTCGCGCCGGGGTTGCCGAGTCCGAGCCTGGTGATCTCGTCGGCGGCGACGTAGCCGCCCTGCAGCGGACCGAACACGTGGCCGGCCGGCCACTGCTCGATGTTGCCGAGCTGGATCGGGATCTCGCCGGCCGCCTTCGCCGTCGCCAGGGCGTCCTCGAAGGCTGCCCAGTCGCTCGGCACATCGAGGCCGAGCGTATCGAGCTTGCTCTTGGAGTAGAAGATCCCGACGACCTCGCCGACCTGCGGCAGACCGTACAGGTTGCCCTCGCCGAAGACCGCGGCGTCCTCACTGTAGGTGGAGTACTGCAGGATCGACTCCGCGTACCGGTCGAACCAGCCGTAGGCATCCGCGTAGTCATTGAGCGGTCGCAACTGATCGGCGGCGACGAACGCGCCCATGGTGTTGCGGCCGTTGTTGGCCTGCACCACGTCTGGGGCGTCCTTATCGGTGAGGGCGAGCCGGAGGGTGGTGTTCAGGTCGTCGAAGGCCTGCGAGTTGCGCTCGATGGTGACGTTCGGGTATTTCGCCTCGAAGGCGGCGTTGAGCTGCTCGATCTGCTCGTTCTGGGCGCCGCGTACCTCCTGGTCCCAGACGGTGAGGGTGATGTCGCCGACGCCGGAGATGTCAGTGCTGATCTCGGTGCTCTGCGGGGGCTCAGTGGGCTGACCGGTGCCGGGTGCGCAGGCGGCGAGGGTGACCGCAAGGGCGACGCCGCCAATTGCGACGGATGTCAGCCGGGTGGATCTTCTCATGGTGTCTCTTTCTAAGATGAGGCTGGTGCTCGCGGCAACAGGCGAGCCCGCAATCCATATTGGCTGAACCAGCCCATCACCATTCTCGCGTGACGGTGCCGCGGCTGTCGTCCGGCAGCGGATGCCGCGGGTTCGGCGGGCGGGACGGCACATCTGCAACTTCACTCACCCCGGCATGCCGCCACTTCACTCACTCCGGACCAATACACCCGGCATACCGGATGTTCCCGACCGCAACGCGTGAACTGACAGCAGGGTGGCCTCCCGAACCCGCCCTAAACGGATGCTACGCGGCCGGCGAGCCTCCGACGCCCGCCCGGCCGACGGCATCCCGCCACTTCACTCACTCCGGACCAATACACCTCGCGTACCGGATGTTCCCGACCGGAACGCGTGAAATCGCGGCGAGTGGGATGAGCTCGCCGGCAGAAGCGGATGCCACGCGACCGGCCGCGTCCGACGCCACGCGGGCGACGGCCTCCCACCTCTTCACCCGTTCCGGACCGATTCACCCGGCGCAACGGGTGGATCCGACC
>NZ_JBKJWH010000171.1:0-10954 GCF_046716805.1 Mycetocola sp. | reverse complement strand
GACGTACAGGACGTCGTGATCATCGGCGGCGGGTTCATCGGGCTCGAGGCCGCATCGAGCCTGCAGAAGCTCGGCAAGAACGTGAGAGTGCTGGAGCACGGTCCGCGTCTGGTGGGCCGTGCGGTCGGCGAAGACACCGCTGATTACTTTTTGCGCGCGCACCGGGAGCGCGGGCTCGACATCCGGCTCGGCACCACCGTGCAGCGGTTCGTTCCGGATGCCGACGGGCAGAGCGTTGCGGGAGTCGAGCTTCCCGACGGCACCGTATTGCCGGCCCAGATCGTAATCATCGGCATCGGCGTGATTCCCAACACCGACCTCGCGGAACAGCTGGGCCTCGACGTGGACAACGGCATCGTCGTCGACCGCTACGCGGTCGCCTCCGATGGCACCACCGTGGCCGTTGGCGACTGCGCCAATATGCCGAACCCGGTGCCCGGATCAGCGCCGGGCGAACGGATCCGCCTGGAAAGCGTGAACAACGCTGTCGAGCAGGCCAAGGTCGCCGCCTACTCCCTCACCGGGCGACGCGAGGAGTACGCCGGCATCCCCTGGTTCTGGTCGAATCAGGCCGATCTGAAGTTGCAGATCGCCGGCCTCTGCACCGGCCACGACCAGACGGTCACCCGTCGCGACGACGAGCGCGGCAAATTCACCGTGCTGTACTACCGCGCGGGGCGGATCATTGCCGCGGACTGCGTGAACGCCCCCCTCGATTTCATGGCCGTCAAGAGCGCACTCGCCAGCGGGCGCAACATCCCCGCCGCCGAAGCTGCCGACCCGGCCACGGCTCTCAAGACCATCACCACCGATTCTCCGAGGGGCACCCAGCCCCCGGAAGGAGCAAGATGACCACCGCGAACCCCCCGGGCGGCTCGACCACCCCGGCTCCCACCACGGATGACTCTCTCGCCGCCGCCTTCGCAGCCGATTTCGCGGTGCGTCCGATACCGGCCGCCGGGCCGGTGGATACGTCACCCATCGCCACGACGCCCGCGTCATCCGATGACCTGGATGACCTCTGGCGAGCTGTCGTTCCCGAAACTCGAACCCGCGGGAACGACATCCACCTGCCGATCTCGCTCGCCTTCGCCGAGCGGCTCTGCCGGGCCTACCCCGCCGCGGATGCCGAACTGGTGCGAGTGGCCACCCTGCTGCACGACACCGGCTGGGCACACGTCGACGAAACCCGCATCATCTCGGAGGGCTTCACCGGCAACTGGCGCACCTCTGACATCCGCTACGAACACGAGCGCGAAGGCTGTGAGGTGGCCCGTCGCGTGCTGCCCGACCTCGGCTACTCCGACGAGTTCATCGAGCGTGTCTGCCTGATCATCGACGGTCACGACACCCGTCTGGTCGCGTACTCGCTGGAGGATGCGATGACGCGCGATGCCGACCGCCTGTGGCGGTTCGACCAGGCGGGAATCGCGCTGGCCAGCTCCTGGTTCAGGATGGACCCCGCCCTGTACACCGATCGGCTGGTCACCGATATCCTGCCCGAGCTGATCACGCAGGCGGCGCTGGATATGGCCACCGCGGATATCGCCCGCTCCCAGGCGCTGCTGAAGACGGCGGTGCTGCGATGACGTCGCACACCGAGTCGAGCACCACGGCGAGCCCTCCGGCAGGTTCGGCCGTCACGGATGCCTCCGCGGCACGATCCGCCCTGGCGATGCCGTACAGCCATGTCGATGACATGTTCATCGACGGAGCATGGACCCCGGCGGTCGGCACCGGCCGCAACCCGGTGACCGACCCGGCGACCGGTGAGGTCTGGGGCTCGGTGCCAGACGGGTCGGCTGAGGATGTCGACGCCGCCGTGGTCTCGGCCCGCCGCGCGTTCGCCGGCGAGTGGCCGAGACTGACGCCGACCGAGCGAGCACAGTATCTGGTGCGAATCGCCGACGAGATCGAGAAGCGGGCGACGGAACTGTCGCTGACGAACACCCGTGAGAACGGGTCACCGGTGTCGGAGTCTTCCGGCGCGGCGGCGAACGCCGCCGGCATCCTGCGCTACTTCGCCAGTCTGGCCGACTACCTGGAACGTGAGGACGTGCGCGCGTTCCCGCGTGGCGGCGGCGAGTCCGTGGTGCGACGCGACCCGGCCGGGGTGTGTGCTCTGATCGCCCCGTGGAACTTCCCGATCAACCTCGTCGTCATCAAGCTTGCGCCCGCGCTGCTCGCCGGCTGCACCGTGGTGATCAAGCCGGCCTCACCGACTCCGCTGTCGATCCGGTTCATCATTGACGCTGTTGCGGCGGCCGGCGTTCCCGCTGGCGTGGTCAACCTGATCACTGGCACTGGCCGGCTGGGCGACGCCCTGGTGCGGCATCCCGGGGTCGACAAGGTTGCCTTCACCGGTTCGACGCCGGTTGGCCGGCGGATCGCTGCGGCGAGCGGCGAACTGCTGCGGCCCGTCACCCTGGAGCTGGGCGGCAAGTCGAGCGCTATCGTCATGCCCGACGCCGACCTGGACGCCATGGCGTCGGTGCTCATTCGCTCGTGCATGCGCAACACCGGGCAGACCTGCTACATCTCCACGCGAATCCTGGCGCCGGCGAGCCGGTATGACGAGGTCGTCGACGTGGTGACTGCGACCATCGCCGCCGGCCAGCAGGGCGACCCGCTCGATCCCGCAACCGTGTTCGGGCCGACCGCGACCGAGGCGCAATTCCGTACCGTGCTGGACTACGTCGAATCCGGTCGCGCCGAAGGCGCCCGCGCCACCACCGGAGGGCGAGCGGCACAATTGTCCGGCGGCCTGGAGGGCGGCTACTTCATCGAGCCCACCGTGTTCGCTGACGTCGAGCCGTGGATGCGAATCTCACGCGAAGAGATCTTTGGCCCGGTCCTGTCGGTGCTGAAGTACTCCACGATCGATGAGGCGATCGAGCTAGCGAACAACACCGACTTCGGTCTCGGCGGGATTGTGTTCGGCGAGGACGAGTCGGCGGCGCTGGCCGTCGCCGATCGGATGGACACCGGATCGGTGGGCATCAACTTCTTCGCCTCGAACCATGCCGCACCGTTCGGCGGCCGCCACGACTCTGGCCTCGGCACCGAATACGGCATCGAGGGGCTGAACGCGTACCTGACCTACAAGTCGATTCACCGCCGCGGCTAGAGGCTCTTCGCATGACTTCACCGACCAGCACGCGCTACGGGCGTGACGTTCGCAGCCACATTCCGGCCGGCATTGACGTCGACGGGTACCTGTCACTCAGCGATCGGGACGCCGCGATCTGGGAGCGGGCAGCCGTCCACCTGGGTGTTCGCAACAACGACTCTCACACTCTGTACGCCTACGGCATCGCCCGAGCACTGCTTGCGGTGACACCGGATGCCGACGAAGAAGTGGCTCTGTCGGCGATCCTGCTGCACGACATCGGGTGGTCATCCGTCGCCGAGCACGAGATCCTCGAGGCGATCGCTCCCGGTGGAGGACGGCCCGACCTGATCCGCACGCACGAGATCGAGGGTGCACGGCTCGCCCGCGGCATCCTCTCCGACCTCGGCACCGACTCTGACCTGATCGAGCGCGTCGTCGAAATCATCGATGGCCATGATTCCCGGCAGACCGCGCTGTCGATCGAGGACGCCATCGTGAAGGATGCCGACAAGCTGTGGCGCGTGACCCCGCACGGCATCGCCACCGTGTGCGGCTGGTTCGGCCTGACTCAGGATGAATCGCTGCGCATCACCGCCGCGCGGGTGCAGGGCAGCCTGTTCACCGACGCCGCCCGCACCATGGGCCGGGCGCTGACCGCGATCGCGTCGATTGACATCGCCCCGCAACGGCAGGGTCTGGCCTAGGTACAAGAGCGCCGCGAACCATGTGGCGCCCATATGGGCGCACGCGAATGGGCCCGCACGGTCGCTCAAGGCGATCATGCGGGCCCACCACATTGTTGACTCAGGCGTTATGGATGCTCGTGAAGGTGTTCGCGCGCAGCTCGTCGAAGCTCTTCAGGTCGGGAGACGTCCACCCGTCGAGGTCGTACTCGCTGAGGAAGCGGTCGACGAAGCCCCTCATGCTTGCGGCGTTGCCGGTCGCCTCTGCGGCCCCGTACAGCTCGACACGCACACCCTCGTGGTTGCCCGCGTAGTTCCGCTCGTACAGCTCGTGACGCCCACCGAACTCCGATCCGATGCTGTCCCACAGCGCCTTCATCAGCTTCATGCGGGCTTCGGCGTCGAAACCGTTCGAGCCGCGCGCGTACTTGTCGAGGTACTTGCGGATCTCCGGGTTCTTGAAGTCGGCAGAGCTTGAGTTCATGTAGACGAGGGCACTCGCAACATCCTGTTCGATGATCTCTTTGACCCTGCTGTATCCGACCTGCATGAACCAGCGGTAGATCATCCCGTATTTGGTGCTCGGCAGCAGCGCACCGTTTTCCCACTCGCGGTGGTCGCGAATCGCAGCGTCGGACAGCCCTTCGAAGAGATGCTGCCAGGCGAGAACTTCACCGATCCGGCTTTGAACGCCGCGGAAGTCTTTCGTGCCGGTCATCTCCACCGCCTTCATCAGCAGGCCGGCGATGAATTTGAGCTTCACGGCGAGGCGGATGGTGCCCTGGAACGTGAATCGCTCGAGGAAGCCCGACAGTGGCACGAAGTTCGAGATCCGATCGGCGTCGCCGTAGGAGAACACGTTCTCCCACGGGATCAGCACCTTGTCGAGAATCAAAACGGTGTCGTTCTCGTCGAGGCGTGACGAGAGCGGGTAGTCGAACGGTGCGCCCATGGCCGCGGATGTCGCGGTGTACGACGGTCGGCAGATCAGTTTCATGCCGGGCGAGTTCATCGGCACGGTCGCGATGAGCGCGTACTCCTTCTTCTTGAAGGGCATGCCGTAGTAGCCGATGAAGTTGAAGTGAGTCAGCGCGGAGCCTGTCGCCACCACTTTCGCGCCGCTGACGACGAGACCGGCATCGGTCTCCTTCTCGACGTGCACGAAGACGTCTTCGACCTCGTCTGCCGGGCGGTTGCGGTCGACGGGCGGGTTCACGATGGCGTGGTTCCAGTACAGCACCTTGTTCTGGGACTCCGCGTACCAGCGCTTCGCGTTGTCCTCGAACGGAGTGTAGAAGTCGGAATTGGCGCCGAGTGTGCCCAGGAACGCGGCTTTGTAATCGGGTGATCGCCCCATCCATCCGTAGGTGATCTCGGCCCAGGCCCGGATGGCGCGCTGATCCTGCGTCATGTCCTCAACGCTTCGGGCGGCGCGGAAGAACGACATCGTTCGCCCGCCGTTTCCCGTGTCGGTCGGGCTGGTCAGCGCATCGCTCTGCTCGGGATCGTGCAGCGCATCGTAGAGACGCGCGGTCATGCGAATCGGGTTGTAGAACGCGGGATGTTCCGTTACGTCGCGGACACGTTCACCGTAGATGTAAATCTCACGACCGTCTCGCAGGCTGGCGACGTACTCGTCGCCCGTCATCGGCCGGTCAGCGGGCAGGTCGTTCAGGACGCTGTTGTTGGAGATGCCCGCCAAGGTGGGGGTGTCAGACTCGGTGGATTCAACGCTGGTCGTGGATTCAACGGTTGTCATGCTTCACTTCCTTCGGTCTCAATCTGGTGGTTAGAGGTGGAACTCGGTGTCACAAGGTCGAGTGCAGTCCCTGTCGGGAGTTCTCGGCCGTCATGGAAAACATGCCGCTGTGGAACAGAAGCGGATCGCCATAGGTTCGGGTGAATGCCCGGACCTCGCCGATGAACAGTGAGTGGTCACCGCCGTCGTACTCGGCCCACGGGTCGCAGTGGAAGGCCGCGACCGTCCCCTTGAGTGGCGCGTACGGCGAGTCCGATTCGACCGCCTTCCACGGGATCTCGTGAGGCTCGAATCGGGATCGACCCGCGAAGTGCCAGGCGAGCGACTCCTGGCTCCGCTCGAGTACGTTCACGACGAAGGGCCGGCCTGCGAGACGGCCGCAGAGATTACTGCGGCGGTCGAGCGAGACCAGCACGAGCGGTGGATCGATCGACACGGAGGTGAAGGCGTTGACGGTGGCGCCGTAGGCAACGCCGTCGATCTTCGTGGTGACAATGGTCACGCCCGTGGCGAAGCCGCCCAGTGCGCTCCGATACTCGCTGGGATCGAGGGGTTGCTCAGTGGCCATGACGACTCCTTTGTTGTCAGTCCGATCCCCTCATCCGTGGTCACATCTACGGCCGAGAGGAGGCGGCAGTTCTCATCTAAGGAGGCCCGGTGGACAAGCCCTAGGATCGCTTCCGCTGAGCGGAAACGACTTCTCGCGTCGCCGCTGTGAGCACCGCGAGCGTGAGACGCTACTGAGGTGGCGAATTCTCCTTCCGGCGACTCGATGGTGGAGCGCATTGTGCGCATCCTTGCGACGTTCGACAGCGGGCGAACCGCTCAGACGGCGTCGGAGATCGCTCGGCGCGCTCGACTACCGGTTTCGACGACGCATCGGATCGTTTCCGACTTGCTGACGTCGGGGCTCCTCGAACGCGACGAGGACGGGATGGTGCGCATTGGCTTGCGCCTGTGGGAACTGACCACTCGTGGTTCGCGCGCCCTGGGCCTTCGCGAGCTTGCTGTGCCGTTCATGAACGAGGTACAGCGCGAGATCCGTGAACACACGCAGTTGGCTGTGTTGGACGAAGACGCGGTCCTCTTCATCGAGCGACTGTCAGATCGCGGCTCCGGCGCAAACATCACGAAGGTTGCCGGGCGGCTACCTCTGCACGCATCCTCGTCGGGTTTGGTTCTTTTGGCGCACTCCCCCGGGGACTTCCAGGAGGCGATTCTGGGCACGCCGCTGCGCCCGGTGTCGGCGGAGACAATCACGGATCCTCGGACTTTGCGGGAGAAGCTCGCCGAAGTGAGACGACTGGGCTACGCGGTTGCGCCGGGGTTCATCGAATCGGTTTCCACGGGCATCGCTGTGCCGGTGGAGGACCGCGCCGGCCGGGTGATCGCTGCGCTTTCGGTCGTCATGCCCCGCGGGCACGAGCGGGAGCAAACCACGATCTCTGCCCTGAGGCGAGCCGCTGCCGGCATCACCAAAGCAATCGAGGATGCAAACTTCGTTTCCCGATGAACAGGAACCAGCCGGTATTACGGGCAGTCGTCGCGCAGAATCGTCGCCAAGGCTATTCACCGTCGAAGGAGACCTCCGTGACCACTACCGGCCGCACCCAAGTCGGCATCATCGGCGCTGGTCCGGCAGGACTGATGCTCTCGCACCTCCTACACCGGGCCGGCATCGAATCGATCGTGATCGACAGCCGAAGCCGGGACGAGATCGAAAAGACAATCCGCGCAGGGATCCTCGAGAATGGCACCGTCGATCTACTGACTGAAACCGGCGTCTCAGACCGGGTACTGACCGAGGGCCATCGACATGAGGGAATCGAGTTGCGCTTCGCCGGCGAAGGGCATCGCATCGACTTCGCCGACCTTGTCGGCCGGGCGGTGTGGTTGTACCCGCAGCATGAGGTTCTGAAAGACCTCATTGCGGCTCGGATTCGCGACGGCGCGGATCTCCGGTTCGGAGTCAGCGCTTCCGCGGTGCTGGATGCCGACAGCGAGACCCCGCGAATCGTGGGTACCGATGCGGATGGTGAGCCCTTTGAGATCATCGCCGATTTCGTGGTCGGCGCCGACGGTTCTCGCAGCGTCGCTCGCGAAGTCGTATCCGGTTCGCGGACCGGCGGCTATTTCCGAGAGTATCCCTTTGCCTGGTTCGGCATCCTCTGCGAGGCCCCACCGAGTGCAGCCGAGCTGATCTACAGCGCTTCGGATCACGGTTTCGCGCTGATCAGCCAGCGCAGCTCCACCGTGCAGCGGATGTACCTGCAGTGCGACCCCGACCTCGACCCGACAGCGATGAGCGACGCCGCGATTTGGGATTCCTTGCAGGAGCGAGTGGGAGGTGGGCTTACCGAGGGGCCGATCTTCCAGCGCGATGTTTTGCGCTTCCGAAGCTTTGTCGCCCATAAACTCCGACGCGGGCGTGTGTTCCTGGTTGGCGACGCCGCCCACACCGTGCCGCCCACCGGTGCCAAGGGGCTCAACCTGGCTGTCGCAGACGTGTTGCTGCTCAGCGAGGCAATGGTGGACTACTACCATTCCGGCTCGACGGCGATGCTGACGGAGTTCCCCGATCGGGCACTGAAGCGTATCTGGCGCGCTCAGCATTTCTCCTGGTGGATGACGAGCATGCTGCACGCGGCACCCGATGCCACCGAATTCGACCAGCGGCGGCGGCGCGGTGAACTGGAGTCAGTCGTGTCTTCACGGGCGGGGCAGCAGTTCCTCGCTGAGGCGTACACCGGATGGCCCCTGAAAACCGCCGGCTAATGCATTCGACACGAACGGCTGCATGGTGGAAGTACACGCACGCGCTGAAGCATGTCTCGGAATTTGCTGTGGTCCGCTAACGCAGCGTCGCTCCTGCATCGACCACGAGTTCAGTCCCGGTGATATAGCGAGATTCGTCGGAGCAGAGCCAGCGAACCGCGTGCGCAACGTCGATCGGCTCCATCCTGTGAATCGGCATCGGGAGGGCCAGTGCGCCGCCATCCCCGATCGCGGAGGACTGCCAGGCCTCGGCCGACGGGTTCTCGGTCATGTACGTGCCGGTTCCGCCCGGGTGGACCGTGTTCACCCGGATGCTGTCAGCGGCGAGTTCAAGGGCGAGGCTTTTCATGAGCCCCACGATCCCGCTCTTGGCTGCCGCGTAATGGCCAATCGTCGGCAGTGGTTTGACAGCCGCCGTCGAGCCGATGAAAACGATCGAACCGCCATTACCTTGTTCGAGCATCGCCGGGATCGCGGCCCGACAAGTGTTCCAGGTGCCGGTGAGAACAACGTCGATCATCGTGTTCCACTGCTGTTCGCTTGCCTGCCAGGTCGTGGTCGGCCAGCTCGCCACACCCGCGTTGGCGATGACCATGTCGAGTCCGCCGAGTTCCGCTGTCGCGATCTCAACCGACTTCACGAGCGCATCATGATCACGCACATCCACGAGGGCAGTCCGCGCCTGCGCCCCACGTTCACGGACGAGTTGTGCGGTGCGCTCCAGATCTTCACTTGTCGCAGTCCGGTAGGCGAGACCCGCAACCTGATCGGCGACATCGGTGACGACGACGTTGACGCCGGCCTCGGCGAGGCACACCGCCGTGCTGCGTCCAATCCCGCGCGCCGCTCCCGTGACGAGAGCGACTTTTCCTGTCAGATCAGACATTTCAGCGAACTCTGGTCAGGTCGATCGGGGAGTCGCCTGCCTCGGCAATGACTCTGACAACGTCCTTCGCGAAAGCCGGATCTGACTTCAGGACCACTCGCGTGGTCGCGCCGTGCTGCTCGGGGTAGCCCATGTACATTCCGCGCAAGTCACACACCGTCTGACCGCGTGTAGGTCCTGCGCCCGTCACGACGTAGGCGTTGACGATCGGCGCCAGTTCAGGTTCGAGCAGTCCCGCGCCGATTGCGACGGCGAGGGCATCGTGCATGCAACTGCGGCGCTCACCGAACGCGGCAGCCTCAAAGAAGGAGAAGTAGAAGTCGAGGATGTCTGCCATGTATTGGCCGATGGATCCGCCGGCAGCAAGAGTGGCTCGGTGGCTATCATCGAGAGTGGTGATCATCGTGACGTCGAGTCCGACCATTGTCAACGGCCACGTTGCAGAAAATACCGCAGCGGCGGCTTCAGGATCGGAGTGTATGTTCGCCTCTGCGACCTCGGTCACGTTGCCGGGCGCGCCTGCGGCTCCGCCCATAATCGTGACGCCCTTGAGGAGGCTGGGCAATTCCGGACACAAGCTCAGCGCGAGCGCAACATTGGTCATCGGCCCGACGGCAATCAGTTCGATCTCTTTCGGATGCCGTTTCGCCAGCCGAATGATCTGCTCCGCAGCCGTCCACTCGACAGTTTCACCGACCGGCCTGCCTGTACCAGCGTTGCCCTGCCCGTCATCCCCATGCACGTGGTACGCGAAAACCGCGTCGCTGCCATCGATCGGGCCCGCTGCTCCGCGCGCAACGGGAATCTCGGCTCGACCGGCCATGGCGACGGTGTGCAGGCAGTTCCTGGTCGCGGTTTCGATGTCCACGTTGCCCCAGACCGAACCCACGGCGAGCAAATCAATTTCGGGGTGAAGGGCCGCGTACAGAATCGCCATGGTGTCATCGACGCCGGTGTCGCAGTCCAGGATGATTTTCTGTGCCATTGTCATGTTCCTTTGTGATCCGTCGCGTGAGGAGAGTTATGCGACTGGTTCGCCGACACTGTTGAGGGCCATAATTCGGCCGACGAGCAATTGGTTGAAAGCTGCGGAGTCGACATCGAGACCGACGTCGGCGTTGGGAGCGTGTCCCGACACGTTGTTGAGATCGACGACGGTCATCCCGACGGTGAGGGGACCGGAGCACTCGACGTCGACATGGAGCGCCCGCGTGGTGACCAGATTTGGCGCGATTACGGCCGCAACCGCGAGTGAGTCGTGCTGCGCGGTTCCCTCGATTCCGAGGGAATCGCGGTACGTGCGGGTATAGAAGTCCACCATGCCGGTCACGGCATCGGCGACCGGTCCCCCTTGCGCGCGCAACGGGTTCCAATCGTCGGCGTACGTGATCGCCTTGTGGGTGACGTCGAGGCCGATCATCGTGATCGGTATCCCTGCGGCAAAGACCCGGCTGGCGGCATCCGGGTCGTACCAGATGTTGAATTCTGCTGTCGGTGTCACGTTTCCGAGCAACTGGGCTCCACCGCCCATGAGCACGATGCGCTCCAGTTTCGCAGCGGTCTGCGGGAACGCCGCGATGAGGGTCGCGACGTTGGTCAGGGGTCCGAGCGCGACCAGGGTGACCGGCTCGGATGAGCCCTCAATCAGGTCGACGAGCAGTTGCACTGCCGGACGCCTGTCGGCCTCGCGTGGGGCGCGTTCCAATGACACGCCGCCGAAGCCGCCTTCCCCGTGGACA
>NZ_JBKJWH010000170.1:0-5107 GCF_046716805.1 Mycetocola sp. | reverse complement strand
GATCACCTCGTTGGCATTCATGTTGGTCGAGGTTCCTGCACCGCCCTGGATCACACCGACGACGAACTCTTCGTGGAATTCGCCGTCGATGATGCGCTGGCAGGCCTGGTCGATCAGGGAGCCCTTCTCGGCGCTGAGCACGCCCAGTTCGACGTTGGTGCGTGCTGCCGCCTGCTTGACGCTGGCGAGTGCGACGATGAGGGCCGGGTAGACGGAGATCGGCCGCTTGCTGATGGGAAAGTTTTCCAGCGCTCGTGCGGTATGGATCCCCCAGTACGCCCCCGCCGGAATCTCCATCGATCCGAGCGAATCGATCTCCGTGCGCGTTCTTTCGTCGGACGTCATTCGGGACCCCTTCTCTTGTGGTTCAATCTCGAGGCCGCGATTGGCGGGCGTGATCAGTCTCACTATGGCTCCATTGCCTTGTCTGTGCTTGTGGCGGGACCCTCCCGACTTTACTCTGCCGAGCCGTGAACGGAGGTGGCCCAACTGGCAGAACCACCCGGTGCACGAGCCACTCTGGCGGCACACCAGCACCGCCTGGACGCGGACGACCGGATTACGGCTACATTACGTACTATGTCCGACGACTCGCATCGACGCGGCTCCACCGAACCGCCCACACCGGCACACGCCGTCAGTCCAGCAGACCCTCAGCCAGCGCCGCGCGGGAAACCCCCGCGGCCCGAAATGTCGGACACGACGCCTCCACCGATGGAGCCGCCGACAAAACCAACCGGTCCCGTCAAAGTTGCACGCTTCCTCTGGCTTGCAAGCTTCGTCGTTGGCCTCGCCGTTCTTGCGTTCGCCTTTCTCTCCCGGGACGACCAGATCAAGCGTTTGAGTGACGTCATCGCCGACGTCGACCCCAACCGGGCTGCCGAGACGCTCACCAGTGCTGCGACGATTGTGTTCTGGTCCAGCTTCGGTGCCATCGCCGTGGTTGTCGTTCTCGAAGCCCTCCTGCTCCGCGCCGTCCTTCGCCGGCACAGGTGGGCCCAGTGGGCTCAACTTCTGGTTCTCCTCGCCCATACCGGCGTCGTACTGCTCGCCGGTACCTTCCTTGCCCTGGGCGACGCGGGAGTGTTGATCGCGGCGTTACTGATTGTGCAGCTCGTGCTCGGCGTCGTCGCGCTCGTCGTAAGTGTTCTCCCCGGATCCGGCGCCTGGTTCCAGACCCAAACCGATCCGGGCGCCGATCTCTCGGCCTGAGTTGCCCGAGAGGTGCGCCAGGGCCGCCTCACAGCTGCGCACCACGACCCGACACACCTCGGTGGCGGCTCTATCGGTCAGGGGATTCTCTGCGAGTGCACGCCAGCGACGAAGGATCTCCAATGCCGCATACCGCAACTCGTCGGCCGTCGCCGAGTCCGGCAGACCGAGGCGATGAGACAGCTCGACGCCTGAGCCTCCGATGATCCGTTCCGCTTCCGCGGTCAATGTCGGGGCAAGCGTCAATCTCGTCGTCCGCGCGGTCGCCAGCAGCCGCATTTCGCGGAACTCGTGAGCGCCCGCCTGAATTCGCTCGAGCGAGGCGGAAAGCTCCTCGGTTCCCGTACGCGGTCGTTCTCGCAGGAGCGTCTCCACCGCGACGAGCGCGGCACGCGCTTTGAGCAGTGAGGCGCGGGCGTGGAACTGCGCATCGATCAACCGCAACAACTCGTCGAGGCCGCTGCGCCGGGCGAGCTCGTGCGCCAGGACGGTGGAATCGGCGATTCCACCGCGGAGGAGGGCCGTCGCCAACCGGATCCCGAAGAGCCCGAACCGGTCGAGCAGCGCGATCCTGACCTCGGAACTCACGCCGGCGAGATCGGCGCCGCGGGCGAAACGGTCCACCGAGACGAGCAGCCGCTCACGCTCCGCCCGATCCAGGCGGGCGAGCGCCACCAAGGCCGTATACTCCGTCTCGCGCAGGCTGCGGGCGCTCTGCGCAAGCAACCCGGCGACCGGCACGATTCCGAGCGTCAGCGCCCGCAGACGGTCATCGCGCCGGTACCTTTCAGCGATTCCCCTGGCTGACAGCAGCGAATCGATACGGCCGGCGCCGATCTCATCCGCGCGGGACAGAACCGCCAGAGCGTTGACCGTTCCGGAGTGTCCGGCTGTCGTGTCACGGAAAGACTCGAGGAAGTTCAGGTCAGACGCATGCATGTGCCGCAGAAGGTAGACGATCGCGTCCGCTTCCGATGGTGCGTCTTCTGGAGTGAGGAACCGAATCGACCGCGCGGAGACCTCCTCTGACACCGACGCGATACCTGGCGTGTCGATGAGCGTGATGTCCCGCAAGCTCTTCGACGGCCAGTCGACGACCAGCCGGTCCACATCTTCGGCGTGAGCCGCACCCACATCGAGGAGAAGCCGGCCGTCGATCCTCCTGACCGGGAGATTCTGTGGCTCCCCCTCGACCGGGTAGAGCGTCACACGAGGGGTGTCGGCATAGCGATACCAGGTCACGATCCTCGTGCACTCCGCGGTGTCGGTCGGAGCTATCTCTTCGCCGATGATGGCGTTGAGCAACGTCGACTTGCCCGCCTTGACCATGCCGGCGATGGCCACGCGCAGCGGTTCTTCCAGACGCCGGGAATACGTTTCCAGCATCCTGCGCCCGACCGGGTCGTCCGCATAAGCGATTATCGCCTCTTGAACGAGCTCAGATACAGCGACGGTGGTCGCATCGCTCACGCGGATGCCACCCGCATCGGCTGCTCGTCAGCGATTGACGGAGCCTGGTTGCGCAGAGCCGCAACTCTCTTGAGCTCGACTTTGATCTCCGCGATCCGGTGCGCTCGCTCCTGTGTGAACGAGTTCGCGGCCTTTTGTGCGGCGAGCACTGAGTCCGTCAGCGAACGGTGGTGCTCGTCAGCGATCCCGGTGAAGTGATCCCTCGTGGCTCGCTGCACAAACCTCAGCCGGTCTTTCAACTGCTTACCCACCTGAAAGATGACGTCGTCGATCTGACGCCTCACGAGTTGTTTGGCTTCACCGCGACGACGCTGTAATCGAGCGTCTTTGTCGTCGCGGAACGCCTTGCCGCCGATCAAGACACCTGCGGCGAGTGAAAATGGGTTGATCAGCGACATCCCGACGATTCCGGTGAGCAGCCCGACCATCAGCACGCCGCCATAGGATCCCCGGGCACCGATCAGGACCTTCTGCATTACCCCGAGTGTTCCCGGGTCAAGGTCGGGCATGGATTCAACCGGGTCGAGCACCTCTGTCGTGTCGTCGACGCGCAACACCGGCAAAGCTACGTCATCATGAGCGAAGTGGCGGGCCACTTCGCCCGAGAGCCACTGCGCGCGTTCGTTGGTCCAGACGAAAGTGTCGGAAACCCCAGCCGCAACGCGCTGCGTCAGCCAGTCGACCAACTGCTCCCACATGGGTCCAGGGTCTCCTGCGTCGATGGCCGCCTCTGCTTCGCGCTGAATGCTGCGCATTCGCTCACGCAGATCGTGGTCCATGTCTGCGATGAGGTCGCTCATTCCGTCGTTCAGAGTGAGTTGCCACCGAGAAGAACGCTGGCGAAGCTCGTCGGCCTTCTCCTTCGCGGCCTCCAGCTCAACGATCAACTGCGGCGTGCCCTCAGGGTTCTCCAGCGCTTTGAGTTCTGATTGGAGCGACAGGCTGAGGTGCTCGGTGACCGATAGCAGGTCCTGGGCCACCGACCGCGACTGCAGACGCTCGGCTTTGCCGACGATTTCCTTGCGCAGGTACGTCACCAGGTCAGGGAAACCAGATTCGGTGTTCAGTTCGTTGTCGCCGAGGCGTGCTGCGGCAAGACGCACATCAGACGAGACCGGGAAAAGTCGGATGTCTGCGCCCAACCGATCGAGGTGGGCTCTGTTGAGTTCCGCCACGTGTCGCCATTGCGGATGAAGGTCGGTCTTGGACAGCACACACGCCACATTCGGTGAGACACGAAGCGCGTGTCTCAGGAACTGAATTTCGGGGTCGGTATATTCCTGCGAAGCGTCGGAGACGAATAACATCGCATCTGCCGTCGGCAACGTCGAGAGCGTGGTCAACGAGTGGGTCGAGTCGAGCCCGCCGACACCTGGCGAATCGACGAGCGAGAGCCCGCCGGCGAGGATCTTGCGTGGCAGGAAGACTTCAGCAGCCATCAACCGACGTTTGTTGTCCGGATTGCCACGTTCGGACACGTAGGAGGGCAACTCGTCGAGCCTGATCTGCCGGCGTTCCAGCGTTGCTTCCTCAGCCGATCCCTGGCCGTCTCTCGGAACCAGGATGACGGCTGACGGCGGGCTGCCGTACCGGACCACTGTAGGCACCGAGGTCGCGATGTCGTCGTCGACCGGGCAGACAGGCGCATTGATGAGCGCATTGATCAACTGGCTCTTGCCTTGTTTGAACTCGCCGACGACGATCACCCGGACGCTGGGATCGACCAGGCGCTGACGTGTTTGCTCGAGGCGCCTGCGCAGGTCCGGTCTTTCCCCGTCGCTCGCCAGTTCGATGCCGTGTTCAACCAGCTTGACCAGTTCGACCACGATTGCCTCCTTTGGAAACCGATTCCTCCATCAGACCACACACATCGGCCCAACAGGTAGCTTTCGCCGAACTGCTGGGCCGATGTGGTGTCGGGTCGTCCGTCAATCGGAATCGACGCTAGGGGAGGATTACATCGACATCTTCGACGACGATCGAGTCGTCGATCACTTCGTTGCCGATTGCGTTGCCGTTGCCTGAGTCGACCACGTTGTCGTTGAACAGTTCGTTGTCCTCGACGTTGATATCGGTGTTCCCGGAGTCGACCACGTTGCCGTTGCCGGAGTCTTCGACCGAGTTGTCGGTGTTGCCGACGTTGATGTCGTCGACAGTCGTGTTGCCCGAATCGTTGACGGAGTTGTCCGAGTTGTCGGAGTTGTCCGAGTTGTCCGAGTTGTCGGTGGAGTTGTCGTTGAACGAGTCGTTCACCGAGTTATCGGAGTTGTCCGAGTTGTCGGAGTTGTCCTGGAACGAGTCTTCGATGTCTACGTCCACATCGACCGAGTTGTCGGTGTTACCCGAGTCGTTCACCGAGTTGTCGGTGTTACCCGAGTCGTTCACCGAATTGTCGGTGTTACCCGAGTCGTTCACCGAGTTGTCG
>NZ_JBKJWH010000169.1:0-2742 GCF_046716805.1 Mycetocola sp. | reverse complement strand
AGTGAGCAGCCATCGGGCTCCCTTTTCAACGTCCGGTCGAAAACCGCTACGCCGGAGCCAGCTGCGAATCGTCTTCGCAGTGACGGGAAGGTCTGCGGCGAGTTGCTTCGGGGTGACGACGTCGTCGTTCTGGTGCATACCGCGGAGTCTAGCGAGCGCCGCCGTTGGTGCGGGAGTGCGAGCGAGTTACCTTTGCAGAAGAGCGTCCAGACCGACGGCGACTGATGCGGCGAGGCGGAAGTCGACTCTTTGGTCGGGCACGTCGACCGTGTACCGGTCCCGAAGGCTGAACTGCCGCTCGCTGGTGAGAACCGTTGCGCCGGTCGCTTTGTCGGTGAAGTCGAAGTGGAACGAGAACGGAAAGTCCACCAGCCGACGAGCGACGGCGATCAGCGAGTTGCGTTCCTGGCCGTAGGCATCCAGGCCGGGAGCGTTGAGATGGAAGCTCGATCGCAGCAGGCTTGCGGCGAAGTCCTTCTGAAAGGACCCGAGCACCGTTCCATCGGCGGCGGTGACGTCGTAGGCCGCCGCCACATCCATCATCCGTCGTGCCTTGAAACCGAACAGAGGCAGGGTCTTCGTGTCGTCGGCGTAGAACGTGACCTGTTCCTTCATGGCCATGCGCTTCTGCTGAGCGACGGCGAGCATCCGCCCCGGGGAGCCGTCGGGGTTGGCCTCGACGATCTCGTAGCGGTTCACCATCATCGTGAGCCTCTGCTTCACAAAGAAGCGCGGAAGATACTGGAGGGAGGAACTGGTCATGGGTGAGTGCCCTTCATGGGAGACGCGCGGCGGTCGTCTGTGGAGCGTATCGGGAGCGGAACCTCGGCGTCGATCACATCGCTGGCCCCTCTTCGAAGGTCGCGCGACAACGCACCCTGTCGGCCTCGCCGGGACCGGCGTACGATGTAGCGCAGATATACGCACAGCGCCCGCTGAGCCGCCTTCCGGCCCGACGGACGAGGGAACCCGCAACGGTCGCGCATGCCCTCTTCCGAGTTCCCTGCCGGGTGGCGCGCCCTGAGACGGCCGCGCTCGCCGCATAGTTCCGCTCCACATTTTTGAGGATGATTCCTATGTTGATGGAGTTACACACCGTTCTTCCCGCGGCCGATCTCGCTCGAGCGCGCACTTTCTATCACGACATGCTCGACCTCGACCCCGACGAGGAAAACGCGGAGGCACTCGTCTACCACTCTCCCGGCGGCCTCTTCGAGATTTACCAGACCCCCAACGCCGGCACCGCCAAGAACACGCAGATGGGATGGCTGACCAACGACCTCGAGGCCGAGATGGCCCGCCTCCGCGAGCGCGGGATCGTATTCGAGGAGTATGACAACCTGCCCGGAATGCAGATGAAAGACGGCATCGCGACCTCTGCAGAGGGACGGGCCGCCTGGTTCCGCGACACCGAGGGCAACTTCCTGGTCATCGAGGAACGCGCCTGACAGTCGAAAGGTTCTAAGCGCCCGCGCCTGACGAGCGCACAGGCTGAGCGGTCCCCGGTTGCTTGAGCAGCCGGGGATCCTTCGCGTTCGGCGGGACGCGCGGTGGGGCGTCTTCGGCTCGCTGCAGAAGGAGACCGATCAGCGAGTGGATGCCCTGCCGACCCGCCCCTTCGATTTCCAGAGGAGCCAGCCCCACCAGATCTGCGCGGCTCCGAACAACAGTCCGGAAATGCTCCCAGCGGGGATGCCACCGCGCCCGGAAGCGCGCCCTCAACTTGCTGACCGACTGAGGCCGGAACCGCGATCGGCTGCTCTCAGCTCAAGCCGCTGATCGACTTCAAGGTCCGGCTCGAGAACTCAGGCCTTCAGCCTCAACCGCAGCGGCGTCGGGTTACTCTTGTCGATCTCGATGACCGACTGCCGGGACCTGAGGAATTCCGAGAACTGACTGTGACCGAGTGGCCGCTCCTGAAACGACGGCTCCATCCGCTTCATCTGCACCTTCACGGCCGAGGCATGCTGCCACTCGAGGTCGTTCTTCGCCAGCAGTTCCATGGCTCGCTTCAGCAGCGTCGTCGCCGCCTTCTGCGGGTTCCGGCCCGGGTCGGCGGATGTTGCGGGTGCGGCAGCAGAATCGGCGGAGGATTCCTGCGGGAGCTGCGGCGCAGCATCCGTCGCCGTGGCAGATTGGGCGGTCAGCGTGGCGCTCTCCGGGATGGGTTCCACGCCGGGCAGGTTGTCGTAGTCGGCGTACTCGTCGCAGGAGGCCGCGAGAGAACTGCTCGTCGCGCCGGAGACGCCGATGCCGACGACGTAGCGGTCGAGGCGTTTGCAGCGCTGGGCGAGCGGGATGTAGTCCGAGTCGCCGGCGACGATGACGACATGGGTCAGACCCTTGAGACGGAAGCTGTCTTCGATGACATCCACAGCCAAGCGGATGTCGGCGCCGTTCTTGAGCGAGTACGCCGTCGGGAACAGCTGGGTCAGGTCGACAGCGCGGCCGATGAGCTGTTTCTGGTCGCTGGCGTTGAACGGTGTTGACCAGTCGGCGTAGGCGCGGCTGATCACGATGGAGCCGAACGAGGAGGCGTAGTCGAGGATGGCCGCAACGTCGACGGTGGCCGCGCGGATGCGGGCCGCGATCACCGGGTCGGAGTTGCTGCGGATCGCGACGAAGTGGCGGACGCGGTCCTTGGCGAACTGCCCGTCGCCGTGCAGCTGGTTGTAGCGGGAGATAACGATGTTGTCGAAATCGATGTAGACGGCGACGCGGTCGCGGGGCTTCTTGGCCATG
>NZ_JBKJWH010000168.1:0-12259 GCF_046716805.1 Mycetocola sp. | reverse complement strand
CTCGTGATCGCCGCATTCGCGATCAGGGAAGGTGTCGAAGCCTGGCGAGGTGACGCGTGCACGGTTCCTGTTTCCGCTCTCACCGGCGAACGACCTGTCGAGGCGGGGCAGAACGACTGACTGGTTCGCTGGGAACCGCAGCGACGGCATCCGAGCCTGTCGTCACTGAGCCCTGCCCGTTGCGCCATCCGGAGCGTAGACTTCCGCGCACCGGCCGCCGCGAAGGAGCCACCATGCACACCGAGAATGCCGTCGCACTGCACTACCGCAACCCGGCACTCGAAACGTCGATCCTTGAGGCACTCCGACGCACCGGCCACGACCCGGAACGAATCGGACCCGACGACCTCCTCGCCGTCGACCAGTTTCACATCGGCGGCGTACAGGCAGCACGGGATCTCGCCCTCGGTGCAGGAATCGGACCCACAACTGTGGTCCTTGACATCGGCTCCGGTCTCGGCGGCCCGGCCCGGCTCTTCGCGCACCACTTCGGCGCAACGGTTGTCGGTGTCGATCTCACGCCCGAGTTCGTCGAAACGGCAACATCACTGACGCGACGGTCTGGTCTTTCCGACCGGGTGCGGTTCGTCCAGGGAAACGCGCTCGAACTTCCGTTCACCGAGAACGAATTCGACGTGGCCACGCTGCTCCATGTCGGTATGAACATCGCCGACAAGTCTGCCCTGTTCCGGAGCGCTGCCCGTGTTCTCAAACCGGGTGGGATGTTTGCCGTCTACGACGTCATGCGCACCGGTGACGGTCAGCTTGCCTACCCGCTGCCGTGGGCGACATCCGCTGAGATCTCCTTTTCGGCGACGCCGGAGGAGTACGCGACCGCTCTCCAGGCTGCCGGCTTCACGGTCGGATCCACAAGGAACCTTCGGCTGGAAGGCCTCTACTTCGCCTGGTCGTAGCTCGATACCGTGGCGACCGTCAGGGCGAAATCGACGGGGAAGTCCCCGAAGAGCAGTCGACCGGCGTCATTCGCGGCCTCGGCGACAGCGGTGCCGACGGCGTCGGCAAGGTGAGCGGGCGTGTGCACCATCACCTCATCGTGCAGGAAGAGCACGAGGTGAGGCTCCCCCTGCTCGTCGGCGAGCGCCCGGAGACGTTGGCGGAGCCCCGCCATCCAGCACATGGCCCACTCGGCCGCTGTGCCCTGCGCGACGAAGTTGCGCGTGAAGCGGCCCCAGTCTCGAGCCGCCTGACGGGCGCGCCGGTCATCCGACGGCGCCGCATCTGTCGACGGGTTGGCATCGGCTCCTTCCCAGGCGTCGCCGGGCAGCGGCGAGCTGCGACCGAGCCAGGTGCTCACCTGCTCACCGCGTTCCCCCGCGCGGGCGGCAGCTTCGACCAGCCCGATCGCCCGGGGAAATGCGCGGGTCAGCCGCGGCATGAGCCGGGCGCTCTCGCCGCTTGTCGCACCGTAGAGGGCGCCGAGCATGGCGACCTTGGCATGGGCGCGGGTGTCGACCACGCCGGCGTCGACGAGACCCTGATAGAGGTCGCGCTTACGGCCCGCTGCCGCCATGGCCTCGTCGCGGGCCATCGCGGCGATGATCCTCGGCTCCAACTGAGCGGCATCCGCCACGACGAGAGACCAGCCCTCATCGGCTCTCACCGCGCCGCGGACCTCCGTCGGCAATTGGAGTGCACCCCCGCCGCGCGTTGCCCAGCGGCCGGTGACGACACCGCCGACGACGTACTCCGGGTGGAACCGTCCGTCCTGCACCCACGCCTCCATCCACGCCCAGCCGTTCGCCGACAGCAGCCTGGCGCCCTTCTTGTATTCAAGCAACGGTTCGATGACAGGATGCCGCAACTCACGCAGATCCCATTTACTCGTGCCGGTCACGGGCAGGCCGGCCTTCTTCAACGCGCGGAGAAGATCGGGCTGTGAATCCGGGTTCAGCGCTGGGACGTCGAGGCCGACGCGGATCTGGTCGGCGAGGGACTCCAGTTTCGCCGGTCGCCCGCCGAACTGTGGCCGCGGGCCGAGCGCGTTCTCAAGCATCGCGGCGTGCAGGTCTCGCCGCCACGGCATGCCGGTGAACCGCATCTCCTCGGCGATCAAAGCGCCACAGGACTCAGCGGCGAGGAGAAGCTGAAGGCGCCCTGCCTGCGCGGGGTCCGTGCGGGCAACGGCATCAAGTGTTCGGCGCTGCAGCAGGAGCTCCTCGATCGGATCACCCTCGTGCTCGGACGCACCGTCGTCGAACAGCGTGTTCGAGTGGTCACCGGCAGGAGCGGCAGCAGCGTCCCACGCGTTCGCCGCGGCGTCCCGCAGGGGCGTGCCCCTGGTCGCTTCGGAGAGTTTCAGGATGCGGTGTGCCAGCCGAAGGTCCTGCGAGCGTTCGATGCGGATTCCCGCCTCGAGGAGCACCGGGTACCAGAGGGCCGTGTCGCTCCACACCCACCGGGGTCGTGCCGGCTCACGGCTGGCGACAGCGGCAATGAGCTCGGCCCGGTCGAACGGGAGCGGGGCAGAAGCGTTCCCGCCGGCGTCGAGTTCCGTCAGCGTCCCGCCGCTGCGCGGGGAGCCTGCCAGGACGATGAACACCATCCCATTCTCCCGCCAACCACCGACTCGAAGAGCCGGGCGGACGTCAGTCCGTTGTCAGGGCGGGCTGAATCAGACGGCGCCAGATCCACAGCGACAGGCCGATCGCCCCGAAACCCAGTACGAGCAGGAAACCAACGAGAATCTCGCCGCTGTTCTGCCACACGTCGACGACGGGAGCGAGAAGGGCGAAGAGCACGGTCAGGACCACGACCGCAGACAGGAACCAGGCGGGTCGTGACCAGACGAGCAGCGCACGCCCGTCCATCCGGCCCAGGGGGATCAGAAGCACCGCTGCTGAGCCCACGCCGGCCATCGCCGCGATGTTGGCCGTCTCGATCATCAGGGAGCCGAGGAACCCGGACGGGGCGCCGAGGAGCGTGGACGCCAGCCACGCGAGAAGACCCGCTGTGAAGACGGCGGCGACGCGGATGCCGGCGACCATACCGCGCGCCGGTCGCGTTCCTGAGACGGCGGTGACGGAGAAGACGATGCCGAACAGCAGCGCGGGCTGCAGATCGAGGAACCGGGAGAGCAGGGCTACCGCCGCAACGCACAGGAGAAGCCGCGGCGAGACTGCGATGCGGGCCGGCCCTGTCGGCAGCCGCGCAGCGAGGAAGGCCGGCGCGGCGGTCGCAATCAGGTTGATGCCGGCCACCGCGACGACGGACGCCAGCAGCACCCGCAGGTAGCCGGGCTCACCCAGGATCGGGTTGGCGAAGAGGATGATTGCTGCCGTCACGCAAACCAGGAGCACCCCGGTGGCCTTCTCGCCAGGTCCGGTGACGATCGGCGCAGGGTCGTCGTGAGTCGGCAAACGGTTCCGACCGGTGAGGTTCAGCAGGGAAGGCGCCGCCCGCCGCCCGCGGACCGTGGTCGCCAGCATCCGCGCGGGGACCAGCAGCAGCAGAATGGCGAGCGCTGCGAGCAGCAGAGCACGCAGCCAGGACAGTTCCGCAGCTCCGAGAGCGGACGGCACGGCTGTTGTGAACGGTGTGGCGGCCTCCCACGTGCCCGGCGGCGGGGGCTGCGTAGAGGGCGCAGCCGGTAAGCCGGGTGCGGCCGGCGTCGGGGTCGGGGACGCCGACGGCGGCTTGGGCGGCACAGCCGGGGCTACCGCCTCGTTGTCGCTGGGGGTCGGCGACGGGGCGGGTGCCGGGGCGCGCGTCGTCGGTCTGGCGATCGTGACGGCGAGCGGAGCGCTTCCTGAACCCGGGTTGCCGGCGGCATCCGTCTGGAACGCGGTCACCGTTACCGAGCCTGCAGGCAAGCTCGCTCCTGTGCAACTCCAGCCGCTCCCGGACACCACGGCGGAGCAGACGGGGAGGTCCGCTCCGGATGCGGTGAGTGCGTAAACGTTGACGGTCGCACCGTTCTCGCCAGTGCCCGAGTAAACCGCCGTAGGCGAGACGGTGCTACCGGCCGTGGGGGAGGTTAGGGCGGGCGCGGCGGGCGGGTCAACGTCGAGGGAGATCGTGCGGCTCAGGCCGGAATCGGACTGGTTGCCGTGGCTGAACGGCGTGGACTGGGTGGCGGTGAGCGTGTAGGTGCCGCTACCGAGAGCACGCGGAAGGACGTACGCCCAGGCCCCGTCCGACCCTGCCGGGAAGCTCCAGGAGGACTCGCCCGCGATCGACAGTGTGATTCGGGCGCTGGGATAGCCTTCACCCCGAACGAGCCCGCCGGTCACGAGGGGGGACGTCCCCGCGATGGTCGGTGGCTCAAGGACATCGACCCGCACCGGTTCGGACTCGAGGTCGTCTCCGCCGTCGACCAGTTGCACAGCGCTCAGCGCAATTCCCGGGCCGTTGGGGAGACGGGAGACGGTGCACGAGTAGTCCGATGCGGCACTCCGAATGGTGCACACGTTCGTCCGCGACGTGCCGGCAAGGATCTGGACCTCGGAGCCGGCTGCCTTCGTGCCGGTGATGACGGCGCTCGCCGAGCCGAGGAAAGAGCCGTCCGCCGGCGACGTGATCGTCGGAACACCCCCGTCGAGTGAGCGGGGAACCGGCTCCGGTTCTGCGAGCGCGGCGGTCGGGAAAACGGCGAGGACAAGAAGTGCGGCGAGGGATACTGCCGCAAGCACCGGGAGAGGATGCGGGAAGGCTCGCGTGCGTTGCCGCGTCAGCTTGACCGACCGGCCCCCGTCACGTCGAGCAGCACTGAAAATCCCCACCGTGATTCCATTTACGAGGGCGCCGCGCAGCCTGTCAAACCAACACGCCCGTTTGGGGGTGTTTCCCAGCATCCGGCCTCGGTATCCGGCATTCTGAAACCGCTAACGTGGGAGTCGACGAAGGGAGGGCCTGTGGCGATCACGCTCTCCGCGGTGGGACCCGCCGGCCTCGACCCCGCTCCCTGGCTGGACCCCGCGCGATTCTGGCCCCGCCTCGAAGCCGCAACTGCCGGCCTGGAGAGCCCGCTGGCTGTGCTCGAGCTTGGCGCGCTCCGCTTCAACACCAACAATCTCGTTCGCCGCGCGGCCGGGAAACCCATCCGCGTCGCCAGCAAGTCGATCCGGGTGCGCGGTCTCATCCACGCGCTGCTCGGCACCGACGGTTACGCCGGGGTTCTGGCCTTCACCCTGCCTGAAGCGCTGTGGCTCGCGGAAACGATCGACGACATCGTCGTCGGTTATCCGACGGCCGACGCCGACGCCATCCGCCGGCTTGCCGCTGACCCGGTCGCGGCCGCACGGGTGACGCTCATGGTCGATTCGGTCGAACACCTCGACTTCATCGATGCCTGCGTGCCACCGAACCAGCGAGAGCGCCTGCGCCTCTGCCTGGAACTCGACGTGTCCTGGCGATCGCCCGTGCCTCTCGGTCACGTCGGTGTCTGGCGTTCACCTATTCGCACCGCCGATGAAGCCGCAACCTTCGCCCGGGTCATCGAAGCCCGCACCGGCTTCACCCTCGTCGGCATGATGGCGTACGAAGCCCAGATCGCCGGACTCGGAGACCGAAACGATCCCGGCGGATCCTGGTCGGTCACCAAACGCTGGATGAAACGCCGGTCGATCGCCGAGCTCACCGAGCGGCGTGCCGAAGCGGTCGCGGCCGTCCGGCAAGTCGCCCCACTGGATTTCGTCAACGGCGGTGGCACCGGCTCCATCGAGAGCACCTCGCAGGACGAGTCGGTCACTGAGATCGCCGCGGGCAGTGGCATTCTCGGCGGTCACCTGTTCGACAACTATCGTTCCTTCCACCCGGCTCCTGCTGCGTCGTTCGCTCTCTCGGTCGTGCGCAAGCCTGCCCCGTCGATGGCGGTCATCCTCGGCGGCGGCTGGGTGGCATCCGGGCCGCCCGGTGAAGACAAGATGCCGCGACTGGAATGGCCGGCGGGACTTCACCTGGTGCCACGCGAGATGGCAGGCGAAGTGCAGACGCCCATCCGCGGCGAAGCGGCTTCGAGCCTGGGGCCGGGTGACCGGGTCTGGCTGCGGCACTCGAAATCCGGCGAACTGAGCGAACGGGTCAACGAATTCGTCGTGGTCGACAACGACCGGGTACTTGACCGGCTGCCAACCTATCGCGGCGAAGGGAAGGCGTTTCTGTGACAGCAACCGGAGCGGTGTGGCGCAATTGGGCCCGAACCGAGCAAGCCAGACCGCTGCGGGTGGAACGACCGCGGACGACGGCCGCTGTGCAGCGCGCCGTCCGCGCCGCGGGCGGATCGGGCATCCCGATCAAGGCGGTCGGTTCCGGGCACTCGTTCACCGGGATCGCCGTCGCGACCGGGGTGCAACTCGCCCTGGACGACCTGTCGGGGCTGATCGGCCGCCCAACCGCCGACGGCCTGGCGTCCTTCTATGCCGGAACACTGCTGCGTGACATCCCCCGTCTTCTCGCCCCGTACGGCCTCGCGATGACCAACCTCAGCGACATCGACGGTCAAAGCATCAGCGGCGCGATCTCCACCGGAACCCACGGCACCGGCGCCAGACACGGCGGCTTGGCGGGCCAGGTCCGTGGCCTGACTATCATCGCCGGCGACGGCGAGATCATGCGGATCGACGACGACGACAACGCTGACCTCCTGCCCGCTGTTTCGCTCGGGCTCGGCGCCATCGGCATCATCGCTGAGGTGACCATCGCGTGTGTTCCCCGGTTTCTCCTCGAGTCGGTCGAGCAGTCCGAACCGCTCGACGACGTGCTCGATTCGCTCGCTGAACGCGTGGCATCCGCCGACCATTTCGAGTTCTTCTGGTTTCCGCACACGACGACGGCTCTGACGAAAACTCACACCCGGCTGCCTGCCACCGCGGGGCGCAGAACCCTGCCGTTCGTGAAGCGGTGGGTCGACGAGACACTGATGGGGAATCGGGTCTTTCGCGCCACCTGCTTCGCCGGGACGGTACTGCCTCCGGTGATCCCGGCGGTGAATCGGCTGGCCGCAAAGCTCGCAGGCAATCGCCGGTTCACGGATCTCTCACACCGTGTCTTTTCGACGAAGCGCACGGTCCGTTTCCGCGAGATGGAGTACGCACTGCCCGCGGAGACGGTGCCGACGGTCGTTCGGGAGATCGAGGCGCTCATCGCACAGCGGCGATGGCGGATCAGCTTTCCGATCGAAGTTCGATTCGCCGCCGCGGACTCCCTGTGGCTATCGACCGCTTACGGTCGGGACACCGGTTATGTCGCTGTTCATCGCTACATCCACGAGAACCCAGCGAGGTATTTCGCTGCCGTCGAAGCGATCCTGATGGAACATGGCGGGCGGCCGCACTGGGGCAAAATGCACACGCTGGATGCGGACTCCCTCCGTTCGTTGTATCCGCGGTTCGACGATTTCCTCGCGGTGCGTGATCGGCTGGACCCGCGGCGGCTGTTTTCGAACCCGTATCTCACTCGGGTGCTGGGAGCCTGACTCCGAGCATTTGCCCTGAGAACAGGCCGGATCCTCGGGGAGGCATCCGGTCGCACCCGTAGACTGATTGCGTTCATCTGCACGCACTGCTTACCAGCACATCAAGGGAGCTCTCGCCATGGAATGGCTCATTCCTGTACTCATCATCGTCGCACTGGCGGTCATCGTCGGTATCTATTTCTGGGTCACCTACAACTCCCTGGTGTCCCTCAACGTGCGCGTTGACGAAGCATGGAGCGACATCACCGTGCAGCTCAAGCGGCGAGCGGATCTGATTCCCAACCTGATCGAATCGGTCAAGGGTTATGCAGCCCACGAACGCGCCGTCTTCGAGAACGTGACGAGGGCGAGGGCGGAGACGCTCAGTGCGCAGGGCCCCGCGGACGCGTCAGCGGCCGAGAACCACATGCAGCAGGCGCTCAAGTCGATCTTCGCCGTTGCTGAGGCCTACCCGCAGTTGCAGGCGAGCCAGAACTACCTCCAGCTCCAGGGCGAACTGGTCGACACCGAAGACAAGATCCAGGCATCACGCCGTTTCTACAACGGGGGCGTTCGCGAGCTGAACACGAAGATCAAGGTCTTCCCGAACAACCTCATCGCCAAGAACCTCGGATTCAGCGAGCGCGAGTTCTTCGAAGTCACCGACAACGCGGCCATCGCTGAGCCGCCGCGCGTGCAGTTCTAACCACTTCGACAGGGGCTCGGGCGCGCGAACAGGCGCCCGGGCCCTTGCTGTATTCCTCGTGAAAGGACGATGAATGTACAGGGCCATCCGCAAGAACAAGGTGAACACCGTGGTCATCATCGCGTTCTTCCTGCTGATCATCGGCGGGCTCGGGGCGCTGGCCGGCTACATCTACAACAGCCCCACCATCGTCATTTTCACTATCGTCGGCGCGACCGCATACGCGATCTTCCAGTACTTCTTCGCGTCGAGGCAGACTCTCGCGATCAGCGGCGGTCATGAGATCGAGAAGCGCGACAACCCGCGGCTGTACCGCATCGTGGAGAACCTGGCGATCACGACGGGCATGCCCATGCCCAAGGTGTACCTCATCGACGATCCGGCTCCGAACGCGTTCGCGACCGGTCGTGACCCACAGCACGCCTCGGTCGCGGCGACGACCGGGCTGCTCGACATCCTCACCGATTCCGAACTCGAGGGAGTCATGGCCCACGAGATGGGACACGTGCGCAACTACGACATCCGCGTGTCGATGATCGTTTTCGGGCTCGTCGTCGCTGTCGGGTTCCTCGCCGACATGTTCCTGCGGATGGCCTGGTTCGGCGGCGGGAACCGCAACAACAACGGCGGCAACCCGATCGTCCTTGTCTTCGGCATCGTCGCCATGATCGTCGCCCCGCTCCTGGCCAGCATGGTGCAACTTGCGGTCTCGCGTCAGCGCGAATACCTCGCGGATGCGACGGGCGCACTCACCACCAGGCACCCGGATGCGCTCGCGAGCGCTCTCCTGAAGCTGCAGGCATACGGTCGGCCGATGCGGCGGCAGAACTCCTCGATGGCTCACCTGTGGATAGCCGACCCGCTGAAGCCCGGCGCCGTGGCGCGTCTCTTCGCGACGCACCCGCCGATCGAGGAGCGGGTCGCCCGGCTGCGCACCATCGGCGGCGGTTTCTAGCCGCCGCACCTGTCCGAGACCAGCAGATCCGGCTGCAGGTACGAAAAAGCGGAGCGGGCCAGTGGCCCGCTCCGCATCTGTCGGAAGTCTAGAAGCCGTAGATCTCCTCGATCGTTACCTTGTCGCCGTCGATGACGATGTTTCCGGTGATGCCCCACTCGTCCCAGGTGTACGTGCCGGTTCCCCGGCCGCCGGGGTAGGAGAGCTCGCCAGTCGCCGTCGCTGCGACCTGGCCGTCGGTGGACTCGAACCGGGTGCCGCTGTCATCGACCGTGACCACCGGGTACTTCACGACCTTGTAGGCGAACGTCGGTTCGCCGCTGAAGTGAAGGTAGTACTGGCTGCGGAGGTTGCAGTTCTCCGGGTTCGCTCCGGTCTCGGTCGCGCAGGTGTCCATGTATTTGTTGACCTGGGCCTGGATCTCGTCGGTCAACTCCTTCGTCGGAGTCAGTTCGACGTCGACCGAGTCGTAGGTCGCCTTGGAACCCGTCGCAGCGACGAAGGTCTGGGCCTCGGCCTCAAAGAACGTGCCTTCAGGTGCACCGATCTCATACGCGGCCGGGTAGGCGAGGAGTTCGTATTCCTTGCCGAAGTCCACGTCGACGCCGTTCACGGAGACGGCGGATTCCTGGTTCGCGTACACGTAAACCGAGGCGAGCAGGGGCTTGTCGATCGTCCAGTTGTCGAAAAAGGCAGCCTGCTTGCCGCCCTTGCTCAGCTCGATGATCCCGTCGTAGACGGTGCCGTCGATGCTGTACGAGACCTCCACCATGGCGGAGTCGCCGCGGGTGACGACATCCGTGACCTTGGGGTTCTTCATGAGAGCCTTCGACTCCGTGAGGATGTCGTTGGTCAGGAGCGCGGCGGCGTCCCTGGTGACCTCCGGGTCGACGAGCTTGTTCGCTTCCGTGGCTTTGCCCTGGCTGATGGCGCTCAGGTACGCCTTCACCTTGGCCTCTGGCCCGTACAGCGTGCTGCCGATCACGTTGACAATGACGGAGCCACTGATGAGGAGAAGCACCAGGCCCGCAGCGAGCGCCGAGAACAGGATGATCTGCTTCTTTTTCTTCGGATCCATCGGCGGGCGCTGCGAGGCCTGCGGCTGAGGATAACCGGCGGGAGTGGCGCCCTGCGGGTACGGTGCGCCCTGTGGGTATCCTGCCGTGCTACCGGTCTGTTGCGCGCCCTGGCTGCTGTATGCACTCTGCGCGTATGCGGAACCCTGGCTGTACGCCTGCTGGTCCGGATAAATCTGTTGCGGTGTCTCGGTCGAACCCCCCACAGGCACCGAGCCGTCTCCGTGAGCTGGTTCTGGTGTCTTACCGTCCGTGGCCATGAAAAATAGTCCCCCTTCGTCGAGCGTGATCGTGGCCAACCTACCATCGACAATGAACCGGAAAACGCTGATGCAGGACTACAAATGCCCTGATCTATGGGGAGTTCTCCCCATCCTCGTGCGGGCGGACTCCGAGGGCGCCGGCCAGCTCGCGTGCCAGGGTCCCACGCCCTGCCACGGTGATGCGTTCGTTCCCCTGCCATGCCGCCGTCCGCCGGAGCAACGCCGCGACCCGGTCGGCGGCATCGGCTGGTGCGCCGGGCTCGAGCCACGCGGCCTGAACGCGCAGGATGCCGGCGGCCCGGTCGTTCTTGAGGTCGAGCCGTGCCGACAGGTGGTCGTCGAGCAGGACGGGAAGCACGTAGTACCCATGCACTCGCCGATGCTTCGGAGTGTAGATCTCGATCCGGTAGTGGAAGTCGAACATCCGCAGAGCCCGGCTTCGGGCCCAGACGACAGGGTCGAAGGGGGAGAGGAGCGCGGTCGCCTCGATGGAGCGCGGGCGTCGTGCGTCGCGGGAGAGCCAGGCCTCCCTCGGCCGCGTGCCTCGCAACCAACCCGGAACGGTGACGGGCAGGAGCTCTCCGGCGTCCTCGAGCTCGCGTAGCGCGATGCCGGTGTCGGCAGACGGCAGCCGGTAATAGTCGGCCAGGTCGTCGAGCGTGCCGACGCCGGAGGCGATGCCGGCACGTCGGACGAGTTCACGGATCGCATCACCGCGCGGGATGTCCTGGTCGAGGACCGCCGTCGGCAGCACCTGCTCGGGCAACGCGTAGCGCCGTTCGAAGCCGGCCCGGCCGGCCGAGACGATCTCACCCCACCGGAACAGCGTTTCGAGGCCGATCTTGACGTCGGACCAGCCCCACCACGGACCGACACGTTTGTTCGCGTCGTGTTCGATCGCACTCGCCGGCAGCGGGCCCTTCTCTGCCAGCTCGGCGTGGAGCCAGCGGAGAAAGGCTCGATTCGCCGTGGCCCAGCTCTGCGGGTCGGCGAGGCTTTTGTCGCGGAAGGCCTGCATGCGCCACCGGAACAATGGCCAGGTCTCCCGCGGCATGATCGTCGCCTCATGCCCCCAGTACTCGATGTAGCGACCCGACCGTGCAAAGGTGAGCATGTCGAGGGCCGACTTATCGAAGGCTCCGAGCCTGGCAAGAACAGGGAGGTAGTGGCTGCGTTCGAACACGTTCACCGAGTCGATCTGCAGGACGCCGAGCCGGTCGATGAGAGAGTTCAACTGCCTCGTGCCCGGGTCGCCGTTGCGCGGACGACCGAAACCCTGCGCGGCAAGGGCGATCCGTCGTGCAAGGGCCGGCGCCACGCTGTTCGTCATAACGTTCGACGTTAGCGTGTCCCTCTGACACCTGCCGCATAGACTGATCCGGTGGCGAAGACGACGGAGAAAAATTGGTGGGGTCGCGTGTTCCGATCCATCGATGCCCCTGTCGACGACCCCACCCCTGCCAGTCAAATAGGGGACGACGTTCCCCGGGCGATGCGGATCGCAGGCGCCTGGTCCTGGCGGCTGCTCGTCATCGCTGGAGCTCTCGCCGTCCTCGTCTTCCTTGTCGTCCAGCTCCGGTTGATCGTCATCCCGTTGTTCATCGGGGTGCTCGTCTCCGCGCTGCTCACCCCGTTCATCGATTTCCTCACCCGGCACCGCTGGCCGAGGGGACTCGCGATCGCCACGGGCATCCTCGGCACCGTCGCTGTCGTCGGCGGGCTGCTCTGGCTGGCGATCTGGCAGATCACAAGGGACTTCTCCGAGGTGCAGCAAAGAACAGCCGCATCGTTCAACGAGCTGAAAGCCGCGCTGCTCCAGTCACCGCTGCACCTCACCGAGACCCAGAT
>NZ_JBKJWH010000167.1:0-64102 GCF_046716805.1 Mycetocola sp. | reverse complement strand
ACGATTCAGACGCCGTCCGGTCGCACCCGCATTGCCCCAATCCACTGGAATCAATACCCACCTGTTGTCTCAGACAGGTTGACAACTACCGAGTTGCGCCCGCGCGGTGCAGGAACTCCGGCGGGAGGGGAGGGGTCAGCGCGACTGGCGTCGTTTACCCGGCCGCGGCTGCCCTTTGACGGCTGGGGCACGACCCTTGCCCTTGCTGGCCTTCGCCTTGCCCCCAGCTTGCTGCGGGCGGTTCTGCACGGACGCAGCGGTGGCATCCGCCTTGCGCTGCTCATCGGCAAGGAGAGCGCGACCCGCAGCCGTCAGCGTCGTGGATGACGCACCCATGTCGAACAGCGGAGTGCCGAGCTCATTCTCCAGTTCACGCACAGAGGCGAGCAGCGTCGAGCGCGGAATGCCGAGGTGTTTCGCCGCGTGAGCGAAATGCAGCTCCTCGGCGGCGACCACGAAGCGTCGAAGCGCGATGGTGTCCATGGGCGGCCTTCCGTCCGGCCACGAGGAACGTGGCCACGTGTTCAGGCTACGCCGTTACCTCGAGGAAACCGTCACGGGGCCGGGGCTCCGCCCTCTGTGGGTTCGGGGGTTGGCAGAATTCCGGCGTCATCCTCGTCGACCGAGGCCGATCGTTCGCCCCCGGATAACAGCGGCATCTCCGACCGGTCAGGGCCCTGGTCGTCGAGCTCGTCGGGCGTTGCGCCGTCGAAAGAGTTGGTTTCCATGCCTTCACGATACGAGCGGAGCGCTACCGACCGACAGTGCCTTGCTTTTCCGGCTACCGTGCCCCACGATACGGCGGTGCGTTCACGGCGGGGGTGGTGCCTGGCCTGGGCGCAACCGGTCAAGGTGCGGAAGCAGGCCGTCGACCGGTCCCGGTGGCTTCCGCAATTGCCTCAGGTCGCGGCGGGTGGTGTCGAGATTCTCGGTGGCCGTCGAATCGTCCAGTTTGAGAGCGCTCGTCACCCGCTGCCGCGAGGGCTTCCGTTCGGATGAGTTGATCTCCATGTCGTCACGGTACGCCCGACCGAGGGCAAAGGGAAGGTCCCTCCGGCGTGCCGGGAGCAGGCGCTCAGCCCAGCGCCGAAACCGCCGATACGGATGCCGTCAGCGCGGTGACCGCAGAGTCCACGTCCTCCTGGGTCAGGTCGGTGCCGAAAGTGAACCGCACCGCGGTCTGGGCGATCTCGGCGGGAATCCCCAGGGCGGTGAGAACGTGTGACGGCGCGTCGCTACCCGCGGCGCAGGCCGAGCCGCTGGAGGACACGACACCACGGCGCTCCAGCTCCAGCAGCACCGTTTCGCCGCCCGTGCCAGGAAAACAAAACGACGCCGAATTCGCCAGCCGGGAAGCCGCCGAACCGGTCATCAGCGCACCGGGAACGTTCGCGAGGACGCGGGCGATGAAGTCGTCGCGGAGCACGCGAACGCGGCCGACAGCATCCGCGCGTTCCCTCTCTGCGAGCTCGAGGGCGGTGGCCAGCCCGACAGCGGACGCGACGTTCTCGGTTCCGGAGCGGCGCCCGCGTTCCTGCCCGCCGCCGTGGACGAGCGGTTCGACAGGCACGCGGCCGCGCAGCCAGGCGAGCCCGATGCCCTTCGGTGCGCCGACCTTGTGTCCGGCCAGTGACAGAGCGTCGACGCCGAGATCCGACACGCGCAGGTCGAGCCAGCCCGCGGCCTGCACGGCGTCGGTGTGGAACGGCGCGCCGTGCGCTCGAGTCACCGCGCCGAGCACGGCGAGGTCCTGCACGGTGCCGATCTCGTTGTTGGCGTACATCAGGGTGACGAGGGCGGTGTCCGGACGGATGACGGCGTCGAGCGCGTCCGCGGTCACGATACCGTCGGGCTTCAGCTCGACGAGGCTGACCTCGAAACCGTGAAGTCGCCGGAGGTAGTCGACTGATTCGAGAACCGCCTCGTGTTCGGTCGCGGCGGTGACGAGGTGCCTGCCGTGCGTCGAACCGAGGGCGATTCCCTTCACGGCGAGATTGTCCGCCTCGGTGCCGCCCGAGGTGAAGACGATGTCGCCCGCTCGGACGCCGAGCACCTTCGCGACCCGAGCCCGAGCGTCGGCGAGGGCCTCGGCCGCTCGCTCGCCGACGGTGTGGTGGCTCGACGGATTGCCGAACTCGGAAGTGAGATACGGCCACATCGCCTCGAGCGCCTCCCGGCGAACCGGGGTCGTCGCTGCGGAATCGAGGTACAGCATCACGGTTCCCGCGCGGTGATCGACACGGCGAGCCGTATGTCGAGACCGAGGTCCAACGCTCGGACGCTATGGGTGAGGGCACCGGAGGAGATCACGTCGACACCGGTGGCGGCGATCGCACCGACGGTGTCGAGGGTGACATTGCCGCTCGCTTCGACGATCGCCCGCCCGCCGATCCGCTCCACCCCGGCTCG
Organism: Mycetocola sp.; assembly: GCF_046716805.1. Taxonomy (GTDB): domain Bacteria; phylum Actinomycetota; class Actinomycetes; order Actinomycetales; family Microbacteriaceae; genus Mycetocola_A. Next base: position 61,693 of record NZ_JBKJWH010000167.1, on the reverse strand, counting down.
GAGGTCCTCGAGGCTGAAATTGTCGAGCATGATCGTGTCGACGCCGGCGGCGAGCACCGCGTCGATCTGATCGAGCCGGTCCACCTCCACCTCGAGGTGCGTCGTGTGTGAGAGCCGCGCCCTCACCGCGACGAGGGCTTCGGTCAGCGACAGTCCGCCCGCCGTCAGCACGGCCAGGTGGTTGTCCTTCGCCATGACTGCATCCGACAGCGAGAACCGGTGATTGAACCCACCGCCCGAACGCACGGCATGTCGCTCGATCGCGCGAAGTCCCGGCGTGGTCTTGCGTGTGTCGACGATCCGCGCGCCCGTGCCGGCCACGGCGTCCACGTACCGCGCTGTCATGGTGGCGATTCCCGACATCCGCTGGACGAAGTTGAGCCCGATCCGTTCCGCCTGCAGGATGCCGCGGGCCGGCCCGGTCACCGTCGCCAGGATGTCGCCGCGCGAGAAACGGTCGCCGTCTCCGACCCGCAGGCTGACCTCGATCGACGGGTCGGTGATGCGGAACGCTGCTGCGAACACCTCGCTGCCGCTGAACACGCCGTCTTCCCGCGCTGTCAGGTCGGCGGTGGCGGTCGCTGTCGCCGGGATGAGGGTCGCGCTCGTCAGGTCGCCCCACGGGGCGTCTTCCTCGAGGGCTGCACCGACGACACGGTCGATCTGGGGGAGTGTCAGCATGCGGCGACGACCTCTCGGGATGCGGCTCCGGCGCTCGCCGGGTCGGGGGAGTATGAGCGGGGCGAGTCGGAGCGGGCGTGGGCCCCCACGGAGTCGGTGCGGGCCAGTGCGGCGAGCACGAGCTCACGGCCGAGGGCCAGCAGGTTGCGGTCCTCAAGGGAGCGGATGCCGTCGGCCGGAAGCGGCAGCCCAGCCCAGGCGTCGAGAACGCGGGAAGCGCGGCGAAGGCCGGTACCGTCGCGGAGGAGGCCTGCCGCATCCCACATCAGCCGCTGCAGTGCGTCGCGGGAGAACGGTGGAGCATCGACGGCCGGGTCCCGCACCGGCACGGCGAACGGCCGGGCAGGTCGCGCCGGCCAGTCGGCAGGGTCGTCGGTGTCGAGCGCCCGTGCCGCACGCGCGCCGAAAACCGCACCTTCGAGCAGCGAGTTCGATGCGAGGCGGTTGGCGCCGTGCACTCCGGTCCTCGCAACCTCACCGACGGCGTAGAGGCCAGGAACGGTGGTGCGCCCGTCGAGGTCGGTCACGACGCCGCCCATCCAGTAATGCGCCGCCGGACTCACCGGCAGGTACTCCCTGGACCAGTCGGTTCCGGATGCCCGCACCGCACGGTCGATGACCGGGAACCGGCTGGCCAGGAAGGATGCGCCGAGCATCGTCGCGTCGAGCACGACAGGGAGCCCGCCCTGCGCGGCCATCTCGGCCGCGATTCCCCGGGCGACCACGTCGCGTGGCGCGAGTTCGGCATCCGGATGAATCCCGGCGAGGAAGCGCTCGCCACCGGCGTTCCGCAGCACGGCGCCTTCGCCACGGACAGCCTCTGACACCAGGAACCGCTCGGCAGTCGCCAGCGCCGTTGGATGGAACTGGTAGAACTCCAGGTCGGTGAGTTGCGCACCCGCCCGGAGGGCGGCCGCAGCCCCGTCACCGGTCGCGACAGCGGGGTTGGTCGTGTACGGGTACAGCTGGCCGGCCCCCCCGGTGGCGAGGACCACCGCGTCCGCAAGGATTATTCTCTCGGTCCCGTTTGGGAACCGCAGCAGGGCGCCGGCGACGCGGCCGTTCTCGACGACCAGGTCGACGAGGAACGTGTCCTCGAGGATCTCGGCTGCACTTTCGCGGATGCGTGCGACGAGGGCCGCTTCGATGCGCGCACCGGTCGCGTCTCCACCGGCGTGGAGCACCCGCGGGTAGGAGTGGGCTGCCTCCCGTCCTCGAGCGAACTCGCCGTCTGTGCGATCGAAGTCGACGCCGAGTGCGACGAGTTCGCGGATCCGATCGGGCCCCTCAGCGCAGAGCACTCGCACGGCCTTCTCGTCGCAGAGCCCGGCGCCCGCGGCGAGGGTGTCGGCGACATGCGCCTCGACGCTGTCCTCGGCGAACATCACGCCGGCGATTCCGCCCTGCGCGTACCGGGTGTTGCTCTGCCCGAGCGCCGACTTCGTGACGAGGACCACATCATGCTTCGATGCGGCGTCGAGTGCGGTTGTCAGCCCGGCGATTCCGCTGCCGACGACGATCACCCTGGCCATCTCAGGCCCCAGCCACAATCGGCGGACGTGCCGCCAGCATCCGCTCAAGTGCGATTCTCGCGGGCAGCGCGACGTCGTCCGAGACCGAGATCTGGTTGAGCACCTGGCCCTCCAGCAGCGCGTCGAGCACCCACGCCAGGTAGCCGGGGTGGATGCGGTACATCGTCGAGCACGGGCAGATCACCGGGTCGAGGCAGAAGATCGTGTGCTCAGGATGCTCCGCAGCGAGCCGCTGCACGAGGTTGATCTCGGTGCCGATCGCGAAGGTCGATCCGGCCGGCGCCGCTTCGATCGCCTTGCGGATGTAGTCGGTGGAGCCGGACTCATCCGCGGCGTCGACCACCGGCATCGGGCACTCGGGGTGCACGATCACGCGAACGTCAGGGAACTCGGCGCGAGCTTTCGCGATCTGGTCGACGGTGAACCGTTTGTGCACCGAACAGAAACCGTGCCACAGGATCACGCGGGAATCGGTGAGCGCTGAGGCGTCGTTTCCGCCGAGCGGTTTGTTCGGGTTCCACATCGGCATCTGCTCGAGCGGGACACCCATCGCCTTGGCGGTGTTCCGGCCGAGGTGCTGGTCGGGGAAGAAGAGAACCCGCTGCCCGCGCTCGAACGCCCACTCGAGCACCGTCTGCGCGTTCGACGACGTGCAGACGATACCGCCGTTGCGCCCGCAGAATCCCTTCAACGCGGCCGAGGAGTTCATGTAGGTGACCGGGATCACGGGGACGCGACCCGTGGCATCCGGTTCGGTGCCGTACAGCTCGGCAAGCTGCTCCCAACATTCCTCGACCTGGTCGATGTTCGCCATGTCGGCCATCGAACAGCCGGCGGCGAGGTTCGGGAGAATGACGGACTGCTTCTCGGTCGAGAGCAGGTCGGCGGTCTCCGCCATGAAATGCACACCGCAGAACACGATGGCCTCGGCGTCACTGCGCTCGCGGGCGGCGGTGGCCAGCTGGAACGAGTCACCGACGTAGTCGGCGTAGGCGAGGACCTCATCGCGCTGGTAGAAGTGGCCGAGGATGACGAGCCGGTCGCCGAGGGTCTCTTTGGCTGAGCGGATGCGGCGGTCGAGCTCTTCAGGCGTCGCTTCACGGTAGAACGCGGGAAGCGCGCCCTGGCGGGGCGAGCCGGTCGGGATCACGTCGCCCATCGACGAGCCTGGGCCATAGCTCGGCGGTCGCAGGTCGAAGACCCAGGGCTTCTCGACGAGTTCAGGGCTGCACGCGGCGCCCGCAGTCGTGCCGGCGGAGATTCGGGTGAGGGTGCTGTCGACGGAGGCGGTGATGGTCATGATGCTCCTTGTGTGCGGCCGGGCAGGAGGCGGGTTCCGAGGGGCCCGTTGTTCTCGTCGGTCGCTGCGCGGTTGTAACGGTAGAGGCGGGCCGGGCGATGCCGTCCGCCGGTTTGCAGGTGTTCGGTTGGAACGACCTGGCCTGAACCTTCGATCTGACGCCGGAAGTTCGCCGGGTCGAGCGGTTTCTGCAGCACGGCTTCGTGAACCTCGCGCAATTCGGAGAGGGTGAAGGTGTCGCCGAGGAAGGCGTGGGCGATGTGGCTGTACTCCAGCTTGTTGCGGAGGCGCCACAGGGCGTAATCGACGATGAGGTCGTGGTCGAAGGCGAGTTCGGGCACCGAGTCGGCTTCGAACCAGCGGACGTTCTCCGTCTCAACAGCCACGTCTGCTTCCTCTGAGCGCACGAGCGCCCAGTACACGATCGAGACGACACGTTCGCCGGGGGAGCGGTCGATGTTGCCGAACGCATACAGCTGTTCCAGGTATTGCGGCGTCAGCAACGTGGTTTCGGCGAGGGTGCGCGCCGCGGACTCGGCGAGATCCTCATCCGGCTCGAGCGGCCCGCCCGGAAGCGCCCACCTCCCCAGAAAGGGATCCCGGATGCGACGGACGAGCGGCATCCAGACCGTCATCCGGCCGGTCTCGGGGTGCGGTCGAAGGGCGAAGATAACGGTCGAGACAGCCACTTTCACGTCGGTGGCGTGTGTCGTCATGGTGTCCTCCCGTTTGCTCGTTGTTAAAGTCACAGTGACTCTAACCCTGAACTCATCTTAGTGTCAAGATGACCCGAACACCTTCCGAACTCCGAACTATGACGCTCTCGGCGCGCCGGGCCGTTCCCGGCGAAAATCCGCAGCACCGCGTCGGTCACGGTAGGCTGTGAGCAAATCGAATATCGGGCCGCACACGCGATGCGGGAGAGCCGGGCTTGCCCGGCACCGAAGGAGCAAGCCTCCCTGCCAATCTCTCAGGTCTACGTACCGCATCGAACTGGCCACTCTGGAAAGCGAACGCGCTTCGCACGTTCGGATCGAGTAGGCGCGAAGCGCCGTATCGAGATCTGAGCGTCGAAAACACATTCCGCCGACGGTGAAAGCCGCCCCGCCGCAACCCGGCGAAGGCGTGCGAAACTCTCAGGCCCATGACAGAGAGGGAGTTCCCAAGGCACCTCGCGTGCCGCAGCCGCTTTTGCGACCATCGCCCCGGCGATTTCTGGAGAACTCGTGTCAGACCCCGCACTCGAACGCACCAGCCCGCTTCAGGCTGTACATTCCGGCCTCGGTGCCAGCTTCACCGATTTCGCCGGCTGGCAGATGCCGGTCCGCTACACCAGCGACCTCGCCGAGCACGCCGCGGTGCGAACCGCCGCCGGCATCTTCGACCTTTCCCACATGGCAGAGATCCTCGTCTACGGGCGCGACGCCGGCCTGTTCCTCGACGCCGCACTCGCAGGGAAACTGTCGGCCATCGACCTGATGCAGGCGAAGTACAGCCTCCTCCTCACCGAAACCGGCGGCATCCTCGATGACGTCGTCGTCTACCGCCTCGGCGACACCACATTCCTCGTCGTCGCGAACGCCGGCAACCGGGAAGCCGCGGCCGCTGCGCTCACCGAGCGATCTGCGGGGTTCGAGGTCACCGTCGACGACCAGAGCGACGACTACGCGCTCATCGCCGTGCAGGGACCCCACTCGCGAGCCATCCTGGAGCAGACCGCTGGGATCACCGAGCTCGGGGTGTCGCTCGATGAACTGAAGTACTACCGCGCGACGGATGCGTTCTTCGAGGGTGTGCCGCTCCTGGTCGCCCGCACCGGCTACACCGGCGAGGACGGCTTCGAGCTGTACCTCCGCACCACAGCCGCTGTTGCGCTGTGGCGCGCACTCGAGGCGGCGGGCGCCGAGCACGGGCTGGTGCCGGCCGGGCTGGCGAGCCGCGACACTCTCCGGCTCGAAGCCGGCATGCCGCTCTACGGTCATGAGCTCGGCACCGAGACCCAGCCGGTCCAGGCCGGTCTCGGACGCGTCGTCGCGCTCTCCAAGGACGTGGACTTCGTCGGCCGTGCCGCTGTGGAGGCCGGGCCCGGCGCGGATGCGCGGGTCCTCGTCGGTCTCGTTTCGGATGGCCGCCGTGCGGGCCGTGCCGGTTACCCCATCGTCTCCGGGGACACCGTTGTCGGAATCGTGACGAGCGGTGCGCTGTCGCCGACGCTGGGGCATCCGATCATGATGGCGTACGTCGACCCCACTCTCGCCGAAGCCGGCACCGAACTCGCTGTGGACGTTCGCGGCACACCCATCCCTGCGACCGTCACCCCACTCCCGTTCTACAGAAGAAAGAAGTAACCCATGGCTGACAAGACCACGCTGAAGTACACGCCTGAGCACGAGTGGCTCGACATCGACGGCAACGTCGCGACCGTCGGCATCACCGCCTACGCTGCAGACAAGCTCGGCGATGTCGTGTTCGTCGAGCTCCCTGACGCGGACGCAGCCGTCACCGCCGGCTCCGTCATCGGTGAGATCGAATCGACCAAGTCGGTCGGTGAACTCTTCGCCCCTGTGGACGGCACCGTCACCGAGAACAACTCGGCCGTCGTCGACGAGCCGTCGCTCGTGAACAGCGACCCGTTCGGCGAAGGCTGGCTCATCAAGGTGCAGTTCGACGCAGCACCGGACGGCCTGCTCAGCTGGGACGAGTACTCAGCGCTGGTCGGCGAGTAATGCCAGAACTCTTCTCCGAGCGCCACATCGGGACGGATGCCGCTGCGCAGGCAAGCATGCTGGCATCCGTCGGCTACGACAGCGTCGACGCGCTGGTCGAGGCCGCCGTGCCTGAGTCCATCCACGTCGGTGAGATCGTGAACTCATCGATCCCGCCCGCGGCCACGGAACGGGAGACCATCGCCGAACTTCGGCTGCTGGCCGACCAGAACACGGTGCGCACGTCGATGATCGGCCTGGGCTACTACGGCACCATCACGCCCGCCGTCATCAAACGGAACGTTCTCGAGAACCCGTCCTGGTACACGGCATACACGCCATACCAGCCGGAGATCTCCCAGGGTCGGCTCGAAGCGCTGATCAACTTCCAGACGATGGTCACCGACCTGACCGGGCTCGACACTGCCAACGCGTCGATGCTCGATGAGGGCACCGCCGTCGTTGAAGGAATGCTGCTCGCCCGCCGCGCCTCGAAGCTCACCACCAACGTCTTCGTCGTCGACGCTGACGCTTTCCCGCAGACCAAAGCTCTGCTCGCCAGCCGGGCCGACGCCGTTGGCATCGAATTGGCCGAGGTCGACCTCGCCGGTGGGGGAGCGCTGCCCGAGTCAGCGTTCGGGATCTTCGTGCAGTACCCCGGAGCATCCGGGCGGGTCTGGAACCCGGCATCCGTTCTCGCGTCGGCGAAGGAACAGGGCGGTCTCGCCGTCGTTGCCGCCGACCTGCTCGCCCTCGCGCTACTCACCTCACCCGGGGAACTCGGCGCAGACATCGCCGTCGGCACGAGCCAGCGTCTCGGAGTGCCGATGGGCTTCGGCGGCCCGCACGCCGGTTACATGGCCGTGCGCAAGGGACTCGAACGTCAGCTTCCCGGCCGTCTGGTCGGCGTGAGCCAGGATGCTGCTGGGCACCCCGCGTACCGGCTCACCTTGCAGACCCGTGAACAGCACATCCGCCGTGAGAAGGCGACCTCGAACATCTGCACGGCGCAGGTGCTCCTCGCCGTCATGGCGTCGATGTATGCCGTGTATCACGGGCCGCACGGCATCCGCCGGATCGCCGCCGAGACCGCCGCGCGCGCCGATGCCCTCGCTACCGTACTCACCGGTCACGGACTGACGCTTGCGAGTGAGGCGTTCTTTGACACGCTGCGTGTGCACGTCCCTGGTGAGGCGTCGACGATCGTCGAGCGTGCCCGCGAGCTGGGGATCAACCTGCACCTCGTCGATGACGCCACCGTCGGTATCTCCGTGGACGAGACCACCACGGCCGCGGAACTGACCGCCGTCGTCGTTGCATTCGGTTTCTCGGGCGACGAGTCCTTCGCCGGACTGGATGCGGAATCCACCCGCCTGCCGGCCGACCTCGTCCGCTCGAGCGAGTACCTCACGCATGCTGTGTTCAACACGCACCACTCCGAGACCGCCATGATGCGGTACCTCAAGCAGCTGGCCGACCGGGATTACGCGCTCGACCGCGGCATGATCCCGCTCGGCTCGTGCACGATGAAGCTCAACGCGGCGACCGAGATGGAGGCCATCACCTGGCCCGAGTTCGCTTCGCTGCACCCGTACGCCCCCGAAGCGGACGTACTCGGCTACCTCGGCCTCATCGAACAGCTCGAGAGCTGGCTCGCCGAGGTCACGGGGTACGACTCCGTCTCGCTACAGCCGAACGCCGGCAGCCAGGGTGAACTCGCCGGGCTCCTCGCCATCCGCGGCTACCACCGCGCGAACGGCGATGTCGACCGCACCGTCTGCCTGATTCCGTCGAGCGCACACGGCACGAATGCGGCATCCGCTGTTCTTGCGGGTATGAGAGTCGTCGTCGTCGCCTGTGACGACCTCGGCAATGTCGACCTCGACGACCTGCGCGCGAAGATTGCGCAGCACGCTGAGACGCTCGCGGCACTGATGATCACCTACCCGTCGACGCACGGCGTGTACGAGCACGAGGTCACGGCGATCACCCAGGCCGTTCACGACGCCGGCGGCCAGGTCTACGTCGACGGTGCGAACCTCAACGCGCTGCTCGGCTACGCCCGGTTCGGTGACTTCGGCGGCGACGTGTCGCACCTCAACCTGCACAAGACGTTCTGCATCCCGCACGGCGGGGGCGGCCCCGGTGTCGGTCCCGTTGCGGCCAAGGCGCACCTCGCGCCGTTCCTGCCTGGGCACCCAATGGCCCAGCGCGACGAGCACGGCGCGTACACCCACGCCGGCGGACCGGTCTCGGCGGCCCCCTATGGCAGCCCCAGCATCCTTCCGATCTCGTGGGCGTACGTACGCATGATGGGTGCAGAGGGACTCAAGCAGGCCACCGGCGCCGCGGTGCTCGCGGCGAACTACATTGCCGTGCGGCTGCGTGACCACTTTCCGGTGCTCTACACCGGAGACAACGGGCTGGTCGCGCACGAGTGCATCCTCGACCTGCGTCCGCTTCGGGAAGCAACCGGCGTGACCGTCGACGACGTCGCCAAGCGGCTCGTCGACTACGGCTTCCACGCGCCGACGATGTCGTTCCCGGTGGCCGGCACCCTCATGGTTGAACCGACCGAGAGCGAAGACCTCGCCGAGATCGACCGGTTCATCGACGCGATGATCGCGATCAAGGCTGAAGCGGATGCCGTCGGCGCCGGGACCTGGCCGGCGAACGACAACCCGCTGGTGCACGCACCGCACACCGCCCAGTCGGTGATCGAAGGGGAGTGGGAGCACGCCTACACCCGTGAACAGGCCGTCTACCCGGTGCGGTCGCTCGTGCGGACCAAGTACTGGCCGCCGGTGCGCCGTGTGGACAATGCCTACGGGGACCGCAACCTCGTGTGTGCCTGCCCGCCGCCCGAAGCGTTCGAGTAGGGCACAGCTCCGGCGGAGATTCCCCGTCGCACGCGTAACAGGCAATCGCACGTTTATTAGGACGATTCCTCGGGTTTCGTCCTGATAAACGTGCGATCTCCTGTTAATCCGGTCATGCAAAAACTCACCCCACCCGCGAAGCCGCGGATGGGGTGAGTGTTCACTGCCGAGCTAGTGCGACGAAGCCTTCTCCGCACCATGTCCGGTGAGTGAGCGCACCTCCATTTCGGCTGCAATTCTCGGATCTTCCTTCACCGACGAGGTGACGGTGCCGAGCCAGCCAAGCAGGAACCCGAGCGGGATAGAGATGATGCCCGGGTTGTTCAGCGGGAAGATCGCGAAGTTCGCGTTCGGGAACATCGACGTCTCCGCCCCGGAGATGACCGGGGAGAAAATGATCAGCAGCAGCGCTGACGCCAGGCCGCCGTACATGCTCCACAGTGCACCACGGGTGGTGAACTTGCGCCAGAACAGCGAGTACAGGATCGTCGGCAGGTTCGCGCTCGCCGCGATGGCGAAGGCGAGAGCCACCAGGAAGGCGATGTTCTGCCCCTGGACTCCGATGCCGCCGGCGATGGCGAGCACGCCGATGACGACGACTGTGATTCGGGCGACCTTCACTTCCCCGTTCGGGGGAACTGCTCCCTTCTTGATCACGTTGGCGTACACGTCGTGTGCGAACGATGTAGCGGCGGTGATGGTCAGCCCGGCGACCACCGCGAGGATGGTCGCGAATGCCACAGCCGAGATGATGCCGAGCAGGATGGACCCGCCCAGCTCGAAGGCGAGCAGCGGCGCCGCCGAGTTCACACCACCCGGTGCGGCGAGGATGGTTTCCTTGCCGACGAGGTATGCGGCACCATAGCCGAGCACGAGCGTGAACAGGTAGAAGAGGCCGATGAGCCAGATGGCCCAGACCACGCTTCTGCGGGCTTCCTTCGCCGTCGGCACGGTGTAGAACCGCATGAGCACGTGGGGGAGACCGGCCGTTCCCAGAACGAGGGCGAGGGCGAGCGACACGAAGTCGAGTCGGGAGACGCCCGTGAGACCATACTGGGCACCGGGCTGCAGGATGCCTTCACCCGCGACGGCGACCGCCTGGCCGAGCAATGCCGACAGGTTGAAGCCGTTGAGCGCGAGCACCCACACCGTCATGACGCCGGCGCCGGCGATGAGGAGTACGGCTTTGATGATCTGCACCCAGGTCGTGCCTTTCATGCCGCCGATGAGCACGTAGAAGATCATGATGAATCCGACGACGGCGATCACCACCGACTGGCCCAGGCGGTCGTTCACCCCGAGGAGAAGAGAGACGAGCCCGCCGGCACCTGCCATCTGCGCGAGCAGGTAGAAGAAGCAGACGGCGAGCGTTGCCGTCGCTGCGGCGAGGCGGACCGGGCGTTCCTTGAGCCGGAAGGAAAGCACATCCGCCATGGTGAACTTGCCGGTGTTGCGCAGCAGCTCGGCGACAAGAAGCAGAGCGACGAGCCAGGCCACGAGGAACCCGATGGAGTAGAGGAATCCGTCGTAGCCGTTCACGGCAATCGCTCCGCAGATGCCGAGGAACGATGCGGCCGACAGGTAGTCGCCCGCGATGGCCGTTCCGTTCTGGCCTCCGCTGAAGGAACGGCCTGCAGCGTAGAAGTCGTTCGCGGTCTTGTTCGAGCGTGAGGCCCTGATCACGATGACGAGGGTCACGGCGACGAACGCCGCGAAGATGGAAATGTTCAGGATGGGATCGCCGACAGTCATGAACGTTCAACCTCCTCGAGCTCGGCCCGGAACTTCTCTGCGGCCGGGTCGAGCTTCCGGTTGGCGAACGAGACGTACCAGGTGGTGATGGCGAATGTGGTGACGAACTGGCTGAGCCCGAGCAACAGGCCCACGTTGATGTTTCCGAAGACCTTGGTCGACATGAACTCGTGCGCATAGTCGGCGAGCAGAACGTACGCGAAGTACCAGAGAAGGAAGGCAACGGCGAGCGGGAAGACGAAACTTCGATGCCTTCTTTTGTGTTCGACGAACGCGGGGGACTCTTCTATCGCGATGTAGTCGATGGCAGTACCGGGAACATTCGCTCCCGCGTCGTCGTGGGCCATGATCCTCCAGAGAGTTCGCGCACCGTCGCGCGGCGCACCGCTCTGTGCGCTGGTGAAACCCTAGTCGGAACGGCGCGAGCGCAACAAGGTTTGAGGGGCATCACTTCGGGGCGGTGAACAGGTCCGGCCAGAGGCTCGCGGCGAGCGGATATCCCACGAAGGACGCCACATCGAGCAGCGTGTGGGCCACCACGAGCGGCATCACCCGACCCCACCGCCGGTAACACCAGCCGAACAGGATGCCCATTGCGACGTTGCCGAAGAAGGGGCCGACGCCCTGGTACAGGTGGTAGATCCCGCGAAGCAGTGAGGTGCCCAGGATGATCATCCAATCCGTCCACCCGCGTTCGCGCAGCCGTGTGAAGAGATAACCGACCACGATCACCTCTTCGACCAGCCCGGCACGCAGAGCCGCGAGAATCAGAACCGGGATCGTCCACCAATACGTCTCCAGCGGTGACGCTTCGACGGCGACGGTGAGACCGGCCGCCCTCCCGACCGCATACAGCAGGATTCCTGGGACGCCGATGGCGAGGAACAGCAGGATGCCGCGCCACGCGTCGCTCCCGCCGGCGCGAAAATCGAGGCCGATCCGTGCGAAGCCGCTTCGCCCGCCCTGCCAGAGCAGGAACACAACGAGAGCAACGACGAACAATCCGAAAAAGATGCCGAGGAACTGGTAGCTGAAGTCCAGCCACTCCCGTTCACTCTGCGACGTGTTGAGTCGCGCTGACTGCTCGGCGAGAGGAGTCGTGTCGGTGACGCGAGCGACGATCGACACGAGCGAGTACACGGCGGATGCTCCGACGCTCAGCCCGAGAACGATCGCGATCTCCCACCAGGCTCGCGCTCTGCTCGAATCGGGCATGAACGCTCCAGGGTCAATATCGGTTCCGGCGAAATTCACGCGGCCACACGCAGTGGTGTGCAAGGAAGCCGCGATCAACGCAAAATTCCTCAGGTTGAGTTACCGGTGTGTAACGATTTTCCGAGGAGTTTTGCGGTTGCCCCTCACGATACCTAGTGTTCTTGTATCCAGCGCGGTGGTTGGGGCACGACTCTGACTGCCGTGCTCACTTGCACAGGAGGAAAATTGAAGAAATCACGCATTGGCCTCGGCGCCCTTGCGCTGCTGTCTGCCAGCGCACTCGCGCTGACCGGCTGCGCGCCGGCAGGAGATTCAGGTGGTGATGCGCCTGCGGGCGATAGCTCCGCCATCATCACCACCAACGGCACTGAGCCGCAGAACCCCCTGATCCCCACCAACACCAACGAGGTTGGTGGCGGAAAGATCATCGACCACATTTTCGCTGGGCTGGTGTACTACGACGCTGACGGCAAGCCGATCAACGACGTCGCTGAGTCCATCGAGACCGAAGACGCTCAGAACTACACGATCAAGCTCCGGAGCGGTCTGAAGTTCACGAACGACGAGGACGTCACTGCAGATTCCTTCGTCGACGCATGGAACTACGGTGCACTTCTCAGCAACGCACAGCTCAGCAGCTACTTCTTCGAGTCGATCGAGGGCTTCAGCTACGACGAAGACAGCGAACTGACCGGGCTTGAGGTTGTCGACGAGACGACCTTCACAGTGAAGCTCAAGCAGCCGGAGTCTGACTTCCCGCTGCGTCTCGGCTACTCGGCGTTCTTCCCGCTGCCCCAGGCCGCATTTGAAGACATCGAGGCTTTCGGTGAGAACCCGATCGGCAACGGGCCCTACATGCTCGATGGCGAAGGCGCCTGGAAGCACAACGAGAACATCTCGCTCGTCGTGAACCCGGACTACGACGGCCCTCGCGCGCCCAAAAACGGTGGACTCGACATCAAGTTCTACGCCTCGACGGATGCGGCGTACGCCGACCTGCAGGGCGGAAACCTCGATGTGCTCGACGAGATTCCCGAGAGCGCACTCGCAAGTTTCGAGGACGAGTTCGGCGACCGCGCCATCAACCAGCCCGGTGCCGCAAACGCCACCATCACCATTCCTGAGCGTCTCGCGCACTTCGAAGGCGAAGAGGGCAAGCTGCGCCGCCAGGCGATCTCCATGGCGATCAACCGTGAGGAGATCACCGAGGTTATCTACGCAGGTACCCGCACCCCGGCGACGGACTTCACATCACCGGTCGTCGCCGGACACTCTGACTCCGTTGCCGGCAGCGAGGTTCTCGAGTACAACGAGGAAGAAGCCAAGAAGCTGTGGGCTGAGGCCGACGCCATCTCCCCGTGGGAGGGCCAGTTCGGACTCGCCTACAACTCGGACGGCCCCAACCAGGGCTGGGTCGACGCCGCGATGAACTCCGTGAAGAACACCCTTGGGATCGACGCGGTGGGCGTTGCCTACCCGACGTTCGCTGAGCTTCGCACGCTCGTCACCGAGCGCACGATCGCGACCGCGTTCCGCACCGGATGGCAGGCCGACTACCCGGCTCTGTACAACTTCCTCGGCCCGATCTTTGGAACCGACGCGGGATCCAACGACGGCGACTACTCGAACCCTGAGTTCGACGCGCTGCTGAAGGAAGGACTCGGCCAGGCCGACGTGGACGTTGCGAACGAGTCGTTCCTCAAGGCTCAGGAGATCCTCTTCGAGGACCTCCCCGCCATTCCGCTGTGGTACACCAACTCCCTTGGTGCCTATGGCGAGAACGTCGAGAACGTGGAAATCGACTGGCACACGGTGCCGATCTACTTCCAGATCACCAAGACAGAGTAGTGGGAACCTGACCGTTAAATCGGTCGTATAGTGGGGCGGCAGCGCGCAGCGCTGTCGCCCCACGAACTTGATGGCACCGATCGGTGACAAGAGGGAGACCCCCGTTTCACCGGAGATTGAAAATATTAATGTCGCTTCCAGTTATGAACTTCCCTCGCAGAGTCGGAGACTAGACGCATGGTCTGGTACATCATCCGCCGCGTCCTGCAGATCATCCCTGTCTTCTTCGGGGCGACGCTGCTCATCTACTTCATGGTCTTCGCCCTCCCGGGCGACCCGATCATCGCTCTCGGCGGTGACCGGGGGCTCAATCCGGCGGTCGCCGACGCCCTCCGGGAGCGCTACCACCTCGATCAGCCCTTCATCATCCAGTACTTGATCTTCATCGGCGGGATCGTCGTCGGAGACTTCGGCACGTCGTTCTCTGGGCAGCCGGTCTCCACGATCCTGGCCCAGACTTTCCCGGTGACCCTCCGTCTTGCATTACTCGCGGTCCTCATCGAATCGTTCGCCGGAATCTTCATCGGGCTCGTCAGCGGGCTCCGCAAGGGCAAACTCTTCGACTCCTCGGCGCTCGTCGTGAGCCTGATTCTGATTTCGCTGCCGATCTTCGTCACCGCTTTCGTTGCGCAGTACGTCTTCGGGATTCAGCTCGGAATATTCCGGACGACGGTTGGGGCCGGAGCCCCTTGGGAAGACCTCATCCTCCCGGCATTCGTCCTCGCGAGTGGGAGTTTCGCGTACATCGTGCGGCTCACTCGAACGTCGGTCATCGAGAACCTCAATGAAGACTTCGTTCGTACGGCAACGGCCAAAGGACTCTCAAGGCCGCGAGTCATTCGGGTGCACATCCTCCGCAACTCGATGATCCCGGTCGTTACCTACATCGGCACCGACTTCGGAACGCTGATGGTCGGAGCGGTCGTCACCGAGGGAATATTCAACGTGCCCGGCGTCGGCCGGACGCTCTATCAGGCCATTCTCCGCGGCGAGGCGCCCACCGTCGTCTCGTTCGTCACGGTGATGGTTATCATCTTCCTGGTCGCCAACCTGCTGATCGACCTGTTCTACGGCTTCCTGGACCCAAGGATTCGCTATGCCAAGTAGTAATGCTCCGCTCTCTCCCACCCACTACGTCGCGCCACTCGACGAGACGCCGCTTGTCGCAGTTGACCGTGTCTCAGTCGACGCCAAACCGAGCAACCTGTACATCGATGCCTGGCGAGACATGCGCAGGCGACCGCTGTTTTACATCTCGGGAATCATCATCCTGCTCGTCGTCGTGGTCGCCATCTTCCCCCAATGGTTCACGCAGGTCGACCCACGCTTCTGCTTACTCGCGGTCAGCAACGACGGACCGTCGGCTGGCCACCCTCTCGGCTTCACCAAACAGGGGTGTGACGTCTACGCGCGCATCATTTACGGCACCCGGACCTCGCTGTCGGTCGGCCTGCTCGTAACCCTGATCGTCGGCGTGATCGGTATCGTGCTCGGATCGCTCGCTGGCTACTACGGCCGTTGGGTCGACGCCGTGCTCTCACGCGTCGGTGACATCTTCTTCGCCATTCCCTACATCCTCGCCGCTGTCGTGGTGATGTCGGTGCTTCGGGAGCAGCGGAACATCCTCGTTATATCTCTGGCGATCGGACTCTTCGCCTGGCCGAGCACCGCCCGCGTATTGCGGGGCACCATTTTGTCGGTGAAGAATTCCGACTACGTGATGTCGGCGACAGCTCTCGGTGTTTCCCGATTCCGGGTTCTGCTTCGTCATGTACTGCCCAACTCGATTACGCCGGTCATAGTGCTCACGACGATCGGGCTCGCCGGGGCGATCGTGGCCGAAGCCACCCTGTCGTTCCTTGGTGTCGGGCTACCGCCGACGATCATGTCCTGGGGCAATGACATCAGTCAGGCGCAGGGTGACCTCCGTAACAATCCAATGACGCTGATTTACCCGTCGATAGCGCTCTCGCTGACGGTCCTTGCGTTCATCATGATGGGCGAAGTCATTCGTGACGCCCTCGATCCGAAAGCAAGGGCCCGCCGATGACCTCCACGTCCACCCGAACACCAGCTGAGCCGAGCTTCGGTTCCCACGCGCCCCTCATCGAGATCAAAGACCTGCACGTCGGGTTCGTGACTCAGAACGGAGTCGTCCCCGCGGTCAACGGCATCGACCTTACGATCATGCCGGGCGAGACAGTCGCCATCGTCGGGGAATCCGGGTCCGGGAAGTCGACCACCGCGCACGCGATCATCGATCTGCTGCCCGGCACCGGCAAGATAACCGGCGGGCAGATCCTGTTCGACGGAATGGACCTGGCGTCTGCCAAGCCCAAGGACTTCGAGGAGATCCGTGGCAATCTGATCGGCTTCGTGCCGCAGGATCCCATGTCGAACCTCAACCCGGTGTGGAACATCGGCTTTCAGGTCGAAGAGACCCTCGTCGCAAACGGCAAGGCGACGCGAGGCAAGGACGCAAAGATCAAGGCTATCGAGGTGCTCCAGCAGGCGGGCCTCGATGACGCGGAACACCGGCTCAAGCAGTTCCCGCACCAGTTCTCTGGGGGAATGAAGCAGCGGGTGCTCATCGGCATCGGCCTGTCGTCGAGGCCGTCGCTTCTCATCGCGGACGAGCCGACCTCGGCTCTCGACGTGACGGTGCAGCGGGTCATCCTCGACCACCTCGCGACGCTGACGCGCGACAGCGGTACTGCGGTGCTGTTCATCACCCACGACCTCGGCCTCGCTGCGGAGCGCGCCGAGAAGCTCGTGGTGATGTACAAGGGAAAGATCGTCGAGTCCGGGCCGTCAGTCGAACTGCTGCAGAATCCACAGCATCCGTACACGAAGCGGCTCGTCGCCTCGGCTCCGAGCCTGGCGTCCCGTCGGATCCAGTCGAGCGAGCAGAGCCTTATAGGCCTCGATTACGTCGCTCCGAAAGAAACGCAGGACGTCGACCTCATTGCCACGGCCGAGGCTCGTGTCGAGCACGCCGCTGCACCGAGCTCAGCTCCGCACCCGATCATCGTCGAGGACCTGA
Source organism: Mycetocola sp. (assembly GCF_046716805.1). GTDB lineage: Bacteria > Actinomycetota > Actinomycetes > Actinomycetales > Microbacteriaceae > Mycetocola_A. The sequence continues at coordinate 44,738 of NZ_JBKJWH010000167.1, read as the reverse complement.
CGAAGGTCTTCCAGATCAACACCGGAAAGCTCAAGAGGCAACCGTTCACGGCTGTAGACTCGGTGTCCTTTTCCATTCCGAAGGGCACCACGATGGCGCTCGTCGGTGAGTCCGGATCGGGTAAGTCCACGGTGGCGAAGCTGATTCTGAAACTGGAGGAGGCGACCTCAGGATCGATTCAGGTCGGTGGAGAGGAACTCTCGAGCATCTCAGGTCGGAGCCTGCTCGCCCTGCGCCGGCAAATGCAGCCGGTGTTCCAGGACCCGTTCGGCTCGCTCGACCCGCTCTACAACATCGGTGCGACGATCGCGGAGCCGCTCGTCGCGCATGGTGTGGGGAGCAAGCGGGAGCAGCGGGCCCGGGTCCTCGAGCTCCTCGACCAGGTGTCACTACCCTCGAGCCTCGTGGACCGGTACCCAAACGAGCTATCCGGCGGCCAGCGCCAGCGCATCGCCATCGCGCGGGCGCTTGCGCTCAAGCCGGAGATCGTGGTCCTCGACGAGGCAGTGTCTGCCCTCGATGTGCTCGTGCAGGCGCAGATTCTGGCGCTGCTCAGCGACCTCCAGTCCGAACTCGGGCTGACCTATCTCTTCATTACCCACGACCTCGCGGTCGTGAGGCTCGTCGCCGACAACGTGTGTGTAATGCGTCGGGGCAAGATCGTCGAGGCGGCGAGCACTGATGAGGTTTTCGAGAACCCGCGTGAGGAATACACGAAGGAGCTGCTCGCGGCTATCCCGGGCGCCGGCATCCAGCTCGGGGCGTGACGTTCTTCGAGACCATCGACTGGGCGACGGTCGGCTGGAAGAAATAACGCACAACACCGGACAAGCGGGGTGGGGCCTTCGGGTCCCGCCCCGCTTTTCGGTGAACCGGTGCCTCACAGCACCGGTTCACCTTGAGTGCGGTAAGATATTCTGTTGGGTCGGACTCTGATCCGATGATCCCTTTTCCGCCGCAATCGAAAATTCGCGGCATCCATACTCTGTAAGGATATTTTTCATGGCGCTTGCTTCGCGCGACGACCTCCGAAACGTAGCAATTGTTGCTCACGTTGACCACGGCAAGACGACGCTGGTTGACGCCATGCTCCGGCAGACGGACTCATTCGCCGAGCACTCACACCTCGAAGAACGCGCCATGGACTCCAACGAGCTCGAGCGCGAAAAGGGCATCACGATCCTCGCCAAGAACACGGCGGTGTCGTACAAGGGCAAGCACACCACCAACGGCCCGATCACGATCAACGTCATCGACACTCCCGGGCACGCCGACTTCGGTGGAGAGGTCGAGCGAGGCCTGTCCATGGTCGACGGTGTCGTGCTTCTCGTCGACGCGAGCGAGGGCCCGCTTCCGCAGACCCGTTTCGTGCTGCGCAAGGCACTCGAGGCGAAGCTGCCGGTCATCCTCCTGGTGAACAAGACCGACCGCCCGGATGCCCGCATCGACGAGGTCGTCGCCGAAAGCCAGGACCTGCTGCTCGGCCTGGCCAGCGACATGGCCGACGACGTTCCCGACCTCGACCTCGACGCCGTGCTCGACGTTCCCGTCGTCTACGCCTCCGGCCGTAACGGCGCGGCGAGCTGGAACAAGCCCGAGAACGGCTCGCTGCCCGACAACGAGGACCTCGAGCCCTTGTTCGACGCCATCATCAAGCACATCCCCGCCCCGGTCTATGACGACGAGCACCCCCTCCAGGCGCACGTCACCAACCTCGACGCTTCGCCGTTCCTCGGTCGCCTCGCGCTCCTGCGGGTCTTCCAGGGCACGATCAAAAAGGGCCAGACGGTCGCCTGGGTCAAGTACGACGGATCCGTCCACAACGTCCGCGTCACCGAGCTGTTCATCACCAAGGCTCTCGACCGGTACCCGGCCGAGAGCGCCAGCCCCGGCGACATCGTCGTCGTCGCCGGATTCCCGGACATCACCATCGGTGAGACCCTCGCCGACCCGGAGGACGTGCGTCCGCTGCCGACGATCACCGTCGACGAGCCTGCGATCTCGATGACCATCGGAACCAATACCTCACCGCTCGTCGGCAAGGTGAAGGGCCACAAGCTCACCGCCCGCATGGTGAAGGACCGCCTCGACCGCGAACTCGTCGGTAACGTCTCGCTCAAGGTCGTCGACATCGGTTCCCCTGACAAGTGGGAAGTTCAGGGCCGAGGCGAACTCGCCCTCTCGATCCTCGTCGAGCAGATGCGTCGTGAGGGATTCGAGCTCACCGTCGGCAAGCCGCAGGTCGTCACCAAGAAGGTCGACGGCAAGACCCACGAGCCGTACGAGCACCTCACCATCGACGTTCCCGAGGAATACCTGGGTGCCATCACGCAGCTGCTCGCCGCCCGCAAGGGACGCATGGACAACATGGCGAACCATGGCACCGGCTGGGTCCGAATGGAATTCATCATCCCGTCGCGAGGCCTCATCGGTTTCCGCACCGAGTTCATGACGCTCACCCGCGGAACCGGAATCGCCAACGCGATCTCGCACGGCTACGACGAGTGGGCCGGATCGATCGTGACCCGCAACAACGGATCGATCGTCGCCGACCGCTCCGGCGTCGTCACGCCGTTCGCCATCATCGCCCTCCAGGAGCGGATGTCGTTCTTCGTCAACCCGACCGAAGAGGTCTACGAGGGCATGGTCATCGGCGAGAACTCGCGCTCGGACGACATGGACGTGAACATCACCAAGGAGAAGAAGCTGACGAACATGCGTCAGTCGACCTCGGATACCTTCGAGTCGATGACCCCGTCGCGCCAGCTCTCGCTCGAGGAGTGCCTCGAGTTCGCCCGCGAAGACGAGTGTGTTGAGGTCACCCCGGCGATCATCCGTATTCGCAAGGTCGAGCTGGACTCAAACGCCCGCGCCCGCATGACGAGCCGGATGAAGAAGCAGAACGAGTAACACCCCTTTGGTCGGGCGCCCGGAATCCTGGATTCCGGGCGCTTCGTCGTTCCCGCTACCCTTGAACCATGTCGCGTGCACGATTCGAATCAGACGTGCCGACAGGCATCCGCTCGCGACGTTCGCGAGCCAGAGCGATCGAACGCACGCCCGAACAGCTCGCCACCCGTCAGGGCATCGCGGTGGGCGTTGCGACAGCCGCGTACGGCGTTTCATTCGGTGCCCTCGCCGTTGCGGCCGGCCTCGACGTCTGGCAGGCCTGCGTCCTGAGCCTGGTCATGTTCACCGGCGGCTCACAATTCGCTCTCGTCGGCATCCTGGCATCAGGGGGAGCGGCGGCAGGCGGAACGGCCATTGCGAGCGCGGCGCTTCTCGGCGTGAGGAATGCCGCGTACGGGATGCGGATGAAACCCGTCGTCGCTGCAAGCGGTTGGTGGAAGAACGCGGCTGCGGCATGGCTGACGATCGACGAGCCGACGGCCGTTGCTCTCGCCCAGAATGAGCCCGCCGCCCGCCGTCGCGGGTTCTGGGTCACCGGAATCGTCGTCTACATCGGCTGGAACCTCACGACCCTGCTCGGCGCCCTCATCGGCGACCTGCTCGGTGACACCCGCGCCTACGGCCTCGACGCAGCTGCCGCCGCAGCATTCCTTGGCCTGATCTGGCCCCGGCTGCGAAGTCACCAGACCATCGCCGTCGCCTGCGCAGCGGCCGTCGCGGCCGCCGCCCTCACACCGGTCGTCGCACCCGGTGTGCCCGTCCTCGCCGCTGCACTCGTCGCTGTGATCGTGGGGACGACGAACTGGCTCGGCCGCCGCACCGACGCGGAGGTCGCGCAGTGACCTTCTGGCACATCGTCCTGATCGCTTCCATCGCCTGCGTCGCCCTCAAGCTGGTCGGCTATGCGGTGCCGCCGCACTGGCTGGAGAAACCGGCGGCCGCCCGGACCGCTGACCTTCTCACTGTTGCCTTGCTCGCCGCCCTCATCGCCGTGCAGACGGTCGGTGCAGGCCAGGGCCTCGTCGTCGACGCTCGCGTGCCTGCTCTCGCCGCCGCAGGACTGCTGTACTGGCTGCGCGTGCCGTTCCTCGTCGTCGTGATCGCGGCGGCTCTCGTGGCCGCCATGCTCCGTTCCTGGGGTGGGATGGCGTGACCGTGCCAGCGCAGTTCCTGCCCAGCACCCGCGGCTAAACTGTGCCGGTGACCTTCGACGACTCCCGCCAGCCCGTTCCGCCAGCCGAGTCCGGCTCCCGGCTGGCATCCCGTCTCCCGGGGGCGTTGCTGTCCGCCCTCGTCGGAGCGATCTACGGCGCCGTCGGTACTGTCTCGCATCAGAACGTGCTTCGGATCGGAGAAGCAGCGCTTCCCGTCGGGCTCGTCCTCTCCCTGATCGGAGCCCTCGGCCTGCTGGTCGGCTTCCGCCTCCTGTTCGACGATCGGGTCCCCGTGCTCTTCACCGCCATCGGAATGGTCGGCATGATCGCCCTGTTCTCGATCGCCAGCGCGGGCGGGTCGGTGTTGATTCCTCAGGGAGTCGTCGGACTGGCCTGGACGGTGGTGCCCGTCCTCGTCGCAACAGTGGTCGTCGCCTGGCCGCGGATGCCGCAACGACCAGCCGTGGCGACCGCCCGGAGGCCCTCCCCAGCACCCGAGAACCTGCGGCACTGGCCTGAGGCGTAGACTGGGTACTCCTGTAATCGAAGGGAACCCAGCAAACCGTGACCTACGTGATCGCCCTCCCGTGTGTGGATGTCAAAGACCGAGCGTGCATCGATGAATGCCCCGTCGACTGCATCTACGAGGGGGAACGCTCCCTCTACATCCACCCGGATGAATGCGTCGACTGCGGTGCCTGTGAACCGGTGTGCCCCGTCGAGGCGATCTATTACGAGGACGACCTGCCTGAGGAATGGGCGGACTACTACAAGGCCAACGTCGAGTTCTTCAACGAGATCGGCTCGCCAGGCGGAGCGGCCAAGGTCGGAGTGATCAAGTACGACCACCCGGTCATCGCCGCCCTGCCTCCGCAGGCCTGACCCGTGGCGCTCCAGCCACTTCCCGATTATCCGTGGGATGCCATGGCGCCGTTCGCCAGGCGCGCCCGCTCGCACCCGGACGGCATCGCCGACCTCTCGATCGGGTCACCGGTCGACGCCACTCCCGCCGTCGTGCGGGATGCCTTGGCCGCAGCCACTGACGCGCACGCCTACCCGACCACGGCGGGAACACCAGCGCTGCGCGAAGCCATCGTGGCCTGGTTCGAGCGACGCCGCAACGTGACCGGGCTCGACGTGGAGAACGTGCTGCCGAGCATCGGATCGAAGGAACTTGTTGCCCTGCTCCCGTTCATGATCGGCTTGGGGGCCGGGGACACCATCGTGCACCCGAAGGCCGCATATCCGACCTATGCGATCGGTGCGGCGCTCTGCGGGGCCGAGTCGACAGCATCCGACGACCCCGCCGAATGGCCGGAGTCAACGAGGCTCATCTGGCTGAACTCGCCTGGGAACCCGGACGGCCGCGTGCTCGATGTCGACTTCCTGCGCTCGGCCGTGAAGCGGGCGAGGGAGCTCGGCGCCGTTCTCATCAACGACGAATGCTACGCCGAACTCGGCTGGAGCGGACCGTGGGAACAGACACCGATCCCCAGCGTCCTTGACCAGCGCGTCACCGAGGGAGATGTCAGCGGAATCCTGGCGATCTACTCGCTGAGCAAACAGTCCAACATGGCCGGCTACCGGGCCGCGTTCGCCGCCGGATGCGCCGAGACGATCGCGCGCTTGCTCAACGTGCGCAAGCATGCCGGCCTCATGCTTCCCGGCCCGCTCCAGGCCGCGATGGTCGCTGCGCTTGCCGATGACGCGCACGTTGCCGAGCAGAAGGAGCGTTACCGCGCACGCCGGAACATCCTCGTCCCAGCGCTCGAAGAAGCGGGGTTCCGGATCGATTTCAGCGAGGCTGGGCTATACCTGTGGGCGACGGAGGGTCGCGACGCATGGGCGTCGATCGACCGGCTCGCGGACCTCGGAATCCTCGCCGGCCCCGGCCATTTCTACGGGGAGTTCTACCCGGATCACGTGCGGCTGTCGCTGACGGCGACCGACGAACGTATCGCCGCGGCGGCGGCGCGGCTGCGAGAAACACCCGCTTTAGGAGGATAGCTCCAACGCACTGGCGCACCTGTTGGCGAATGCGACAGTTGGCCTCGGAGCCGATTAGGCTGTATCCGGACCTTGCATGGCCGGCAGTGGTTCCCGCGTCAGGTCCGACGAACGTAATCACCAGCACAAGGAGGCGCCGTGGGCGACGTCGAGCAGGACTTCCGCGCAAGGAACCACAAAGCGACACTGACGTACCCCGGAGGTACCGCCGAATTCCCGATTCTGGGTTCCAGCCAGGGGGCGTCCAGCATCGATGTGTCGACGCTGACACGGCAAACCGGGCTCACCACCCTCGACTACGGATTCGTGAACACCGCGGCCACGAAGTCTGACATCACCTATATCGACGGGGATGCCGGCATCCTTCGGTATCGTGGCTACCCGATCGAGCAGCTCGCGAAGGGGTCCAGCTACCTCGAGGTCGCCTGGCTCCTCATCCACGGTGAGCTTCCCACCGCCGACCAGCTCGGCGAGTTCGACGAAAAGATCCGCCGTCACACCCTGCTCCACGAAGACCTCAAGCATTTCTTCTCGGCGCTGCCGCACACTGCGCACCCGATGGCCGTCATCTCCAGCGCCCTCTCGGCGCTGTCGACCTACTACGAGAACGCAGCCGACCCCACCGACCCCGAGCAGGTGGAGCTCACCACGATCCGCCTGCTGGCGAAGCTGCCGGTCATTGCCGCGTACGCGCACAAGAAGGCGCTCGGCCAGGCGTTCCTGTACCCCGACAACAGCCTGAGCTTTGTCGACAACTTTCTCCGGCTCAACTTCGGCAACATGGCCGAACCGTACGAGATCGACCCGGTGCTCTCCACCGCCCTGGAGCAGCTCCTCATCCTGCACGCCGACCACGAGCAGAATGCATCCACGTCGACCGTGCGTCTCGTCGGCTCGACTGGCGCCAACCTCTACGCCTCCATTTCGGCCGGCATCAACGCCCTCTCCGGCCCGCTGCACGGCGGCGCCAACGAGGCCGTTCTCGACATGCTCGGCCGGATCCGCGACTCGGGGGAGGGCGTCCAGCGCTTCGTCGACCGGGTGAAGAACAAAGAAGAAGGTGTGAAGCTCATGGGCTTCGGGCACCGCGTCTACAAGAACTACGACCCCCGCGCGAAGATCGTCAAGGAAAGCGCCGACCAGGTGCTCGCCCAGCTCGGCATCAGCGACCCGCTCCTGGACCTCGCGAAGGAGCTCGAACAGATCGCCCTCGAGGACGACTACTTCAAGGAACGTCGCCTGTACCCGAACGTCGACTTCTACACCGGCGTGATCTACAAGGCGATGGGGTTCCCGACCCGCATGTTCACCGTGCTCTTCGCCATCGGTCGTCTGCCCGGCTGGGTCGCCCACTGGCGTGAGATGAACGAAGACCCGCAGACCAAGATCGGCCGCCCGCAGCAGCTGTACACCGGTGCGGTCGAGCGCAACCTTCCCCAGCGCTGAGCCGCATCCGCGGTAACCGTTCAACGGCTGCGCGGGTGTTTCTGCCGGGCGCGGGTGCGATTGCGCCCGCGCGGCGCGAATCGGCCCGCGCGAGCGGATGCATCGACTCCCGCGCGAGCGGATGCTGCGGCGCCCGACGGCGGATGCCGCGCCCAGCGGCTCAAGGCACGAGTGTCAGGGTGTCCCTCGTCGCTTGCGTCACGGCATCCGGGCTGAACGGCCAGGTCCGGGTCTCCTGCTTCTGCCAGAGCGGTGTCTGGTCGACGTAGTTGGCGTGGAACGCGTGCCCCGACGTGCCTGTGAGGTTGATCCAGGTCGACGAGTCGAGGTCGGCCAGGTCGACCACCTGACGCATTGACGGAACCCAGTCGACCACATAGCCTTCGGGGGCGTACCAGCCGACGGCGTTGACCACGGAGGACCCGCCGGCGAGCTCGTACGGACCGCGGTTGAAGAGCATCTCGATCGGTGCGACGCCGGATTCGCCGAAGCTCTCATTGCGGATGGTGAGGGTGTGCAGTTCACCCCAGGTCCAGTCCTCCTGGTCGGGTCCCATCAGCTGCTCGGCCTCGGTCCAGGCCTTGCTGAGTGCAAGCGTGAGGGCGTCGTCTCGGCTGACGACGATGTCGTCCTGGCCCGCCCACCACTCCGAATCCGGTTCGTCGAGGAGCGCACCGACCACCTGGAACCACTGCGACCCGCCCGCAGGCGGAATCGCGTCCGGCAGTTTGGGAGCGAACGTGGTCTCGAGGAGGTTCCGCCAGAAGATGTTGAAGTACGCGGACTGCGCGCTGTCCGCGTCGTCATGGAAGTCCCAGCCGTCGAGGAGTTGTTTGCCCAGCCGGGCGTTGCCGGACGGCGCAAGGGCGGCGATATAGGGTGCGATGCGCTCAGCGAAGGAGTTCGCGTTGTCGGCCTGGATCGCGCTCATGTCGTCGGTAGTGAAGCCGCCGCCCGAGGCGATGGACTGCTCGATCAGGTCGACGATGCGAGACGCGCGGTAGCCGGCATCCCAGTCCCGGGTCAGCAGGGGAGCGGCGCTCTCTGAAGCAACGGCGTTGTTCGCGGTGACGATGTAGCCGGATGGGGGGTTGTACAGCGACGGAAGAGAGTCGAAGTCCACGTAGCCGGCCCAGGCCGTCGAAGCGAACCAGCCTGGTTGAGGGAGGGTCCCGTCGCCGCTCTGGCGGATTGGTATGAGACCAGGGGCCTGGTAGCCGATGTTGCCGTCGATGTCGGCGTAGACGAGGTTCTGCGAGGGCACGTCGAACAGCCGTGCCCCGGCCCGGAAGCTCTCCCAGTCGGTTGCCTTGTTGACGGCGAAGATCGCGCCTGGGGTGCGCCCCGGTGTGAGCGCCGTCCACTGCAGGGACAGCTCATAGCGGCCCTCCGGCAGGTCGGCGGTCGCGGGGTAGTCGGCTGCGATGTCGCCGAACTCGCCACTGATCCCGGTGACTAAAGGGCCGTGTGAGGTCGAACGGATGCGGATCGGGACATCGTCCCCTCCGGCGACCTTCACGATCTCCTCGCGGATGGTGAGGGGCGCTGTGACGCCATCGAGCTCGACCAGGTCGCCTGACACCTTCTCCAGGTACAGGTCGGCCACATCGGGACCGAGGTTGGTGAACCCCCACGCGACGCGATCGTTGTGGCCGATGATGATGCCAGGCATGCCGGAGAAGCTGAAGCCGGCCACGGAGAACGGGCACTCCGCGGAGACGGTGGAGCAGCGCAAACCCATCTGGTACCAGACCGACGGAAGGGCCGGGCCCAGGTGCGGGTCGTTGGCGAGCAGGGGTTTGCCCGACGCCGTGTGCTGCCCCGAAACCACCCAGGAATTCGAACCGATGTCAGGGCCTGCCCGGCCGAGCAACTCGGGCATCCTCTTGAGGATGTCCCTGAGTTCGAGGAGCGAATCGGCAGTGCCGTCTGTGGCCGGCGCCATCGGGATGGCCGAGCCGACGGATGCCGGTGCGGGCGCCGACGACGGGAGTATCGTCGGGTTGTCCGCGAACGGGTACGGCGGATAGATCTGGGCCACCTGCTCGGGCGTCAGCTCCGTCGCCAGCAGCGCACGGTCGATCTCATCCTCCAGATTCGAGCGGAGGTCCCAGGCCATCGCCTTCAACCAGGCCACCGAATCGGCTGGGGTCCACTTCTCCGGCTCATAGCCCGGGTTCTGCAGTACGAGGACGGCATACTCGAGTGAGAGGTCGGCCCCGCTTCGCTGGGCGAGGTAGGCATTCACCCCGTCGGCGTAGGCCTGGTACCAGCCGAGAGTCTCCGCATCGAGGAGCTTCACTTCTTCTTCAGCGACCACGCGCCAGCCAAGGGTCCGCACGAAAGTGTCTGTTCCGACCTGTGACGCGCCGAACAGCTCGGCGAGCCGCCCGCTGGTCACATGACGGCGGAAGTCCATCTCCCAGAAACGATCCTGGGCGTGCACAAACCCTTGCGCCTGGAAAAGATCGTGGGCGTTGTCTGCTTCGATCGTCGGGATGCCGGCGTCGTCGCGTTCGACGGTGACGTCGCCGTCGAGCCCTGGCACCGTGAGTGTCCCGGAGAGTTGGGGGAAGGAGCGCTGCACAGTCCAGATTCCGAGGCCGCCGCCGACGAGCACAACGACAACGAACACCGCCGTGATGCTGAGGAAGACGGTGAAGGCGCGCGAGCGCCGACCGCGGCGTGAGGTTCGGACCACATCACTCCTTTGTGAAGAGGTAGAGGGGAAATCAGGCGTGGAGAGCCTGATTGAGCTGGATCCCTGCGCCGGTGCGGGGCAGGACTTCGACCGCCCCCGAGACGGAATTCCGTCGGAACAGGATGTTGGGAACGCCGGACAGTTCGACGGCCTTCACGGTGCGAGGCGAATCCGCTGCGCCGTCGAGGACGAGAACCTTGGTGCCCGCGGTCACGTACAGGCCCGCTTCGACAACGCTGTCATCTCCGATGGAGATGCCGATGCCGGAGTTCGCGCCGAGAAGGGCCCGTGCGCCGATGGAGACCCGCTGGGTTCCGCCGCCGGAGAGGGTACCCATGATCGAGGCGCCGCCGCCGATGTCTGAGCCGTCGCCGACCACGACACCCTGCGAGATCCGCCCTTCGACCATGGAGGCGCCGAGGGTTCCCGCGTTGAAGTTCACGAACCCTTCGTGCATTACCGTCGTCCCCGGCGCGAGGTGTGCTCCGAGGCGCACGCGCGAAGCGTCCGCGATCCGCACTTTCGACGGGGTGACGTAGTCGAGCAGCCGGGGGAACTTGTCGATGCCGGTGGCGTGAATGCCCTGCCGGGACAGTGCCGGGCGCAGCCGGTCGAATTCCTCTGGGTGGACGGGGCCGGCGTTGGTCCAGACGACGATGGGCAGGTGAGTGAAGATGCCGTCGAGGTTGATCGTGTTCGGCCGGACGAGAAGGTGGCTCAGCAGGTGCAGGCGCAGGTACGCGTCCGGCGTGTCCTTCGCCTGCTCGCGCAGATCGACCTCGACGGTGACGATGTCGACGCGCACGTTACGGCGTTCGTCCGGGATGGCCAGGGCTTCGATCTCTGCCGGTGCGATCCAGCGCTCCCGGCCGGGCGGCAGTATCCCCAGCTTCGGTTCCGGATACCAGGTGTCGAGCACTGTCCCGTCCGCACTCACCGTGGCGAGGCCGTAGCCCCAGGCGTGGGTTGGCAGGGCAGTATTCTCTGAAGCGGTGGTCATGCCTCAAGGCTAGCGAATGCGGCACGCCCCGGTGGGCGCCCGGCCGACCCGTTCGGCCGCCCATAGACTGAAGCCATGCCGGATCAGCCCCTCGACGCCCCTGAACTCGACCTCACCGCCGGGTCGGTGGATCTCACCCGGGCGATCTGCGACATCGAATCCGTGTCGGGCAACGAGAGAACTCTCGCGGATGCCATCGAGCTCGCGCTGGCCGCATACCCTCACCTCGACGTCGTCCGTGAGGGCAACACGATCGTGGCACGCACGCTACAGGGCCGGGGGCGGCGGGTGGTCATCGCCGGGCACATCGACACGGTTCCGCTGAACGAGAACCTGCCCACCCGCTTCGAAACCGTCGACGGCCGGGACTACCTGTGGGGCAGGGGCACCGTCGACATGAAGGCCGGAGTCGCGGTTCAGCTCAAGCTGGCCGCAGAGCTCACGGCCCCTTCTCTCGACGTGACCTGGATGTGGTACGACAACGAGGAAGTGTCGAGCGACATCAACGGCCTGAAACTGCTGGCCGAACGCCGCCCTGATCTGTTCGTCGGCGACTTCGCCATCCTGGGTGAGCCAACCCGCGGCGACATCGAGGGCGGGTGCAACGGCACCCTCCGGGTCGAGATAACCACCACGGGGCTTCGCGCCCATTCCGCCCGCAGCTGGGTCGGCGACAACGCCATCCACAAAGCGGCGCCGATCCTCGGCATCCTCGCCGCCTACGAGCCCCGCTCGATCGAAGTCGACGGCCTCGTCTACCGCGAAAGCCTCAACGCCGTCGGCGTCTCCGGCGGCATCGCCGGCAACGTCATCCCCGACGAGTGCACGGTGACGGTGAACTACCGGTTCGCGCCGAACCGCAGTGCAGCCGAGGCCGAGGCCGAGGTCCGCGAGTTGTTCTCCGGTTTCGACGTCACGCTGACGGATGCCGCCGACGGGGCCAGGCCGGGACTGGACGCGCCGATCGCTCAGGAGTTCCTCGCCGCGGTGGGCGGCGTCGCGTTGCCCAAGTACGGCTGGACCGACGTCGCCCGGTTCTCCGCCCTCGGCATCCCCGCCGTCAACTACGGCCCCGGGGACCCGCTGAAGGCCCACGCCGACGACGAACGGGTCGCGCTGGACGAGATCGCGGGCTGTGAGACGGCACTCCGCACCTGGCTGACCGGCGCGGGTGGCTGAGATCCGAACCAGGTCGATTCCCGACCTGTGGCGGCGCACTCCCTGGTGGGGCCAGGCGCTTTTCGTGTTCGCTGCGGCGCGGGTGGTGACGACCGTCATCCTGCTCGTGGTGGCGGCAGGCCAGCCCGCGAACGCCTGGACCGGCCCGAGTCCCGGCTACGCTGATTTCGCGTCGATCTGGGACGGCCGTTGGTACAACATCATCGCCGAGTCCGGCTACCCGAGCGTCCTGCCGCGGACCGAGGACGGTCATGTCGGCGAGAACGCGTGGGCCTTCATGCCGGTGTACCCGATGGTGGTCCGGGCAGTCATGGTGCTGACCGGGATGCCCTGGGCGCCCACGGCGGTGTTCGTCTCACTCGCCTGCGGCTTCGCATCCGCTGTCGTCATTGCACGGCTGTTCCGGCTGGTTCTCCCGGCCGGAACCGCGATGTTCGCCGTCGTCTGCTATTCGGTGTCGCCGCTCGCGCCCATCCTGCAGGTCGCTTACGCCGAATCGATGCACCTTCTGCTTCTCGCGGGCGCGCTCTCCCTCGTGATGCGCCGGCGGTACTGGCTCGCCTTGCCCCTGATCGCCGTGGCGTCCTTCACCCGCCCGAGCGGCCTGGCCTTCGCGCTGTTCCTCCTGTTGCACGTGCTGCACCGCTGGTGGACGCGACGGCAGAACCCGTTCCCTCGGAGGGAGGTGATCGCGGCATCCGTCACCGCCGTGGCGAGCGGTGTCCTGGGGCTCGGCTGGCTCGTCACCGCCTGGGCGGTCACCGGCTCCCTCACCGCGTACACCGACACCGAACTGGCGTGGCGATCGGCGTACATCGGCTACACCGACCTTGTGCCGTTCGCCGGATGGTTCCAGGGGCTGGACTGGTGGGCGGTGAACGGGCTCGGGCTACCTGCGGGGTTCTGGTGGGGTGCGAGCGGGGTCGTCCTCCTCGTCGCGGCCGTCGTGGCACTCCTCGTGTCGCCGCAGGCCAAACGGCTGGGGATCGATCTCCGGCTCTGGGTTGCGAGCTACCTGCTCTACCTCTGGGCGGTGTTCTTTCCGCAGTCGAGCACGTTCCGGCTGCTCGTTCCGGTCTTCCCGTTGGCCGGAGTGCTCGCTCAGCCGCGATCGCTCGTCTATCGGAGCGCGATCGTCGTGCTCAGTATCGCTGGTCAGATCGGCTGGATTCTTCTCGCCTGGCGGGTCGATGGCTACGACTGGACGCCGCCGTAGCAGTGCCCCCAATCCGGGACTGGAACGGGGCCGATTTCGCCTGTCCCCCCTGAAAGGCAGATAATAGAGTTCTAAGCAACGAAAGGGGAGCCGAATGGCAGCGATGAAGCCGAGGACTGGGGATGGGCCAATGGAGGCCGTGAAGGAGGGTCGGCTGATCATCGTGCGGGTTCCACTCGAAGGCGGCGGACGACTCGTCGTCTCCGTGAACGATGCTGAAGCCAAAGAACTCCACGATGCACTCGCCGGGGTTGTTTCCCCGAGCTAGTTCTTCCAAGCACAAAGGACGCGGATGCCGGTGGTCACCTGACCACACGCATCCGCGTCTTTGTTGTGTGGGGCGTCAGTCGAGCTTGGTAATCTGCAGCAGGCCGTCGCCGACAGGTGAGAGCGCACTCACCACGGCAGTTGACGACGCGATCTCCTGTACCAGTGTGCGGAAGGCGCTGGTGACGTCGTCGCGCTGCGCGGGGTCGGCGACTCGACCGCGCCACAGGGCGTGAGGAACGAGAACCGTGCCACCGGCGCGGGCCAGCCGTAACCCGTGTTCGACGTTCTCGATCACCTGGGCGGGGTCGCCGTCGACGTAGACGACGTCGTACGAGTTCTCGTTCATGCGAGGAAGCACATCGAGGGCTCTCCCCGTGATGAGACGCACACGGTTCGCAGCGATACGGGCGTCGGAGAACGCTTGCCTGGCGTAGCCGAGGTGTTCCACTTCGGAGTCGATGGAGGTCAGCACCGAACGGGAAGATGAGTGCAGCAGCCACAAGCCCGACACGCCGGCTCCGGTTCCGATCTCAACGATGTTCATCGCATTCGTGGCAGCAGCAAGAACCGCGACCTGTGCCCCCATCGCAGGCGACAAGGGTTCGATGCCGAGCTCGAGGGACTGTGACCGGGCCTTCGCGATCGCCTCAGATTCGGTGACGATGTAGTCGGCGTACTTCCAGTTCGAATCTTGTTCTGACACTTCTTCGCTCCCGATGGTGGTTGGCACAACAGTACCGGCGGAATGTGCGGGATTTTGCAAGGCGCGGCGCGATAGTCTGAACTCGTGTTCTTTGGCCTGACGTTCGAGAAGCTGCTCATCATCGGGGTGATTGCTGTCTTCCTGTTGGGCCCTGAGCGGCTGCCGGGGTACGCCGCGAAATTCGCACAGTTGATCCGGTCGCTTCGCGACATGGCTCGCGGGGCCAAGGACCGCATGCGCGACGAAATGGGACCGGAGTTCGACGACGTCGACTGGCAGAAACTCGACCCCAGACAGTATGACCCCCGCCGGATCATCCGGGAGGCCCTCCTCGATGACTCGCCCGAGCCCGAACCCGTGATCAAGCCACCGTCGACCTTCCCGGCGGCTGCGGGCGCCGCCGCAGCGGGGGGAGCCGTGTCGGAGCAAACGGTACCCGGGGCGGCGTCGTCGCCGTTCGTGACGCCGGGAGCGATCGATCGTCGTCGTCGGATCGCCGCAGGGGAACCGGTCACGCCGCCGCCGTACGATCCCGAGTCGACCTGACCGGCAGTGTGAGGCGGTGCCTGTTCATGAACGGGATTTCGCCTGCTCAGAGCAGCCCGCAGGTGGCGCGCACGTAGTTCAGGAGTTCCTCTCGGACACCGTCCCTCGGAATAAGGCGGTATTCGCCTGCTGTGCCGTCCGACAGTCGAACGGCGATGTTGAACACTGTGCCGACCTTGTCATCGGCGATGGCGTGCGCGTCACAGCGGGCGGGAACGATCCGAAGCTCGGCGGTCACCGACCCGGATGCCGCGTCGACGCTCACGTCGAGCGGCCAGTCCTCGGCGTTCTGGTGCGTCGCAGGATCCGGCCGCAGCAGCGGAGTGGACGACACACCCTCGACCTCGACTCGCCCCTCAGCGCCCGTCGGGGCGAAGGTCAGCGTCACGACGGCGACGGAGGCCCGCCCTTCGCCCTCGACGACGAGAGAACCGACCGAGACGGCGGCCACCCGTTCGACCTGTTCGGCTATGCAACCTTCTCCGCGCAACCGTTCGAGTGTCGCCAGGGGGTCGGCGACGGGGACCGAGGCAGTGGCTCGCGCCTGTCCGTCGAGGAAGCTCAGGACCGCGACCGGCTCGGCGGTGGCCCCGTCGCACTCGACGTCAGGCACCGGTGCCCGCAGGTCGACGGTGGTTCCCGAGCGCACCGTTGTGCCCCGCTCCCACTCCGCCGGTGCGGAGAAGCCCGGCCAGGACACCCGGGCGCTCTGCAACGCGAGGTCCGAGCCTGATTCGTTGACGACGCGGATGACGAGGGTCCCGCTCGTGTAGTCGGTGCGACCCTGCAGAACTTCGACCCGAACGCCGTCGGGCAGTTCCGCCGGCGCGCTGGCGGCGCAGCCGCTGAGGACGGCCGTTGCCGCGCACCAGACGATCGCGTTCAGGCGACTGAGCCACCGATCAAGCACGACTACACCGGAGCGAGGCCCAGTTTGCGGCCGGCGAGGCCGCGGCCGGTGGCGATGAGCCGGTCGGCGACCGTGCGGATGGCGACGCTGGCTGGGTCAAGCGGGTCGCTGAGGACGACCGGCATTCCCGCGTCGCCTCCGAAGCGCAGCGGCACGCTGATCGGCACCGAGGCGAGCAGTGGGACCTCGGGCGCGTCGTCCGCGGCACTGAGCCTCGTTGCCACTTCCGCCCCTCCTCCTTCGCCGAAGAGGGAGAGGACGGTGCCGTCCTGCTGGAGGAGGCCGGCCATGTTCTCGACCACGCCGATCACGCGCTGGCCGGTCTGCCTGGCGACGATGCCGCTGCGTTCGGCGACATCCGCCGCTGCCGGCTGAGGTGTGGTGACGACGATCACGTCGGCGTGGGGGAGTGTCTGCCCGATCGAGATCGCGACGTCGCCGGTGCCAGGGGGCAGATCAATCAGAAGGATGTCAAGGTCGCCGAAATACACGTCGGTGAGGAATTGCGTGATGGTGCGGTGCAACATCGGTCCCCGCCATGCAACAGCGGACGAGCCGCCCGGCTCGACGAACATGCCGATGGAGATCACCTTCACGCCGAAGGCTAGAGGCGGGAGGATCATGTCTCCGACCTGTGTGGGGCGGGTGATCGCGCCGGCCGCTGCCGCGGCATCCGTCAGGCCGAGCAGGCCCGGAATGGAGAACCCGTGCACGTCGGCGTCGACGATCCCGACGTTGAGGCCGCGGGAGGCGAGTTCGACCGCGAGGTTGGCGGTGAGCGTCGATTTGCCGACGCCGCCCTTGCCGCTCGTGACGGCGATCACCCGCGTGAGGGAGTCCGGGCCGAACGGCATCACCCGGGCCGCCTTCCCGCCGCGAAGCTTCTCGATCAAGGCGCGGCGTTCATCCGCTGTCATCACGCCGACTGCAACGCTCGTGGAGGTGACGCCGGTCACGCCGGCGACGGCCGCTGTCACATCCCGCTCGATCGCGGTCGCCGCAGGGCAGCCGACGATGGTCAGCGTAATGGCGACGGATGCCGCACCGGCGTCATCGACATCGACACCGGCGACCATGCCCAGCTCGGTGATCGGCTTGCGGATCTCGGGGTCGATCACTCGGCCGAGAGCCGCGGTGATGCGGGCCTCGAGCTCAGCGTTGGACATCGTCCTTGTCCTTCTCAAGCTCCTCCAGCAGCCCGCGAAGCTCCTGGCGGATGAAGTCCTTCGACGCCATGTCCTTCATGGCCAGGCGCAGGGCAACGACCTCGCGGGCCAGGTATTCGGTGTCGTTGAGGTTGCGTTCGGAGCGCTGGCGGTCCTGCTCGATCTGTACCCGGTCTCGGTCGTCCTGGCGGTTCTGGGCGAGGAGGATGAGCGGAGCGGCATACGAAGCCTGCAGGGACAGGATGAGCGTCAGCGCCGTGAAGCCGAGCGCGGCCGAGTCGAAACGCAACTCCTCGGGCCCCCAGCTGTTGTAGGCGATCCAGGCCAGGCAGAAGGCCGTGAGTCCGAAGAGGAAGCCGGGGGTTCCCATCTTGCGGGCGACCCACTCGGTGAACCGCCCGAAGCGGTCACTCGACTCACGGTTACGGCCAGGAAGCATGGACGAACGCAGGCCTTTGGGGGCATCGAGGCGTACTTCGTTCCTGCGGATCTTAGGCACGAGCTGGCCTCCTTCCCTGTGGTCTGTTGGGCGCTACGGACTCGTCGTCGTCGTTCTGACTTCGCCAGTCTTCGGGCAAGAGGTAGTCGAGGACATCGTCAATTGTCACCACCCCGACGAGTCGATGGTTGTCGTCGACAACCGGGACGGAGACGAGGTCGTAGCTGGCGAGAATCCGTGACACTTCAGCGGCGGATGCTTTCGCGGTGACTGGATCCAGGCTCTGGTCCATGATGGAGCCAAGACGTTCGTGCGGCGGGTACCGGAGCATCCGTTGGAAGTGCACGATGCCGAGATAGCGGCCGGTCGGCGGCTCGTACGGCGGCAAGGTGACGCACACCGCTGCGCCGAGGGCAGGGGGGAGCTCGGGCCGGCGGATCAGGGCGAGTGCTTCTGCGACCGTCGAGTCAGCCGAGAGGATCACCGGCTCCGTCGTCATCAGGCCGCCGGCGGTGTCAGGGGCGAACGCGAGGAGCATCCGAACGTCCTCCGCCTCCTCCGGCTCCATCAGCTGGAGCAGACGTTCGCCGCGCTCGGCTGGGAGCTGCGCGACGAGGTCGGCGGCGTCGTCTGGTTGCATGTGGTCGAGGACGTCTGCGGCGCGTTCGTCGCCGAGCTCGGTGAGGATGTGGACCTGATCGGATTCAGGCATCTCCTCGAGGGCGTCGGCGAGGCGGTCGTCTGAGAGCTCCTCGGCGACCTCGATCATGCGGTCCTGGGGCAGGTCGAGCAGGGTGTTCGCGAGGTCTGCCGGTTTGAGATCTGAATAGGTTGCGATCAGCTGCTCAGCCGATTGTGCTTCGCTGCCGGTCTGCCTCTCCCGGATCTCGCGCCAGGTCGCGAAGGCGGTCGTCCCCTTCGCGAACGGGCTCGATGAAACCTTGGGGCGGCGGACGAAGTACTGGCTGACCGCCCATGCGCCCGGTCCCACCTCCTCGATGGCGACGTCTTCGATGGTCGCCTCGCCAGAGCCGTCGACGAAGTCGACTTTGCGGCCGAGGAGCTCGGCGATCACACGAACTTCCCCGCCTCGCTGCTCGAAACGGCGCACATTGATGAGCCCGGTCGTGATGATCTGTCCTGATGCGATCGACGTCACTCGGCCGATCGACACGAAAACCCGTCGTTTTCCGGGAATCTCGACGATGAGCCCGACCACCCGAGGCGGATCGTTCTTGCGATACACCACGAGCACGTCGCGCACCTTGCCCACACGGTCACCCGCGGGATCGAAAACGGTGCACCCGGCCAACCGGGCGACGAAAACTCTCGTGCCACTCACCCCTCTAACTTAGTGCGCGCAGCCGCGTGGCGGGGATCGAGGTGCCGTCACAGACGGATTCCCGGGGAGCGGGTGGGAGAATGGACAGGTGAGCAACCAACAGCAGCGTCGCGGCCTGTCCCGCGGGCCCCTCGACACCGTCATTCCCCGCGGCGAGACCGTCGCCAGCTTCGAGACCTACACCGAGGCGCAACGCGCCGTCGACCGGCTTGCCCAGGCGGATTTCCCGGTCAAGCAGGTGTCGATCGTGGGTGACGGGCTCAAAAGCGTTGAACGCGTCACCGGCAAACTCAGCTACGGCCGCGCCGCTGGCGCTGGCGCCCTCAGCGGCGCCTGGCTCGGCCTGTTCTTCGGGCTGCTCCTCGTGATCGTCAACCCGGCATCCGACCTCGTCTTCGTCGGCGCCGCCGTGCTCATCGGCGCCGCGTTCGGCATGATGTTCACGATTGTCTCGTACGCGGTGAACCGCCGGCGACGCGACTTCACCTCGGTCATGCAGGTCATCGCGACGAGCTACGCCGTGACGGTGTCGACGGAACTCGCGAACCGGGCCAGGCACGTGCTCAGCGAAGCCCCGACCCAGCAGTAGCCAGAGGCTGCCCGGCGCCGGGCGTCAGCCGTTGAGGCGGGCGATCCAGGCCTCGACGTCGTCTGCCGTGCGCGGGATCGCCGCTGAGAGGTTCTCGGCGCCGTCTTCGGTGACGAGGATGTCGTCCTCGATCCGCACGCCGATCCCGCGGAACTCCTCCGGCACGGTCAGGTCGTCCGGCTGGAAGTAGAGCCCCGGTTCGATGGTGAAGACCATGCCGGCCTTCACCTCGCCGTCGTGGTACATGTCGCGGCGCGCAGCCGCGCAGTCGTGCACGTCGAGTCCGAGGTGATGGCTCGTGCCGTGCACCATGTACCGGCGGTGGAACTGGTTCGATGCCTCGAGCGACTCTTCCGCTGATACCGGGAGGAGCCCCCACTGTGCCGTGTGCTTCGCGATGACCTTCATGGCCTCGGCGTGCACGTCACGGAAGATGATGCCGGGGCGGACGATCGCGAATGCGGCGTCTGCCGCTTCACGCACGGCCTCATAGACGGCGCGCTGCACGTCGGTGAACCGTCCGTTCACCGGCAGGGTCCTCGTGATGTCCGCCGTGTACAGACTGTCAACTTCGACGCCGGCGTCGAGCAGGATCAGGTCACCGGGGGTGACCGGGCCGTCGTTGCGGGTCCAGTGCAGGATGCACGCATGCGCACCCGACGCAGCGATGGTGTCATAACCGACAGCGTTGCCGTCGAGCCTCGCCCGGGTGTAGAAGACACCTTCAACGGCGCGTTCGCCCCGCTCGTGTGCTGAGATGCGCGGGAAATCAGCGATGACGTCGTCGAAGCCGCGGGCCGTGGCATCCACGGCGAGACGGAGCTGCGCGATCTCGAAGTCGTCCTTGACCAGCCGCAGCTCGGAGACAAACGACGTCAGTTTGTCGTCCTCCTCGACGGTGAGGTCGGCGTCCGTTGCTTCGAACCGGTCGATGTGGTCGGTGGCGAGTGCGAGGTCGGCTGCGACCTGGGCGAGCGACGGACGAGCGCCGATCCAGAATTCCCCGATGGCCGGGTTCGCGTAGAACTCGTTCGACGTCCGGTCAGCCCGCTCACGGAAGTACAGTGTCGCGTCGTGGCCGTCGTCGGCGGGGTCGAGCACGAGGACCGCGTCCGGCTCCGAGTCTGAACCCCAGCCGGTGAGGTGTGAGAAGGCCGAGTGCGCACGGTAGGGGTAGTCGGTGTCGTTTGACCGCTGCTTGAGCGCGCCCGCCGGGAGGACGATGCGCTTGCCGGGGAACGCCGATGACAGACGGGCGCGGCGCTCGGCCGCGAAGCGGGCCTGTTCTCGGGGAGCGGGGAGTTCGTCGACCCGGTCGGCCCATGAGGAGCCGATGAAATCCTGGAACTGGGCCGATGCCGGGGTCGTCGACCGGTTCGACGTGCCGCGCGGTTCTTCGCTGGTGGTTTCGTCGCTGGCCGGCTGGACGCCTGTACTCGTCGTGGTCGGGGTGTTCCTGGCAGTCTGCA
The DNA here is from genome assembly GCF_046716805.1 of Mycetocola sp. Classification (GTDB taxonomy): domain Bacteria; phylum Actinomycetota; class Actinomycetes; order Actinomycetales; family Microbacteriaceae; genus Mycetocola_A. Next base: position 23,691 of record NZ_JBKJWH010000167.1, on the reverse strand, counting down.
TGCAGCCATTCTTCCACTGATGACGCCCCGCCGCTTTCGGGGCGCCGGTGCCTGCCTAGGGAGCTGTGCGGGTCAGCTGCACGAGAACCGGTCGGTGATCGCTTCCTGTGCCATCCGCCTCGGTGACCACGCGCATCCCCGTCGTCTGCCAGTCCGGGGTCGCCATGACGTGGTCGATCGGCGACCCGATCAGGGCCGGGATGCTGGTGGGCCAGGTTCCGACGGACGCGTTGCCCGAGGCTTTGCCTGCGTCGATGCAGTTGCCGAGCGCGGCCTCGTCGGTTGCGCCGAGCCCGGCCATGTTGTCGAGGGTGGCGTTGAAGTCGCCCGCCATGATGACGTTGTCCGTCCGGCACTGCTCTGCCAGCCAGGCGAGGTCCTTGCGCCAGTTGTCCATCTGGCCGGTGATCGGGGCGACGGCATGGGCGGCGACGATCGTCGGGCCGTCCCCATCGACGGGTTCGACGATGACCGTCGGCAGGACGGCGGTGTTGTCGTCCCGGTCCTCATTGCTCGTGACCTTGACGTAATCGCCGAGGTCGGGGCTGATCAGCACAGTGGTCGATCGCGCAGGGGAGATCTGGTCGAACCACTCAGTGAGCACCCACATCGGGCGTCCCTGGGCCCGCATCGTCTCGGCGATCTCGATGCCTGTCGCCTGCGTGGTCTCGGGGAGGGAAATGACGTCAGCACCGGAATCCATGGCGAGGTTCACGACGGCGTCGGCGCCCGGCGCGTCGCCGAGGGTGTTCCAGCTGAGCACGGTGACCGAGTTCGGTGTCGCCTCCGTGAAAACGGTGTTGCCGAGCCCTCGGGAGACCCCGATGGCGGCATTGCCGCCGACGAAGAGGAGCAACAAAACGACCACTGTGCCGGCGAAGGCTCGAAAGGGGCGCGCCAGGGCGAGCAGAGCGAACGCGACGGCGGCGAGCACCCCGGCGACGATCGCCAGGGACCGCATCGAGGTGATCTGCGCGATGATCCACGTGGTCTGCAGGCCGAACATTTGCGGCACGGAAATGACAAGGAGCGCGACGGCGATTCCCACGGTGGCGATGGCGCCGAGGACTTTGAGCATGGTTCAGCCACACTATCGACACTGGGCTGGGATTAGCCGGGAAACGGCGGGCGCGGCGCGAGCCATACACTGTGAGGATGCCAGTTCGTCCCTTGTTCGCCGGGCCCGCGGACCTCCACACCCACTCGCGCGTGTCCGACGGCACCGAGTCGCCCTCGCGGGTCGTCCGCCAGGCCGCGGCAGCGGGACTCGGGGTCGTTGCCCTCACCGATCACGATTCGACGGCCGGCTGGCACGAGGCGTCCGTCACCGCGGCCGACGTGGGGATCACCCTTCTTCCCGGAATGGAATTCAGTGCGAGGCTCGGATTCCAGAGCGTTCACCTGCTGGCCTACCTCTTCGACCCGGACAACGGCGCCCTCAACTCCGAGACAGCGCGGATCCGGGAATCCAGGTTGCGTCGCGCCGAGTCGATCGTGCGGCGGATCGCCGCCGACTACACCCTCAGCTGGGACGACGTCGTCGCCCAGACCACACCGGGGGCGACGGTGGGCCGCCCGCACATCGCCGATGCGCTGGTCGCTCGCGGTCACGTGCCCACCCGCAGTGAGGCGTTCGCCGGCATCCTGCACCCGCGGACGGGTTATTACATGCCGCACTACGCCCCCGATCCGCTCAAGGCGGTGCGCCTCGTGCGTGCGGCCGGGGGAGTGCCGGTGATTGCCCACCCCGCCACTCGCGGCCTCGACGCCATGATCGACGAGAAGCACCTCGGCGAACTCGTCGACGCCGGGTTGTTCGGCCTGGAGGTCGACCACCGCGAGAACAGCGAGGAAGGCAAGGTACGGCTCCGGGAGCTCGCCGACATGTTCGGGCTCGTGCTGACCGGGTCGAGCGACTACCACGGTGAGGGGAAACCCAACCGGCTGGGGGAGAACACCACCCCGGATGCCGTCGTGCAGGCGATCATCGACGAAGCGTCCGGGTCGGCCCCGGTCTACCCGCGGGGATAGCCGCTGCGCGGTGCCGCCGATTCACTCCCCGCGGACCGAATCACTCGGTACGCCGGGTGTCTTCATCCGGAGTGAGTGAACGCACGGATGCTGGTGCTTCCGGGGGTGGAACGGGGGTTGCTGTGCCTGTCTGCCGGCTGGCCGCCGATTCACTCCCTCCGGACCGAAACACTCGGTACGCCGGGTGTCCTCGTCCGGAGTGAGTGAAAGCGTGGGAGTTCGACCGTTTTCGCCGGAGCAAGGGAGCCGCGCTTCGGGGGAAGCATCCGGGCACGAGAAAGGCCCACCCGAACCGAAGTTCGGGCGGGCCTGATCAGCAGGAAGCCGACGTTACTCCGGGCGGTTCGTGCGGCGGCGCGTGCGGCTGCGGCGGCGTGGTGCGCTGTTGCCGTCGTGGTGCTCGCTGCCCTGCCCGTCGTGGGTGCCCGCTGCGACGACCGGTGCGTCCTCGCGCGGAGCATCGGCGGAGGCCGCCGGGCGGGTGCGCGTACGCCCGCGGGAGGAATCGCGTGATCCTTCACGGGGAGGCCGCGAGCCGTCGCGAGGCGGGCCGGTGCGCTTCTCGGCAGGAACCGCGGTCGACGCTCGAAGCCGACCCTTGGTGCCTTCGGGGATGTCGAGGTCGGAGAACAGGTGCGGGCTCGACGAGTACGTCTCGGTCGGCTCCGGCTGGCCGAAGTCGAGCGCCTTGTTGATGAGCGCCCACTTGTGCAGGTCGTCCCAGTCGACGAAGGTGACGGCGATACCGGTCTTGCCTGCACGGCCGGTACGACCGACGCGGTGCAGGTAGGTCTTCTCGTCCTCCGGAATCGTGTGGTTGATCACGTGGGTGACGTCGTTGACGTCGATACCGCGCGCGGCGACATCCGTGGCGATGAGAACGTCCTTCTTGCCTGCCTTGAACGCGGCCATGGCCCGTTCACGCTGCTCCTGGCCGAGGTCGCCGTGGACGGCAGCGGCGTTGAAGCCGCGGTCGGTGAGTTCCTCGACGAGTTTGGCCGCTGACCGCTTCGTGCGGGTGAAGATCACCGTCTTGCCGCGGCCCTCTGCCTGGAGGATGCGGGCGATGACCTCGTCCTTGTCCATGTTGTGGGCACGGTAGACCAGGTGCTTGATGTTCGCCTGCGTCAGACCCTCATCAGGATCTGTCGCCCGGATGTGGATCGGCTTGGACATGAAGCGACGCGCCAGGGCGACGATCGGCCCGGGCATCGTTGCGGAGAACAGCATGGTGTGCCGGTCCTGCGGGGTCTTCGAGAAAAGCTTCTCGATGTCGGCGAGGAAGCCGAGGTCGAGCATCTTGTCTGCCTCATCGAGCACCATCTCGCGAACGTTCGAGAGGTCGAGCAGGCGCTGGTTGTTGAGGTCGATCAGGCGGCCGGGAGTACCGACGACCACCTGGGCGCCGGCCTTCAGCTGTTCGATCTGTCCCTCGTAGGCCTTGCCGCCATAGATGGAGACGATCTTGGTGGGGCGGTTGCCTGCGGCCAGCTCGATGTCCTCGGTGACCTGCACGCAGAGTTCACGGGTGGGCACGACGATGAGGGCGACGACACCGGGGGCGGGGTCCTGCCCGATGCGCTGCAGGAGAGGAAGACCGAAACCGAACGTCTTGCCGGTTCCCGTCTTCGCCTGGCCGATGATGTCCTGGCCGTCAAGCGCGAGGGGGATGGTCTGTTCCTGGATGGGGAAAGGCTCCAGGATGCCCTTTGCTGCGAGGGCGTCTGCCATGTCCTGGTCGACGCCGAGATCGGTAAAATTCACTTGGTTGGTTGCCTGTCAATGCATATAAGCGGTCTACGCCCTGCATATTTTTGAGGCGTAGTATCCCGATCCGATGCCGGGAACAAAGCCCAGCCTACCGAACATCTACACTGGAGCCGTGGTTTCATGGTTTAGTGCGTCCCGGTCCCGAGCACCCTTGCCGCGCCTCCGCCCCCGAGCCAGCACCATCCAGGCCACCAAAGTGGACTTCGCTGAGCTCGCCCCAGACACCTCGAGCTACCTCGGCCAGGTCGCCTACCTGCAGCTCTGCTTCTTCCAGTCGATCTCGAACATCAGCGCCACGTCGAAGGACCTCGAGGCCACCCAGACTCTCTCGGCTGCCGCCGGCTTCGCGCTGGCCAAGCACCAGGGCCTCGTCGCCGAGATCCGCCGCCGCGGCGAGAACCCGACCGAGGTGATGGCGCCGTTCGTGCCCGGGATCGATCGATTCCTCGAACTCACGCGGGGAGCGTCCGTCAATGAAAGCCTGCTCACGCTCTACATCACCCAGGGATTTCTCGACGACTTCTTCATCCGGCTCTCAGACGGTCTGCCGTCCGAGATCGGCGCGCGCTACGCGAGCCTGCTTGGCGCGGACTCCGGGTCAGCCGGAATCGTCGGACTGCTGACGGATGCCATCGCGGTCGACCCGAAACGCGCCCACTTCTTCGCGATGTGCGGCAGGCGGCTCGTCGGTGACACGCTGCTTCTGGCGCAGTCGGCGTTGAACCTCGATGGGCACAACACGTCGGATGACGCGCGGATCGAGCCGGTCTTCACCGAACTCATCGCCACGCACACCCGCCGGATGGACGCGCTCGGCCTGACGGCCTGACCAGGTCATCGATCGAAGCGACGTCCTCAGAGCTGCCATCACCCGCAGCGGTCGCGCGGACCCCAGCTACCCGGGGCCAGCTCAGGAAATGCAGCCGGTCAGCCGCCGAGCGCAACCAGCCGGCGCTGGTCCGACGCCTTGCGGTGCCTGCCGAGGTAGAGGTCGACGACAGCGGCCGCGACGGTTGCCACGATCAGGGTCACTGCCCAGATCCAGCCGCCGTCCCACGCCCATCCGAGCCAGGTCAGGGCGACCCAGACGATCGCCGCGACGACACTCGCAACGGCGGGAATCAGCGCGAACCCGTGGGTGCCGCGCCACGGCAGCGCGTAGTGAACGGCGACACCCGCGGCGGCGGCGAACAGGATGATGAAGAGGAGTTCCACCGGGGAGCCTTAGCCGACGAAACCGATACGGCGGGTCTCTTCGCTACCGACCTCGACGTAGGCAAGGCCTGCGGTCGGGACGATGTAGAGCCGACCCTTGTCGTCGCTGAGGCTGAAGTAGCTCTTCTCGGACCCGAGTGCTTCTGAGATCGTTTTCTCGATCTCGGTGGCGGTCTGAGCGGACTCGAAGCTGAGCTCGCGCCCGCTGTTGGTAATACCGATACGGATCTCCACGAAAAAGCACCTTTCCCTTGCGTTACCAGCAACATTACGGCAGATGCCGTGCACACCTCGACCGCACGTCCTCGCCGAGAGCGAACAGCCACCCCGGCGTGCGTCCCGACGGTGTCACTGGTGCCCGGTAACTTGGCTGTCGTGGCAATCCGGGGATTCAACAGTTCTAAGCGCAGTACCGCTGCACCCGCTTTGCTGGTTCCGGATGCTTCGCAGCAGGCGGTCCTGGATCTTGTCGACGGCGCCAGCGCGGCGGTCGCCGGGGCGCCGGGCACCGGCAAGACGTCGACGGTGGTCGAGCTCGTCGCCGATCGCATCGTGCTCCGCGGTTACGACCCGGCCGAACTGCTCGTGCTCGCCCCGAACCGTCGCGCGGCCGCCGCGCTCCGGGATCGGCTGGCGTTGCGGGTCGGCGTTCCGACCACCGGGCCGCTCGCGCGAACCCTCAGCTCGGTCGCGTTCCAGATCGTCGGGGCGCGGGCGTCGCTCGAAGGCCGGGAGGCGCCGCGGCTTCTCACCGGGGCCGAACAGGACACGGTGATCGCCGAACTGCTCGCCTGGCATGAGGCCGACGGCACAGGCCCGGACTGGCCAGAACCGCTCGGCGCCGACGTGCGACGGCTGAAGGGGTTCCGCACCGAGTTGCGGGAACTGATGATGCGAACGGTCGAGGCCGGGCTGCGCCCGGAGTCGCTGGCACGGCTCGGTCAGGAGAACGGCCGGCCGGAATGGGCCGCGGCCGGCCGGTTTCTCGCCGAGTACGAACAGGTCGTCGACAGCTTCGGCGCCGACTACCTCGATTCAGCCGAGATCGTCGCGCAGGCGACAACAGAGCTGAACCGGGGTTTCGGTCTTGACGGTCTCCGGCTCGTCGTCGTCGACGACGTCCAGGAGCAGGGACCGTCGGCGATCGGGCTGCTCCGTGCCCTCGCCCGCCGGGGTGTCGCTGTGATCGCGTTCGGCGACCCGGACGTCACCTCGAGCACCTTCCGCGGCTCCGACCCGGCGGCTCTGGCGGGTCTCGGTCCGGCCCTGGGGGTGGCGGTGGAGCGGCTCACCCTCTCGACGTCCTACCGGCACGGCGACGACATCCGCGGACTGGTCCGCCAGGTGACGGAGCGTGTGGGGGCGGCCGGTTCGATCGCCCACCGCTCGGCTGTCGCCGCGGAGCGCGACGACTTCCCGCTCGAGAACACCCAGCCGATCGTGCGGATCGAGGCCTCATCGACGGCGGCTGAGCACCAGCAGATCGCGCGGGTGCTCCGCGAGCATCACCTGTTCGGCGACATCCCGTGGTCGAGGCTTGCCGTGATCGTGCGCTCGGGTGCAACCATCCCTGTCCTGGCCCGGGCGCTCGCCCTCGCGGAGGTCCCCGCGACGACGCCGGCCGGGGGCCGCACGATCCGCGCGGAGTTCGCGTCCGCCCAGCTGCTGTCGGCTGTGGCGTTCGTGCTCGGCCGTACCGAGGCGACCGCGGAGCTCGTCACGTCCCTCCTGACCGGGCCGCTGTGTGGCCTCGACGGCATCTCACTGCGCCGGGTCCGCCGGGCGCTCCGGCACGAGGAGCTCGCGGGCGACGGCAGCCGCTCCGGCGATGAGCTGCTGCTCGATGCCCTCGAGCAGCCGGGGCGATTCGCCACCATCGACTCCGCCGCTGCCCGGGCGGCGGGCCGGTTTGCCAGCACGCTTGCTGAGGCGCGCGCGGCGGCCGGGGCGGGCTCCAGCATCGAAGAGCTGCTCTGGCTGTTCTGGGACCGCAGCGGTCTTGCCGCGACCTGGTCTGCGCAAGCGCTGGGCTCCGGTCTCGCCGCCGACGAAGCGAACCGCAACCTGGACAGCGTGATGGCGTTGTTCACCGCGGCGAAACGATTCGTGGAACGGCACCCGGCGGAACCCGCCGGCCGTTTCGTCGACGAGATCCTCGCGTCGGAAGTTCCTGAGGACTCATTGACGCCCCAGTCTGCCGCCGACGCCGTGTTCATCGGCACACCGAGCGCCGTCGTCGGCAGTGAGTTCGACGTCGTGATCGTCGCGGGGCTCCAGGACGGCGCCTGGCCGAACCCACAGCTGCGTGGTTCGCTGCTCTACCCGCATTCCCTCAGCCAGCTCTCCGCCGGTCTCCCCGTCGCCGATCTCGATGCGCGGGCCGAAGTCCTGTCAGACGAACTGCGGATGTTCGCCCTCGCGATCTCACGGGCCCGCACGCAGGTCGTCCTCACGGCGACCGTCAACGACGACGAACAGCCATCGGCGTTCCTGCGGTTCCCTGCCATCCGCGCGGTCGAACCGCTGCAGGGAGCCGACGCCCAGCATCCGCTTTCACTCCGCGGAATGGTCGGCGCGCTCCGGCGTCGCCTTGTCACCACGTCAGATCCGCACGCAGCTTCCGCTCTCGCGCGACTGGCCGCCGAAGGCGTACCCGGCGCGGATCCTGAGGACTGGTACGGCCTCCTCGAGCCATCGACGTCGGCTCCGCTTGCTGACCTGACCGACCCGGAAACAAGCGTGTCGGTGTCCCCGTCGAAACTGGAAACGTTCGAGAAGTCCGGCCTGGCCTGGTTCATCGACACGATGGCTGCGGCGCCGTCCGGGCTCGCAGCGGGCATCGGTACCGTCGTGCATGCGGCCATGGAGCAGGCGGGGCGGATCCCGGCTGACGAACTCACCGACGACGACGTGAGCGTCGAGCGGCTGTGGGAGCACATCGACGAACACTGGTCGGAGCTCTACTTCGAGGCGCCGTGGCTGGCCGAACGTCAGCGGCGGCTCACCTCGCGGCTCGTCGAAGGGCTGTCCGAGTACCTCACCGACTTCCGGCGGGCCGGGAGCGAAACGATCAGCGCTGAAGGCAAGTTTTCGGTGACGCTCGGGCAGGTCACGCTGACGGGCACGATCGACCGGGTCGAGCGTCTCCCAAGCGGCGAGGTCGTGATCGTCGACCTGAAGACCGGCAAGAACGCACCGACCAGGGCCAAGGTCGACGAGAACCCGCAGCTCGGCGGTTACCAGCTGGCGCTGGCGGCCGGCGCCGTCGGAGGGACGACACCGGATGACCCGTCAGGCGGGGCGACGCTTCTTTACGTGTCAGGCGGAGCGCGAGGCAAGGGCTACCGGGTACTCACCCAGCAGCCGATGACCGACGACGAACGCAAGGCGTTCAGCGAGCGGGTGGTGACGGCCGGTATCGGCATGGCCGCTGCCGAATTCACCGGAAACCCGAACCTCGACGAACGCGACCCGAAAGCGGACCCCATCTACCGCATCCACCTCGTCGCCGCGGTGAGCGCATGACCGCCGCACCGGGCATCGCGATGTCAGCGAAGGAGATCGCGGCGAAACTGGCGCTCCCCGAACCCACCGACGAGCAGGTCGCGGTGATCCAGGCGGACCTCGCCCCTGCGCTGGTGGTCGCCGGTGCCGGCAGCGGAAAAACCGAGACGATGGCCAACCGGATCGTCTGGCTTCTTGCAAACGGCAAAGTGCGAGTGCCTGAGATCCTCGGTCTCACCTTCACCCGAAAGGCCGCCGGCGAACTCGCGGAACGGGTGGGCCGGCGCATCGGCCAGCTTCAGGACCTCCAGCTGGCCGAGAACCCCGACACCGCCATCGATGTGCTCGAAGCGCCGACGATCGCCACGTACAACTCCTTCGCCAGCGGGTTGTTCCGGGAGTACGCCCGGCTCATCGGGCGCGAACCCGACGCCACAGTGATCACCGAGGCGTCCGCCTGGCGCCTGGCCCGGCAGATCGTCGTCGACAGCGCCGACGATCGACTCGTCGGCATCGACAAGAGCGTCGACCAGGTCACTGCCGCTGTTCTGTCGCTCAGCCACGCGCTCAGCGACAACGACGCGGCCGGCAGCACCGATGACATCCGTTCATTCGCGAGGCGGTTCCTCACCCTCGCGGAACTTCCCGTCCATGACGGCTCCATGCGCAAGACGGTGCCGTTCAAATCGGTCACCGATGCGGTCGCCGACATCGATTCACTCGGCCTGCTCGTCGACCTCGCTGAGCGGTTCGCTGCCGAGAAACAGCGGCTCGGCTTCGTCGAATTCAGCGACCAGGTCGCGCTCGCGCTCGAGATCTGCCGCCGGGTACCCCGAGTGGTCGACGAATACCGGTCACGCTTCAAAGTTGTCATCCTCGACGAGTACCAGGACACCTCGGTCGTGCAGACCGACCTGCTGGCCCGGCTGTTCTCCGGCCACCCGGTGATGGCCGTCGGCGACCCGAACCAGTCGATTTACGGATGGCGCGGTGCCAGCGCCGCCAACCTCGCCCGGTTCTCGGCAGACTTCTCCGTTGCAGATTCAACAGCGTCGGGCACCGCCGACGCCTACGCCCTGTCGACCAGCTGGCGTAACTCCGGGCAGGTGCTCGACGCGGCGAATGCGATCGTCGGCCCGCTGCCGGCGACCCCGCATGTCCCCGTTCGGCGGCTGGAACGTTCGCCGTTCGCCGGTCCGGGGAACATCTCGGTGCTCTTCGCCGAGACCGTGGTCGAAGAGGCGGACGCCGTCGCGCGCTGGTTCGCTGGGGAACTCGCCCGCCCGTCGGCGAAAAACGAGCAACGCACAGCGGCGATGCTGTGCCGGTCCCTGAAAAAGGTGGACGTCTTCACCGAGGCCCTTCGCCGCAACAACGTGCCGTTCCACATCCTCGGCGTCGCCGGACTGCTGCAGCAACCCGTGATCGTCGACCTCGTCGCGGCTCTCCGCGTCCTCCACGATCCGACCGCAGGCTCCGAATTGGTCCGGCTGCTCACCGGCGCGCGCTGGCGGATCGGCCCACGCGACATCAAGGCGCTCAGCGGGCTGGCCCGCTGGCTCGCCGACCGCGACCTGTCGCAGCGCCTGATCGCCGAGGACGTTCGCGGCAGAATCGCCGCTTCCGCCGCCCACGACGACGGCAAATCGATCGTCGATGCGCTCGATTTCCTCCAGACCGCGCCGGCCGGTCACTCGGCGCTTCGCGAATTCAGTGCTGAAGGCATCCGCCGGATGCGACTCGTCGCCCGTCAGCTCGCCGCCTTGCGTCGCCGGTCCGGGCTCGACCTGTACGACCTTGTGAACCTCGTGGTGCAGGAGTTGCAGCTCGACATCGAGGTGGCGGCGAACGAGCAGAACCCGCTCGGCCAGCCGAGCCTCGACGCCTTCTCCGAGCAGATCGCGTCGTACCTCGCCGTCGTCGAAGGGGGCAGCCTCGGGCCGTTCCTGTCCTGGCTGGCTGAGGCGGAGCGGCGGGAGAATCTCAACCCACGTGGTGAGGACCCGGAACCCGGAACCGTGCAGATTCTCACCATCCACGGTTCGAAAGGCCTGGAATGGGACAGTGTCGCCGTGCCGCGGATGGTCGCTGACGAACTGCCAGGCACTCTGCGCAGCAAACGCGGGTGGACGGCGTTCGGCGAGCTGCCGTACGAGTTCCGCGGCGACCGCGACGAACTGCCGACCCTCGCCTGGCGCGGCGCCGAAACTCAAGCGGACTTCGACGCGGCGTACACGGCGTTCGGCGCTGGCCTCGAGGACAGGAACGCCGCTGAGCAGCGCCGGCTGGCGTATGTCGCGGTCACCCGGGCGAAGGACGCCCTTCTGGCCAGTGGGTCGTTCTGGGCGACGCAGTCGAAACCCCGCGGCCCAGGGCAGTTCCTGCGCGAGATCGCCGCCGCGGTGCCGTCGAGCTGTGACGGGCTTCCTGAGGAATCCCAGTTCGAGGAGAACCCGCTGGCCGGCACGCAGAACGAGATCTCCTGGCCGCTCGACCCCCTCGGCGCCCGTCGGGGTCCGGTTGCGGCTGCCGCCGAGGCTGTCCGGTCCGCCGACCCCGCGTCGCCGACAATCTGGTCGAATGACATCGCGTTGCTCCTCGCCGAACGCGAGGCCCGGCTCTCCGCGGACGAATACGTCACGCTTCCCGACCGGGTACCGGCGTCCCGGTTCAAGGAGTACGTGACGGATGCCGCCGGCCTCGCGACCCGGATGCGCCGCCCGCTCCCTGAGCGCCCCTACCGGCAGACCCGCCTCGGAACGCTCTTCCACAGCTGGGTGGAGCAACGCGCCGGAATAGCAGGCGGCCAGGAATCGCTCGATTCGAGCTTCCTCGAACAAGACGTCGATGAAGCGCCGGGTACTCTGCTGCCCCTCGAGCAACGGGAGCTCGACGAGCTCGCCGTCCTCCAGCGCACGTTCGAGGCATCCGAATGGGCGGACCTGCGCCCCGTCGAGGTGGAACGGGAAATCAACTTCGTCCTCGGCGAGCAGATCATCATCTGCAAGCTCGACGCCGTCTACGAACGGGACGGCAGGTTTCAGATCGTCGACTGGAAGACCGGCAAGGCGCCCACATCGGCCGCCGAGCTGGAGGAACGCCAGTACCAGCTCGCCCTGTACCGCCTCGCCTTCGCGCAGTGGAAGAGAGTGCCGGCGGAGAAAATCGATGCCGTGTTCTACTACGTCACCGAGAACCGTGTGATCCGGCCGGCGACCCTCTACTCAGCGGAAGAGCTGGGGCGCCGTTGGGTCAGGGGAGTGATCTCACCGGACTCCGCGGCCTCCAGCGCCGAGAAGTCCAGTTCGGCGGTGTAACCGGCGTCGCCGCGGTCGCCTTTCGCTGCGATGATGTCAGACGCCGCTCGGCCAGACGCCGCGCTGCCCGACGCGACGACGTCGATCGGACCGGTCTCGACGGCATCCGGGTCATGATCCCTGGATCCCGAAGGGGACCGTCCGTTCGGATCGCCGGTGCGCTCCTGGTCGCCGACGAGTTCAGCGTCGCGGCCGAAGACGGCCTCGAGTTCTGAACGGTCATAGCTGTCGGTTTCCATGCCGATTCCGGTCGAGCCGGAAGCTGCGGTTGCCTGCGGCGTGCGGGTGAGCATGTCTTCGACATCGGACACGGCCATGATGGGCCCGGTCTGTGGCGACAGGGGATTCATCAGGTCTCCGAGAACGTGATCGACGAGGCCGTCGAGCAGGCTCACAGCATCGTCGATGATGCCCTGGTCGCGCGAGTCGACACCGTGCAACAGCCAGCGGGCGAGTTCGAGCTCGGCGTGCAGCATGGACCTTTGCACCAGGAAACGGTCGTGGTGTCGTGAAGACGAGGAACGGTAGGCGGCGAGGATGCTCTCCGCAGCCTCGCCGGCGCCGCTGAGCCAGTGCAGGTCACGTGCCGGGTCGCCGACGCGCAGGGAATTCCAGCCCAGGACGCCTGTGACGATCGAGCCGACGCTGTGGTCGGTGAGGACGAAGGATTCCGCGCCGAGCGAACCGTGGATGACGGTCGGCTGGAACTGCCAGAGCGAGTCGTCTGCAGCGGCATCCGTCCACCGTTTGCGCACAGCGGTTGGAAGCAGCCGGGTCGACGCTGCGCGCTCGATCACGCTGCGGGCTTCGTTGCGGCATTCCGCCGCGGTGAGGTGAGGCAGTCCCACTTCGGCGACGAATGAACCGGGAAGGGCGTGGATGGCGGCGATCGCCGCGCCGATGGATGTGGCGACGCCGTCACCGGCTGGGATCACTGATGCTTCGACGGTGTAGCCGGGCAGGTACTCGTAGACGACGACCCGGGTTCCGCGTGTCGATCCCTGTCCGACGACGCTGGGCACCTCGAAGGGGAGACGACTGCGGATCCCGGCGGTCATCGCCTGCAGGGCGATGAGTTCGACGGACTGTTCACTCGCGGCGCGCTCGTTCGCTGGCACCCGGATCACGAGTTCGCGGTCGTCACTGGTGCGCAGAAGCGCTGAATCGAAATCGCCGGTCGTGCCGTGCCCGAACGGGCCTGCGCCGAGAATCCGCAGGTCCGCGACGGCTGATGTAGCCAACGCGGCTAGAGTTAGATGCGATCTGGCCATGGCATCTAGGTTAGGTTGCCCAGCCCCGTGGCGGCCATTCGCCACGCCTTTCAGGTGGGAGTGCTTTTGTTCGAGCTTGCTGCGCTTCCGGAACCTCCGCTCGCTCGCAGTGCCGTGAACCGGGACGCGGACGCGCGCGTTCGACCGGAACTGTTCGCCGAACTCGCGCGCGACCCGGACTGCCGCGTTCTCCCGCTGTGGAACGGCAAGGCTCCGATGGTCGGCGACCGGCTGGCTCTTTTCCCAGCAGACGCCGCCGCCGCCGCAGAGCTGCTCTGCTACCTCGGCAGGACCACCGAATCCGGATCTGGCGCCGCGGTCGGTGCTCCGATCCTCTCCGCCGTGATGAGCGACGAGGGCGCCGCGGCGATCGAACCGGACCCGGGACGCTGGGTGTCGCTTCGCGAGTCCGGCAATTCACTGGGGAACGGGGACTCCGCCCTGATGACCGCGGCTCTTGCCCTGGCCAACTGGCACGCCTCCTCAACGAACTGTCCCCGCTGCGGAGCAGCCACCGATCCGGAACTCGCCGGCTGGGCGAGACGCTGTCCCGCCTGCCAGAACCAGACCTTCCCCCGAACGGACCCGGCCGTGATCGTTCTCGTCCTCGATGACGACGACCGACTTCTGCTCGGATCGAACGTCCTCTGGCCTGAGGGACGCTATTCACTGCTCGCCGGCTTCGTCGAGGCGGGGGAGTCGCTGGAGAGCGCGGTCTGCCGTGAGATCGCGGAAGAGTCAGGGCTGAGGGTCGAGAACCCGCACTATCTGGGCTCACAGCCGTGGCCATTCCCGCGGTCCATGATGCTTGGCTTCTCCGCTCGTGTCGCCGCCGGGGTGGACCCCGACGACCTCCAGCCGGACGGTGAGGAAATCGTCGACCTTCGGTGGTTCAGCCGGAACCAGCTCCGCAAGGAGTCCGCCACCCTGCTCCTGCCGGGCAGGACCTCGATCGCCCGGGATCTGCTCGACCTGTGGCTCGTCGCCGACGGTGGGGGGAACCTCGACGAATCGGCTCGAACTGCGTCCGCCGCATCCGCAGGCTCTCGGGCATGAGCGGCACCGAACCCACCGACCTCCTCGCTGGACTCGATGACGACCAGCGCGTCGCCGCTGAAGCCCTGCGCGGTCCCGTCTGTGTGCTGGCCGGGGCCGGGACAGGCAAGACGCGGGCCATCACCCACCGGATCGCGCATGGGGTGGCCACCGGAACGTATGCGGCGAACCGGGTGATGGCCCTGACCTTCACGAACCGGGCAGCGGCGGAACTCCGCGGCCGGCTCCGCCAGCTCGGCGCCGGGGGAGTCGCCGCGCGCACCTTCCACGCCGCGGCGCTCAGCCAGCTCAACTATTTCTGGCCGCACACCGTCGGCGGCATCATGCCCGCGCTCATCACGAGCAAGGGAAAGATGCTCGGGCACGCCGCCGAACGGCTCCACCTCAAGCTCGACACGGCAACCCTCCGCGACATCGCCGCCGAAGTGGAATGGCGCAAGGTATCCGGGCTGAGCGTCGAACAGTACGCCGCCGCGAACCGGCCGGCACCCCAGAACCTCACCGTCGACCAGGTCGCGGCGATGCAACAGGCCTACGAGGACCTCAAGGACGAACGCCGTCAGCTCGACTTCGAGGACGTTCTCCTCGCCTGCGCCGGGATGATCCAGACCGAACCGGCTGTCGCCATGCAGGTGCATGAGCAGTACCGGTTCTTCGTCGTCGACGAATACCAGGATGTGTCGCCGCTGCAGCAACAACTCCTTGAACTGTGGATCGGCGGCAGAAACGATGTCTGCGTGGTCGGTGACGCCAGCCAGACCATCTACTCCTTCGCTGGAGCGAAAAGCGACTTCCTCCTCGATTTCCCGACGCGACATCCGGACGCCACCGTGGTGCGTCTGGAACAGAACTACCGTTCGACGCCGCAGATCGTCGACACCGCCAACCGGCTGATGCGCGGCCGGCCCGGGGCGCTGAGCCTGCACGCCAGCCG
The DNA here is from genome assembly GCF_046716805.1 of Mycetocola sp. GTDB lineage: Bacteria > Actinomycetota > Actinomycetes > Actinomycetales > Microbacteriaceae > Mycetocola_A. The sequence goes on along the minus strand of NZ_JBKJWH010000167.1, from coordinate 8,593 downwards.
CAGCGCCGACAGCCACCGTCAACCCGACATCACCTCATACCCGAACGACATCGCCGAGGCGCGGGCGATCGCCCAGTCGGTGCTCGAGCAGATCGCCGCAGGGACCAAACCGGAACACATCGCCATCCTCTACCGGGTGAACGTGCAGTCCGCTGCACTGGAAACCGCACTCGGTGACGCCGGTATCCCCTACCTGCTGCGCGGCAGCAAACGGTTCTTCGACCTGCCCGAGGTGCGGCAGGCGATCATGGCGCTTCGCGGAGCATCCGTGTCGATCACCGGCGAACCGCTGTTCAAGTCGGTCAGCGATGTGCTGCGCTCACTGGGCTGGACGCAGGTCGCCCCCGAGGCCGCCGGCGCGGTGCGCGACAAGTGGGAGTCGCTCAACGCGATCATGGGGCTCGTGGACCAGGCCGCGCCGGGCACGACGTTCCGCCAGTTCACCGACGAATTGCTGGAGCGGCAGGCTGGCCAGCACGAACCGACGGTGTCGGCGGTGACTCTCGCGACCCTGCACTCCGCCAAGGGACTGGAATGGGATGCCGTCTATCTGCTCGGTCTCAGCGAGGGTCTCGTCCCGATCAGCTACGCGAAAACCTTCGAGCAGGTCGACGAGGAACGGCGGCTTCTGTACGTGGGTATCACCCGTGCCCGGTCCCGGTTGTTCATGTCTTGGGCGGAGCACTCAGGACGGTCTCCGCAGCCGCGGGAACGTTCACGTTTTCTGACAGAGATCGGCATCCGCATTCCGGGTGCGGCCGGTGCGCGGTCAGGCTCCCAGACACTCGGAACCCGTCGATCCTGAGCGACGCCGAGACCAGGTCGTTCGAGCCGTTCCCGAGTCGCGCCGTCACGATCCGGGCCGCCCGCGCGCTGACTTCGCTGATCAGCGGTTCCTGCTCCGCCAGCGAGGGCTGGCCAAGGAGCTGCGACGCCATCACCGGCCATGCGGCATCCGCGTCTGTGCGTTCCCGAGCCAGGCAGTGCAGGCAGGGGCCGGCGCCCGGCTCGACCAACGGGCCGATCTGCACGCCGATGTCGGTGTAGATCACCGCAAGGTGGGGGATGTCGAGGCTCAGCCAGCGCACATACCGCCGCGGGTCGATGACATGGGTCGAGACGAGCACGGCGAGCTCAGGTGGCCCTGCAGGGTCCGCTCCGGTTGCCTCAGGGAACTCGGATGAACGGAGAAGGGAACGGATGCCGTCGGCCGTCTTCCCCTCGCCGTCGACGATCCACCCGGGTCTCCTGCTGTGTGGTTCGGGGGCGAGGAGCGCCGGGGTGATGTCGCTGAGGAACCGATCCACCTCTGACGGTCGGGCGCCGACGCGTGCGGCCAGCACCTCGAGCTGCTTCCGGCTGGTGCCCGCCATCACCGCGCCGAGCAGGTGTTCCAGGGCCGGTGTGATTCCGTCGAGCCGAGCGATCGGGTGCTCGGCGCCGATCTGCAGGGCCGTGGGAGTGCGCCAGACGATCGGGTAGCGGGGATCGAGTCGGAGGATCATGCCGGAGATCATGCCCCATGCTGCGCCCCGGCGTGCACGTTATCCACAGTGGCTCGTGCGGTCGAGAACTGTCAGATGTCGCTGCGGGAATTGAGGGGTCCCGAACGGTCGCTCGTGTTGCGTTAGAAACCTGAAACCGCCTGCCCGGGGACGACTTTTTGGGCCCCTTCGCCGCCGAGTGGTCCGACTGCGCTCCGGCTCAGACCGCCGGCGGAGCGTCGTCCTTCGACGGGCCCTCTTCGCCTCGGAGGAGGTCCTCGAGCGCCGTGTCGAAATCGTCAGGCTCAGGAACCTCGCCGCGGGCACGTGCTTCGAGGCGTGCGATCAGCGCCGCCGGATCGTCGATGTCGTCACCGGTTGGAAGGACGTCAGGGTGAGCCCACAGGGCGTCCCGTCCCTCGTCGCCGACGGCATCCGTGATCTGCTGCCACATCGCTGCCGCCTCCCGGAGCCGGCGCGGCCGCAATTCGAGGCCGACGAGGGTGGAGAACGCCGACTCGGCAGGCCCGCCGGTGGCGCGGCGACGGCGAACCATCTCCGCGATCGCGTCGGCCTTCGGCAGCCGGGATGTCGCACGGGCAGTCACGACATCGACCCAGCCTTCGACCAGGGCGAGGGTGGTTTCCAGCCGGGCGAGCGTGCCCAGCTGCGCATCCGTCTTGGGCGGGATCAGCGAACCGTCGACCATGGCCTGGCGCAGTTCCTCCGGATTCGACGGGTCGAAGCCTTCGGCGAGACTCTCGAGCCGATCGGTGTCGATCCGGATGCCGCGGGCGAACTCGGTGATGGACGAGATCAGGTGCAGGCGCAGCCACCGCGCGTGCCGGAACAGGCGAGCGTGGGCGATCTCGCGGACAGCCAGGTACAGGTGGACCTGGTCGTCCGGAATGTCGAGACCCTCGCCGAACGCTGTCGCGTTCTGCGGCAGGATGGCGGCCTGGTTGTCATCGAGCAGGGGGATGCCGATGTCGCCACCCGAGACCGCCTCTGTGGAGAGCTGGCCGACGACCTGCCCGAGCTGCATCGCGAACAAGGCGCCGCCGATGCTCTTCAGGAGCGCGCCGGCGTTTTCGACCATGCCCTGGAACTCCTCGGGAGCCTGGTCGCGGAGCACACCGGTGAGAGCATCCGAAATGCTCGTCGCAACCGGTTCGGCGAGCTGGCTCCACACCGGCATCGTCGCGCGAGCCCATTCGGCCCGGGTGAGAAGCCTTGGCACGTTCGTCAACTCGCTGATCCCGGTCACATCGTCGAGCCAGAGCGCGGCAACCGAGAAAGCCTGGTCGAGAGCTGCACGCTGCGCGGTGCTCGCGGGAACAGCGTCGTTCGTAGCAAGGGAGACGGCCTGGTCGGTGGCGGCCTGCCAATTGATCTTGCCGTCGCCGGCACCCTGGAGAGCGTTTCGAAGCTGGCTGATCATGGCGTTGACCGAGGCAGGGTCACCTGGGAGGCCCGCGGCTCCGGCGAGCTGGCTGGGATCGATGCCGGCGTTGCCTGCCAGGAACTGCCGCAGCATGTCGCGGAACTCGTCCTCGGGGTTTTTGTCGGATTCGTCGGGCACAGAGGCCACCTTTCAGACAGCATTCGGTTGCGGGATCTACGCTAGTCGTTGATCCCCTGAGATTCGCGTGGCTGCCCGTGGCAGGTGTCCGCCCGCCGCGAACACCCCGAAAGGCACGATGAGTCTGTTCAACGAACACCCGCCCGAATCCGGAGCGCAGGCGCTGTACTCAGAGGCCGAAATCGCGGGAATGGAGTCCTCCCGCCGTCGTCGTAACCGCGGCTGGCTGGCGCTCGCCGTTTCCTTCGTGATCCTTCTGGGGCTCTCCTTCTGGCCGACGTCGTACGTCATCCAGCAGCCGGGGCCGGTGTTCAACACGCTCGGCTCGGTCACGATCAAGGAGAAGGAAGTTCCGCTCGTGACAGTGGAGGGCGTCGAGACCTACGAAACCAGCGGTTCGCTCGACATGCTCACCGTGCAGGCGGTCGGCAACTGGGAGACCCGGCCGAACTGGTTCGAAGTTGCGCTTGCCTGGTTCGCACCGAGTAAAGCCATCGTTCCCGTGGAGTCGGTGTTCCCCGAAGGCGTGACGACGGAGCAACGCAAGGCGGAGAACGCGGCGCTGATGGTCGATTCCCAGCAGGATGCCATCGCGGCGGCCCTGACCGAACTCGACTACGAATTCCCCGCCCAGCTCGCCGTCGGCCAGGTGGCCGATGGTGCGCCGGCGGACGGCAAACTCAAGGTCGACGACGAGATCCTCGCGGTCAACGACGTCGCCGTCCCTGACCTGGCTTCTCTGCGCAACGCGATCGCCGAAAACGGTTCGGAGTCCCCGGCCGTATTCGAGGTGGCGCGCGCGGGAGTGCCGACCACGGTGTCCATCACTCCAGTCCCGGCCACAGCGGCAGACGGGGAGAAGACGAGCATCATCGGTGTCGCCACGAAGGTTCTCTACGATTTCCCGGTTGACGTCACGATCCAGCTCGACAACGTCGGCGGGCCGAGCGCTGGCATGATGTTCGCCCTCGGAATCATCGACAAGATGACCCCAGGCGAGCTCAACGGCGGGGAAAGGGTCGCGGGAACCGGCACGATCGACGCTGAAGGCGTTGTTGGGCCGATCGGCGGCATCCGACAAAAGCTCTACGGGGCGGTCGACGCGGGTGCGGACTACTTCCTCGCACCGGAGGCGAACTGTAACGAAGTCGCCGGACACGTGCCAGACGGCCTCCGGGTCCTCAGCGTCGCCACGCTCGACGACGCGCTCGCCGCGCTGGACGCGGTCGCCACTTCCGACGGAATCGACGCTCTGCCCGCCTGTGAGCTCCAGGAAGCAGCGGGCTAGCTCCCAGCCACCAAAGGCTGCGCGCCCCATAGACTTGTCACAGAACCCGAAAACTGACAGAGGCCACACGTGACAACCGCTCCATCAGCATCAGCCCGTCCCACACCGAACCGCAGCAGAGCTCCGCTCGCCATCACGGCAGCTGTGGTCGGCGTGCTGGTCGTTGCATTCTTCATCTTCGCCGGGTTGTACTCGGACTTCCTGTGGTACCGGCAGCTGGGCTTCTCCACTGTGCTGACCACCCAGTGGGTCGCCTCTGCGGTCATGTTCGTGATCGGTTTCCTCGGGATGGCTCTCCCGGTCTGGGCGAGCATCATGCTCGCCTACCGCCTGCGCCCGGTCTACGCGAAACTGAGCAGCCAGCTCGACCGGTACCAGGAACTTGTCGAGCCGCTCCGTCGCCTCGCCACCTACGGCATTCCGATCGTGCTTGGCCTCTTCGCCGGGTTCGCCGCGGCGACGCGCTGGGACGTCGTTCTGCTGTGGCTGAATCGCACTCCCGTCGGCAAAGTGGACCCGCAGTTCGGCCTCGACGTATCGTTCTACTTCTTCGAGCTTCCGTTCTTCCGTGGCCTCGTCGGCTTCGCGTCCGCCGTCGTCCTCCTCGCGACGCTTCTGACCATCGCGGTCACCTACCTGTACGGATCGATCCGCGTCACCGGCCGCGAGCTGCGCATCTCGAAGGCAGCCCGCATCCAGATCGCCATCCTCTCTGCGCTGTACATCGCCCTCCAGGCGGTGTCGATCTGGCTCGACCAGTACGTCACGCTCAACCAGACCGGTGACCTCATCACCGGGGTCAACTACACGGACGACAACGCCACGATCCCCGGCCGGGTCATTCTCGCCGGCATCGCTGCGCTGGTCGCCGTGCTCTTCCTCGTCACGGCGTTCATCGGCCGCTGGCGTCTGCCCGTCGTCGGAACGGCCCTCCTTCTCGTCGCCGGCCTCCTCGTCGGCACCGCATACCCGTGGGTCGTCCAGCGCTTCCAGGTCGACCCCAACGCGAAGTCGCTCGAAACGCCGTACATCCAGCGGAACATCGACCTCACCCGTGACGCGTACGACGTTGCGGACCTCGAGGAGATCCCGTACAACGCCACCACGGATGCGACCGCAGGCGCACTGCGCGAGGACGCGGAGACCACGGCGTCCATTCGAATCATCGACCCCGCGCTCGTGAGCCCCTCCATTTCACAGCTCGAGCGCTTCAAGAACTACTACGCGTTCGCGCCCACCCTGGACGTCGACCGTTACCAGGTCGACGGTGAAAGCCAGGATGCCGTCGTGGCGCTCCGCGAGCTGCGCCAGGACCCCGATGACACCTGGGTGAACAACACGTTCGTCTACACCCACGGCTACGGACTCGTCGCCGCTTACGGCAACCAGCGTTCGGTCGACGGGCAGCCCGTCTTCCTCGAGTCCGGGATCCCGACCTCCGGAGCGCTCGGGAAGTTCGAACCGCGCATCTACTTCGGCGAGGCGTCCCCCGAGTACTCGATCGTCGGCGCACCGAAGGGCAACAATCCGGTCGAGCTCGACTTCCCGTCCGGCGAGGACGGCGCCTCCGAGACGTACAACACGTTCGAAGGGGACGCAGGACCCAAGCTTGACTCGGTGCTCAACAAGCTCGTCTACGCACTCAAGTTCCAGTCGGAGCAGATCTTCCTCTCCGATGACGTGACCAGCGAATCGCAGATCATGTACGACCGCGACCCCGCAACACGCGTCAAGAAGGTTGCGCCGTACCTGACGCTCGACTCCGACCCGTACCCGAGCGTCGTCGACGGCCGTGTCGTCTGGATCGTCGACGGGTACACCACCTCGGACGCCTACCCGTACTCACGCACCGTCGGCCTCTCCACCGCGATCGCCGACTCAGCGACGAACGACCAGCGGTTCGCGCTCGACGACATCAACTACATCCGCAACTCGGTCAAGGCCACGGTCGACGCATACGACGGATCGGTGACCCTGTATGCGTGGGACACCGAAGACGCCATCCTCAAGACCTGGCAGAAGATTTACCCGTCGACCCTTCAGCCGATGTCTGAGATGAGCGGCGATCTCATGAGCCACGTCCGTTATCCGGCGGACCTGTTCAAGGTGCAGCGCCAGATCCTCGGGCAGTACCACGTAACGGATGCCGGTAAGTTCTACTCCAGGACCGACGCCTGGTCGACCCCAGCCGACCCACAGTCCGAGGCTGCGGAAGCGGCCCTGCAACCGCCGTATTACCTGACCCTGCAGATGCCGGGCCAGGAATCGCCGACCTTCTCGCTGTATTCGACGTTCGTTCCACGTGGGACGGGCGACAGTGCCTCGAGTGTGCTGACCGGGTATCTGGCGGTGGATGCGGACGCCGGTGCCGAGGCAGGCCAGCCGGGAGACGGATACGGGAAGCTGAGGTTGCTGACGCTGCCGAAGGACGTGACAGTGCCAGGGCCCGGGCAGGTGCAAAACGCGTTCAACACCGACCCTGAGGTCTCCTCGCTGATCAACCTGCTCAAGCAGGGGCAGTCGAAGGTGCTCAACGGTAACCTGCTGACGCTCCCGGTCGGTGGCGGACTGCTCTACGTGCAGCCCGTGTACGTCCAGTCGACCGGTGAGACCAGTTACCCACTGTTGCAGAAGGTGCTCGTGGCATTCGGTGACCAGATCGCCTTCGAGGACACCCTGGATCAGGCTCTGGATTCGCTCTTCGGTGGAGACTCCGGTGCGGATGCCGGTGACGGCAACACGCCTGGTACCGGTGCCCCGGCCCCGGAGACGCCGACGGAACCGACCGAGCCGACCGAGCCGGGCGCGGAGCCGTCGACGCCCACAGAGCCGGGCTCAGGTGACCCCGCCACCGACCAGGCGCTGCGCGCTGTGCTGGCCGAGGCGAAGACCGCGATGGACGACAAGTCCGCGGCTCTCGCCGAAGGCGACTGGGCCGCGTACGGCGAGGCTGACGCCCGACTCAGTGACGCCCTCGGCAGGGCACTCGCCCTGCTCAACCGCTGACCGACACGGTAGCGTGGGGAGCGTGACCGGAAATCCGTCAGGCTCCCCGCGCAGTGTCGATCTCCGATCAGGGGAGTGGCTCGACGCCAACCGTGCCCATTGGGACGAACGCGTTCCCATCCACGTGGCCAGCACGTTCTACGACCAGGGGCCCCTCCGTGCCGGCGCGGGGCGGCTCAGCCGGGTCGACGAGGCAGAACTGTTCAGGCTCTTCCCCGGCGCCGACGGACGATTCGACCTGTCGGGCAAGCGGGTGCTGCATCTGCAGTGCCATTTCGGGGCGGACACGCTGACGCTGGCCCAGCGCGGAGCATCCGTTATCGGTCTGGATTTCTCGATGGCCGCGGTCCGGGAGGCACGGAAGCTCGCAGCGGAGCTCGGTCTCCACGAGCAGTCCCGGTTCCTCGCATCCAACCTGTATGACGCCAGGCATGCCCTGCCTGAGCCGGATTCGTTCGACGTCGTCTTCACGACCTGGGGCACGATCTGCTGGCTGCCGGACATCGCCGAGTGGGCACGCATCGTCGAATGGTTCCTCAAACCAGGCGGCGTCCTCTACTTCGCCGACAGCCACCCCTCGGCCCAGGTGTTCGACGCAGACCCGGAGAAGCCCGACACGCTGCCGGTGTTCCGCTTTCCGTACGCCGATGATGCGCCTGACGTCTACGACGAGGCCTCCGACTACGCCGATGAGACGGCAGTGCTGAAGAACACCCGCGGGTGGGAATGGGCACACCCGCTGTCACAGACCGTCGGGGCCCTGCTCGACGCGGGACTGAGCCTCGACCGGCTTGCCGAGCACGACGAACTTCCCTGGCGGATGTACCCGTATCTCGTTCCCGTCGGCGACGGCATGTTCGGCTGGCCAGACAAGAGCTGGCTGCCGCTGGCGGTCAGCCTGGTCGCCTCCAAGCCAGGGGGAGGATCGTCGTGAACGTGAGTCATCGGTGCGGTCTGACACGCCGTGGCGTCGCGGGTCTCCACGGGAGCAGGGCGGCGAAGCCGAGCAGGAGAGCGGTCTCCCACGGTCGGACACGTGACGTCAGCAGAGATCCGCCGTCGCCGATTCGCGCTCCCTCAATTCCCGTGCTAGAGTTTCTTCTTGTGCCGCGGGGTGGAGCAGTTCGGTAGCTCGCTGGGCTCATAACCCAGAGGTCGTAGGTTCAAATCCTGCCCCCGCTACTAAAATCGCACAGCGAAGATCTCGAAGTGGATTGCTTCATAGTGCTAGTC
>NZ_JBKJWH010000166.1:0-5651 GCF_046716805.1 Mycetocola sp. | reverse complement strand
ATCCTGTTCCGGGTCGGCGTCGTCCCCGGCATCGTCGCGACGATCTTCTTCGCGCTCGCCCCCGGAGTCCGGCTGACCGAGCTCGGCATCCGCGGAGTCGACAAAGAAGTGGTCGAAGCCGGCCACGCCTTCGGTTCGTCTCCGTTCCGCATCCTGCGCCAGATCCAGTTGCCGCTTGCCATGCCGAGCATCATGGCCGGCGTCAACCAGGTCATCATGCTGTCGCTCTCCATGGTCGTCATCGCCGGTATGGTCGGAGCCGGCGGGCTCGGCGGCGACGTCGTTGCCAGCCTCAACCGCATCGACATCGGCCTCGGCTTCGAAGCCGGCCTGTCCGTCGTGATCCTGGCCATCGTGCTCGACCGCCTCACGGCATCCCTCGGCACCCGCAAGACGCGGGTGAAGAAGGCCGCAGCAGCCCCGGTCGCGCTCGCAGCTGGCGCCACCCATGAGGGTCAGCTGTCGGCATCGAACGGATCACTGCTGAAGGCGAAGAAGAAGCGCCGAATTCTCGTGATCGGCATCGCCGCAGCCGTCACGGCCGGCCTGGTCGGCTTCCTCGGGTTCGCGAACCTGAAACCCGGTGCAGCAGAGGGTGGAGAGAGGAAGGACCTGACCCTCGCCGTGTTCAACGGCTGGGATGAAGGGGTCGCGACGAGCTGGCTCTGGAAGACCATCCTGGAGGACGAGGGTTATACGGTCGAGCTGGAATACGCCGACCCCGCCCCGGTCTTCGAAGGTCTCTCCTCGGGCGACTACGACTTCACCACGGACATCTGGCTGCCCCTGACACACAAGGAATACATCGACAGCTACGGCGACGAGATCGTCGACCTGGGCGCATGGAACGACGAGTCCAAACTGACCCTCGCGGTGAACGAGGACGCGCCGATCGACACGATTGATGAGCTCGCTGAGAACGCGGACCTCTTCGGCAACCGCATCGTCGGCATCGAGCCGGGCGCCGGCCTGACCGCGACCATGGAAGAAGCCGTCATCCCGACCTACGGCCTCGACGGAATGGATTTTCTCACCTCCTCGACCGCCGCGATGCTCTCCGAGCTGAAGAGCGCGACCGACAAGGGCGAGAACATCGCCGTCACTCTGTGGGAGCCGCACCGCGCATACGCGCAATTCCCGCTCAAGAACCTCGAGGACACCGAGGGCGCGTTCGGCGAGACCGAAAGCCTCCACAGCTACGGAAGCACCGAGTTCACCGAGTCGTCGCCGAAGGCCGCGAAAATGCTCGAGGGCTTCGAGATGGACAGCGAAACCCTCATGTCGCTCGTCGAAGCCATGTTCATCGACTACGAGGGTGACGACTACGCCCCAATCGTCGAGAAGTGGATCGAGGACAACCAGGAGTATGTCGACGGACTGACCTCTTAGACAAATCGACTGACGCAGCCCGGCTCTCCTTCGAGAGTCGGGCTTTGTCGTGCCCGGACGTCGGGTGGCAGTGGTTCGTCTGTGCGAAATGTCGGGTTTTCTGCGTGGAAGTCTGCGTCTGGCACGGATGAGCGCGCGGACACGTACGTGCATCGCATCCGTTCGACCGCGAAAGGGGACTGCGGCACGCGTTTCCGCGGAGTTGATAACCGTTATCATTACGGGTAGTGTCTCCAGAGTGAACAAATCCCGCCTCGCCCCCTTGCTTTTTCTGCCCGCTGCCGCCCTCGTGTTGAGCGGATGCTCCGCCTCAGCCGGCGAGACCGTCGGTAAGACAGCGGAGGAGTCAGCGGATATCAGTGTCGTTTCCTCCACCAACGTGTACGGAGACATCGCCTCGGCGATCGGCGGGGAGTACATCGATGTCACCAGCATCATCGACTCCGTCGCGCAGGACCCGCACAGCTACGAAGCCAGCGCCCAGGACCAGCTCGCCATCTCGAAGGCGGACGTGGTGATCGAGAACGGTGGGGGATACGACCCGTTCATCGACACCCTCGTGAATGCGGCCGGCGCCGACGACCTCGAAATGGTCAACGTCGTCAACCTGTCCGGGCACGCCCCCGTCGAAGAGCACGCCGGCGAAGAGCACGCAGAAGGCGAAGAGCACACCGAAGACGACGGGCACGGGCACGTCGAGGGGCTCAACGAGCACGTCTGGTACGACCTTGCCGCCGCCGACGCGCTCGCAAGCACTCTCGCCCACGTCTTCTCGCAACTCGACGAAAAGAACGCCGCAACCTTCGCCGAGAACTACACGACCTTCTCCGAAGAGCTCGCCCAGCTCACCGCCTCGACCCAAGCGCTGAAAACCGAATTCGACGGAGCCGGGGTGGCGATCACAGAGCCAGTCCCGCTGTACCTGCTCGAGGCATCCGGACTGGTCAACGTGACCCCCGAGAATTTCAGCGCCGCCATAGAAGAAGGAACGGATGTGTCGCCGGCAAGCCTCAGGGACACTCTCGCTCTTCTCGCCACGGGCGACGTCGCACTGCTCGCCTACAATGAGCAGACGAGCAGCTCTGAGACCGAACAGGTCCGTGCCGCTGCCGAGAAGAATTCCGTTCCGGTCGTGTCCTTTGCCGAGACGCTGCCTGACGGGGAGAGCTATGTGAGCTGGATGGCCGACAACATCGCCGCGATCAGCGACGCGCTCCGCTCGTGACCGACGTCGCGCCGCCTGCCGGTCACCGCCACCCGAGCAATCCGATCCTCAGCATGACGGATGCCGCGCTCGGCTTCGGCGACCGCGTGCTGTGGAACGATCTCACCATCGACGTCTGCGCCGGTGAATTCCTCGCCGTTCTCGGGCCGAACGGATCGAGCAAGACGAGCCTGCTGAAGACGATCCTCGGCCAGCAGCCGCTTGACTCGGGCACGATCCGATTCGACGGGCATCCGGTGCGCCGCGGCGACCGACGGATCGGCTACATCCCCCAGCAGAAGCTGATACCCGGAGGCACGCCGATGCGCGGGCGCGATCTCGTCGCCCTCGGAGTGAACGGGCACCGGTTCGGGCTCCCGGTCAGTCGGGGAACGGAGAAACGCCAGGTGGACGCCCTCCTGGAATCGGTCGGTGCCTCGCACTATGCCGACGAACCCGTCGGCAACCTTTCCGGAGGCGAACAACAGCGACTCCGGGTCGGCCAGGCGCTCGCCGGGGATCCGAGGATGCTGCTCTGCGACGAGCCCCTTCTCAGCCTCGACCTGCAACACCAGCGCGGCGTCTCCGAATTGATCGACCGGCGCAGGCGAGAGCACGGCACCCCCGTGGTCTTCGTCACCCACGACGTCAACCCTGTGCTCGGCATGGTCGACCGCATCCTCTACCTCGCCGGCGGACAATTCCGAGAGGGGACCCCGGACGAAGTGCTGCGCAGTGAGGTGCTGACCGAGTTGTACGGCACCCCCGTCGACGTGCTCCGCACCGGCGGCCGGGTCGTCGTCGTCGGCATCCCCGACAGCGAAACCCACCATCACGGCCACGCGGAGGCCGGGGCATGAGGAGCGGAACGGTGCTGGCGGTCGGCGAAGACGACCTCTGGTCGCGGATGTTCAACTTCGAGAACTACGGCGAACTTCTCGGCCTGGTGCAGAACTCGATCCTGGCTGGTGCCGTCCTCGGTATCGTCGGCGGGCTGATCGGCGTCTTCGTCATGCAGCGCGACATGGCGTTCGCGGTGCACGGCATCAGCGAACTCTCCTTCGCCGGTGCCGCGGCCGCCCTGCTGTTCGGGGTCAACGTGGTGGCCGGGTCCCTCGCGGGCGCCCTGGTCGCTGCCATCATCATCGGACTGCTCGGATCCAGAGCGCGGGACCGCAACTCCATCATCGGGGTGCTCATGCCGTTCGGGCTGGGCCTCGGCATCCTGTTCCTCGCCCTGTACCCCGGGCGCAGTGCCAACAAGTTCGGGCTGCTCACCGGCCAGATCATCTCGGTCGACGACCCGCAGTTGACCTGGCTGAGCGCCATCAGCCTCGCGGTTCTCGTCGGGCTGCTCCTGATCTGGCGCCCGTTGAGCTTCGACAGCCTCGACGCCGACGTCGCCGCCGCCCGCGGTGTGCCGACGCGGTTCGTCTCGCTCACCTTCATGGTGCTGCTCGGGCTCATCGTCGCCGTGTCTGTGCAGATCATCGGCGCGCTTCTCGTGCTCGCCCTCGTGGTCACTCCCGCCGCGGCGGCACTGCGGCTGTCCGCTTCCCCGATCCTCGTGCCCGCGCTCGCGATGCTGTTCGGTTTCGTCTCCGCGGTCGGCGGTATCCTGCTGGCCATCGGCGGGTCGCTGCCGATCAGCCCATACATCACGACGATCTCGTTTCTCATCTACCTCGTCGCCCGTCTGGTGGGACTGCGTGCCCGCCCCCGCCCCGGGCTACGCTAGAACCAGGGCAACGGAGGCAGTGGAACGTGGCAGTGAAGAGGAACACCTGGCAGCGGGAAGCCGTACGCGAGGCGCTTGACTCCCGTGACGGTTTCGTCAGTGCACAGGGTCTGCACCAGGGGCTCCGCGATGCGGGGTCCCACATCGGACTGGCGACCGTGTACCGCACCCTCGCCGACCTCGCGAATGTGGGGGAGGCGGATTCGTTGCAGTCGCCGGAGGGGGAAAGTCTCTACCGGGCCTGCGCCAGCACCGGCCACCACCATCACCTGATCTGCCGCAACTGCGGCCTCACCGTCGAGATCGAGGCGACCGAGGTCGAGCGATGGGCGAGGCAGACAGCATCCGAACACGGCTTCACTGACGCCAGGCATGTGGTCGACATCTTCGGACTGTGCACGGCGTGCGCCGCGGCATCCGTCTGACCGTCGTTCGCAGAAGACCCTGATGTCCTGTACGATGGATCCTTGGCTGAACGGGCACCTCCCGTTCGGATCGCACACACATCCCCCTGTTGTGAAATGCAGGTGGTTTGCGTGTGCCGACAAGAGATCTTGGGCAGGGCGAAAGTCCTGCGGTACTGAAGGAGAGAACCATGGCAGCAACCTGCCAGGTGACCGGAGCCATTCCCGGCTTCGGACACAACATTTCGCACTCGCACCGACGCACCAAGCGTCGCTTCGACCCGAACGTGCAGAAGAAGACGTACTTTGTGCCGTCGCTTCGCCGTAACGTCACGCTCACGCTGAGCGCCAAGGGCATCAAGGTCATCGATGCTCGCGGAATTGAGTCGGTCGTCAAGGACATCCTGGCTCGTGGGGAGAAGATCTAATGGCAAAAGCACAGGACGTTCGTCCGATCATCAAGCTTCGTTCGACGGCAGGAACCGGTTACACCTACGTGACCAAGAAGAACCGTCGCAACAACCCCGACCGTCTCGTACTCAAGAAGTACGACCCCGTAGTGCGCAAGCACGTTGACTTCCGTGAGGAGCGCTAAAAATGGCGAAGAAGAGCATGATTGCCAAGAACAACCAGCGCAAGGTTATCGTCGAGCGCTACGCCGTCAAGCGCCTTGAGCTGAAGAAGGCTCTTGTCGACCCGGCCGGCACCGACGAGTCCCGCGAAGAGGCTCGCAAGGGTCTCCAGAAGCTGCCCCGCAACGCCTCGCCGGTGCGCCTGCGCAACCGCGACGCGGTTGACGGTCGTCCCCGCGGACACCTCAGCAAGTTCGGCATCTCGCGCGTTCGCTTCCGCGACATGGCGCACCGGGGCGAGCTGCCCGGCATCACCAAGTCCAGCTGGTAACACCCCGGACGGC
>NZ_JBKJWH010000165.1:0-17656 GCF_046716805.1 Mycetocola sp. | reverse complement strand
GTCGTCGCCACTGTGGTCGGCGCTCTCGCCGGTTTGATCCCCGCCGTCATCGCCGTCAGGGTGAAGGTCATCGACGCCATCCGGTATTAGCGCGCCGACGGTGTTACCCGGCGGAAACACGGGTCACGTAGCATCCGTTCCTGGACCGGTTCATTCTCCGTGAGGCGACGGGCAGCGTGCGCTTCTCGCCGCAGTGCTCGCGCAGGCCCGGGCGGCGGATGGGACAGGCCCGCGTCAATGCGGGGCAAAGCACCCTCGGAGAAGTACCGTGGAACCATGGCTACGACCAGCAAATCGTCCAGCCGCGGTCGGAGCACGCCGGCACGCGGTGGATCAGCGAGCACCGGCAAGGCGCCCGCGAAGGCAGCGCCGGCGAAGGCAGCGCCTGCGAAGAACGCGACGGCCAAAACCACCAAACTTCCGACCGCCAAGACGGTTGCGTACCCCGCCGAGTCGACCGAGAACGTCTTCGTCAAGATGTGGATGGGACTCGCCCACCTCGCCGGCGGCACCGCCCGCGCCTTCGGCCCCGAACGATTCGCCAAGGAAGAACGCCGCGACGGCGTCCCTTTTCTCATCCTCCTGCTCGCTGTCGTCGGCATGGCGGTGCAGTGGTTCGGCGTCAACAACGATCTCGCCCAGAACCTCAACGCCTTCACCTTCGGCGGTATCTTCGGTCGACTCGCGTTCGCACTCCCCGTCGTCATGCTGCTGCTGGCCATCTGGCTGTTCCGCCACCCGAGCTCTGTCAACGACAACGGCAGGATCGGGATCGGCCTCATCCTGGCGCTCGTCGCTACCGCCGGGCTGTGCCATGCCTTCGGCGGCCAGCCAAGCCCCAGTGAGGGGATGCCCGCCCTCGCGGTCGCCGGCGGACTCGTCGGCTGGATCGTCGGAGCCCCTCTGGTCGCCCTGATCACCCAGGTCGGCGCCGCCATCGTCCTTTCCCTCCTGCTCCTGCTCAGCCTGTTCATCATCACCAAGACGCCGCCGAACAAGGTCGGCAGTCGGCTCCGCGAGCTCTACGCGTGGACCTTCGGCACCGAACTTCCTTCTGAGGAAGAACGCGAGGCGGCCAGGCTCGAACGGACGAAGCAGGTCGAACTGGACGGCGTCGACGGCGACGACGAGGAGTCCGACGACTCGCTGCCCTGGTGGCGACGCAACAAGAGCCAGCGTGAGATCGACCCGGCATTCGACTCCCCGCTCGAGACCGACGACGTCACCCAGCTCCTCGGCGGCCCGAGTCGCGGGAACGGGGAGTTCGACTCCGCCCTCGAAGGCCAGGACCTCGACATGTTCGGCAACCCGATCGAGGACGACGATGAAGCGATGACCGAGATCATCGGCGACCTCTCGGCGGCGGAAGCCGCACTCGGCACCTTCGAGGGCTCCCCGACGTCCGGGCTGCACGATGACGGTCCGGACGGCCAGACCGAGGCGCTGCCCGGCATGGAAGGCCTCGGCCTGATGGACGACACCAGCCCGCAACGGATGGCGCGCCCCGCGGCTCCGGCGGCACCATACCGCCTGCCCTCCGCCGCCACCCTGGGTGCAGGTGACCCGGCGAAGACCCGGTCGGCTGCGAACGATGTCGTCGTCGCGGCCGTCACCAGCGTCCTCGAGCAGTTCAAGGTCGACGCCAGGGTCACCGGGTTCTCCCGCGGCCCGACGGTCACCCAGTACGAGATCGAGGTCGGCCCAGGAGTCAAGGTCGAGCGCATCACCGCCCTGACCAACAACATCGCCTACGCCGTCGCCTCCAACGAGGTCCGCATTCTCGCGCCGATCCCGGGCAAAAGCGCGATCGGCGTCGAGATCCCGAACACCGACCGTGAAATCGTCACCCTCGGAGACGTCCTCCGCTCGGCGAACGCCACCAAGAGCGTCCACCCGATGACCATCGGCGTCGGCAAGGATGTCGGTGGTGGATTCGTCGTCGCCAACCTTGCGAAGATGCCCCACCTCCTCGTCGCCGGTTCGACCGGCTCCGGAAAGTCGAGCTTCATCAACTCGATGATCACGAGCCTGCTCATGCGCGCCAAGCCGAGCGACGTGCGGATGGTCCTGATCGACCCCAAGCGCGTCGAGTTGACGTCGTACGCCGGGGTGCCACACCTCATCACCCCCATCATCACCAACCCGAAGAAAGCGGCCGAAGCGCTGCAGTGGGTGGTGAAGGAGATGGACATGCGGTACGACGACCTCGCCAGCTTCGGTTTCCGCCACATCGACGACTTCAACAAGGCCGTCGTCAACGATGAGATCGTCCTCCCCGCAGGCAGCGAACGCCGACTCAAGCCGTACCCGTACCTCCTCGTCGTCGTCGATGAGCTCGCCGACCTGATGATGGTCGCTCCCCGTGACGTCGAGGACTCGATCGTCCGCATCACGCAGCTCGCGCGAGCATCCGGCATCCACCTCGTCCTCGCCACCCAGCGGCCGTCGGTCGACGTCGTGACCGGGCTGATCAAGGCGAACGTGCCGTCGAGACTCGCCTTCGCGGTGACCAGCGTCACCGACTCCCGTGTCATCCTCGACCAGCCCGGCGCCGACAAGCTCATCGGGCAGGGCGACGGGCTGTTCCTGCCGATGGGAACGAACAAGGCCATCCGCGTGCAGGGTGCCTGGGTCTCCGAAGCCGAGATCGAGAAGGTCGTCAAACACGTCACCCAGCAGGCGCGACCCGAATACCGCAAGGACGTTGCGGCGATCACCGAGCGGAAAGAGGTCGACGCCGACATCGGAGACGACCTCGAGCTTCTCCTCGCCGCAACGGAGCTTGTCGTCGGCACCCAGTTCGGATCGACATCGATGCTGCAGCGGAAGCTTCGGGTCGGTTTCGCGAAGGCCGGCCGCCTGATGGACCTGATGGAGTCCCGGGAGATCGTCGGCCCATCAGAGGGGTCGAAGGCGCGGGATGTGCTCGTGACCGCCGAGCAACTGCCAGGGCTTCTCGCGAAGCTCAAGGGGGAGGACGGTCCCGCCTTCGCCCCGCCGGAGTCAGCGCCGGACGAGCGTTACGACGGGGACAAGGTCGAAGAACAGTTCGCCGGTTACGATGAGGTGGAAGGCAAATCCGACGAGGACGCCTGGCACCTCACCGGCAAGGACTAGATCATGGCTCTTCCCAGCGCCGCCCACTCCCGCTCGGCCAACCTGAACGTGCCGAACGCCATCACTGTCGTGCGCATCCTTCTCGCCCCGGTCTTCATCTGGATGCTGCTGACCGACGACGGGGCGGATGGCACCCTCCGCTGGGCCGCAGCCGGACTGTTCATCCTCGCCATCGCCACCGACGGCATCGACGGTGCCATCGCCCGCAAGCACGGCCTCGTGACCGAGCTGGGGAAGCTTCTCGACCCCATCGCCGACAAGATCCTCACCGGGGGTGCACTCGTTGCTCTGTCCATCCTCGGCGAACTGCCCTGGTGGGTGACGATCGCCGTCCTCGTCCGTGAGATCGGCATCACCGTGCACCGGATGATCGTGGCGACGGACCATGTCGTGGCCGCCGCCTGGATGGGCAAGCTCAAGACCCTCGCGCAGGCGATCGCCATCTCCATCGCGCTCACCCCGCTGTACCTCGTGGTCGGCGACTGGATCTTCTGGGTCAACGGCGTTCTCATGACCCTCGCCGTGCTCCTCACCATCGCCAGCGGGCTCGACTATGTCCTCACCGCGTTGAAAGCATCTCGACGGCCATGAGCGTGGCTGGCGGGCGCGAGGCGGATCGGACAGCCGCGTTGATCCGTCACCTCACCGCGCGCGGACTGACCGTCGTTGTGGCCGAGTCGCTGACCGGCGGACTGCTGGCGGCCGAACTGATCCGACCGGCCGGAGCCTCCGCTGTCGTGCGCGGGGGAGTGGTCGCGTATGCGACCGCTGTGAAGGGGGCGGTGCTCGGCGTCGACACGGCACTGCTCGCCGAACACGGAGCGGTGCACCCGCTCGTCGCCGAGCAGATGGCGGCAGGAGTGCGTCGCGTGCTCAGCGTCGATGGGCGCGACGCCGACATCGGGATTTCGACGACCGGAGTCGCCGGGCCTGAACCGCAGGACGGCAAGCAACCGGGAACCGTGTTCCTCGGGCTGTCGATGGCCGGCGGCACCCGTTCTCTCGGCCTCACCCTGACCGGCGACAGGGACGCGATCCGACGTGACACCGTTACCGCGGCGATCGACTACCTCATCGGGATCACCGGTGCGGTCACGAGCGATTCCTGAGCATCCGAAAACTGTTCCTGAGTGACGGAATATCAGGAAACATCCCTTCGTTGCATCGAACAGACTCACAAGAAAAGATCAGTCAGCGACACTAGGGTTTGTGCATGGATCGGTGTAGTAAAGTAGCCATCCACAGACTTACCGGCGGTGAGACTGACCGGCAGAGAAGGAGGGGTCAAATGATACTTGTTCGTCAAGAAATCGGCGACGTGCTTCGTGACTTCCGGCTGCAAAAAGGGCGGACTCTTCGCCAGGTTGCAAGCAAGGCGAGCGTGGCCCTCGGCTACCTCAGCGAAGTCGAGCGCGGACAGAAAGAGGCATCGAGCGAAATCCTCGCCTCTGTCGCCGAAGCGCTGGAAACACCCATCTCCGTGATCATGCGCGAGGTCGGAGACCGCCTCGCGGTACTCGAAAACATCGAACCCATCCCCGACACCGTCCCCGACTCGTTCGTCGCAGAACTGGACGCCAACCTCGTCAGCCGGTGAAGATTCGCTGACAGGCCGCTCCTTCCGAAATACCCCGAAGCACAAGTGCTTCGGGGTATTTCGTTCTCTGCACGGCCGTTACGCTTGACTCCGTGAAACTGAGCGAGTTCAGAACGGCGATGACCACCGAGTTCGGTGGCGCCTACAGCCGTGTGCTCGCCAACGACCTCGTGCTGCGTGAGCTCGGCGGCCGTACCGCCAATGAGGCGCTGGCCGCAGGAGTGTCGCCCCGGACCGTCTGGCTCGCCATCTGCCGCGAAACGGATGTCCCTGAGGAGCGCCGCCACGGAGCCGGCGTCCCTCCTCCCCGCGCCTAGCGCCCGCGCTGCGCCCTCACCCGGCGTTGTGCGCACCCTCAACAGGGTGTCCCGTCGGAAACCGCGCGCCTGCCCCGGTTGAGCGTCGACGTCGTTCGGTTTGTCCTGTTGAGCGTGCTCCCAGCGACTCTCGGCGAAATTGACTTCGACACGCCGACACCCGGCTCTCGAACATCTGTTCGGTTTGAGTTAGGCTCCTTCACAAGAGCCTTTTGGGATCGTTTTGCCCACTGATTTCCTCCCCCAGACATCAATGTCAGGGGTGCACAATACAGTCGACAACGTTCCTGAATCCCGCTCCCAGCCTTGTCACAGCACCGGACTTTCCCGGGCGCGACAGCCTACAGGCGCACCGATATCGACAGAGAAAGAGGCATGACATGCCATCACCAGCAGACCGCGAGAAGTCCCTCGAGACCGCCCTCGCACAGATCGACCGCCAGTTCGGCAAAGGTTCAGTCATGCGTCTCGGCAGCGACGAGCGTGCCCCTGTCGCCGTCATCCCCACCGGCTCGATCGCGCTCGATGTCGCTCTCGGTGTCGGAGGGCTCCCGCGCGGCCGGATCGTTGAGATCTATGGTCCTGAGTCCTCCGGTAAGACCACTCTGACCCTCCACGCCATCGCCAACGCGCAGAAGGCCGGCGGCATCGCCGCGTTCATCGACGCGGAGCACGCTCTCGATCCCGAGTACGCGAAGAAGCTCGGCGTCGACATCGACGCGCTGCTCGTCTCCCAGCCAGACACCGGTGAGCAGGCGCTCGAGATCGCCGACATGCTCGTCCGCTCCGGGTCGATCGACCTCATCGTGATCGACTCGGTGGCTGCGCTCGTGCCCCGCGCCGAAATCGAGGGTGAGATGGGTGACTCCCACGTCGGACTCCAGGCCCGGCTCATGTCCCAGGCACTGCGCAAGCTCACCGGTGGGCTCAGCCAGACGAACACCACCATGATCTTCATCAACCAGCTGCGCGAGAAGATCGGTGTGTTCTTCGGCAGCCCGGAGACCACCGCTGGTGGAAAGGCGCTGAAGTTCTACGCGTCGGTGCGACTCGACATCCGCCGGATCGAGACGCTGAAAGATGGCACGGATGCCGTCGGAAACCGCACGCGCGTCAAGGTCGTCAAGAACAAGATGGCGCCGCCGTTCAAGCAGGCCGAGTTCGACATCCTCTACGGCACCGGCATCTCCCGTGAAGGCAGCCTCATCGACTTCGGTGTCGAGCACCTCATCGTCAAGAAGTCCGGCTCCTGGTATACCTACGACGGCGAACAGCTGGGCCAGGGCAAGGAGAACTCCCGGAACTTCCTGCTGACGAATCCCGATATCGCCAACGAGATCGAGCACAAGATCAAGGTCAAGCTCGGCGTCGGTGGGGCCGTCGCAGCACCCGAGAAGGCCGCTGAACCACCGGCCGGTAAGACCACCGCGGCCGCCAAGACAGCAGCAGACCAGCTCGCCGCCCGGCGCGGCGCCTAGGGGCGGCACATGGTCCGATTCATCGATCCGAACGAGAACGACCCGTCCGATGACGAGTCGAGCGACAGCGCGGCTGCCGAAGGCGGTGACAAACTCGCGACGGTGTCCTACCTGCCCGGAGCGACAGCTCACCGGGAGTTCGCCGAGGTGACGCCGGAGGTTGATCCGGAGTCCGTCGAGGCGGCGCTCGTGAAGAAGCTCGCTCGGCGTGCACTCAGCGAGTCCGAAATCCTGTCATATGGCATGGGCGAAGGGCTGACCGCCCACCAGGCGAACTCCGTCCTCGACCACCTGCGCGATCTGGGCTACGTCGACGACCGGGTACTCGCCGAGCAGCTGAAGCACGCATTGTACGAGCGTAAAGGACAGAGCAAGTCGGTCGTCGCCCGGGCGATGTCAGGCCGATCGATCGACCGAGAGATCATCGATGAGGTGCTCGACGACATCGACTCCGGTGATGAACTCGCTGCGGCTACCGAGCTCGCGGCGAAGCGTGCATCACAGCTGACCGGGCTTGACAAGCAAACGCTCGAACGGCGGCTGGTTGGGTTCCTCGCTCGCCGAGGCTACCCGGGCACCATCGTCCGTGAGGCCATCGCGCCGCTCCTCACCGGGCGTTCGAACTCGGCATCGTCGACCGTGCGGTTCCGCTGAGTTCCGAGAACAACCACAGACCCGACCCGGCTTGTGCCTGCCACCAGCGTGGCCGACACAAGCCGGTCGTGTTCGGTCGAGGCATGTGTCCGAGGCACCCGTGAACACCCGCATTCGTCGCCCGGTTCGGCCGTGCGAACGTAGACTGGGACGATCATGAGCACGCTGCAGGAAACGCCCACCGTCATCACGCCGTCAGCCGCGGCTCTCGACGGGTCCGGGCGGGCACGAACCTACGACGTCCGCACCTACGGTTGCCAGATGACCGGCCACGACTCCGAGCGGCTCGGCGGATCGCTCGACGCCGCGGGGTACGTCAAGGCCGTCGGGGTTGAACCGGACGTCGTCGTCATCAACACCTGCGCCGTCCGCGAGAACGCGGACAACAAGCTGTACGGCAACCTCGGCTATCTGGCATCCGTGAAGAAGCGTCACCAGGGCATGCAGATCGCCGTCGGCGGTTGCCTCGCCCAGAAGGACAAGAACGTCATCCTTGAGAAGGCGCCGTGGGTCGACGTGGTGTTCGGCACCCACAACATGGGGTCGCTGCCCAGCCTGCTCGAACGCGCGCGCCACAACGACGAGGCGCAGATCGAGATCCTCGACTCCCTCGAAACCTTCCCCTCAACCCTGCCCACCAAGCGCGAATCGACCTACAGCGGCTGGGTCTCCATCTCGGTCGGCTGCAACAACACCTGCACCTTCTGCATCGTCCCGGCGCTCCGCGGCAAGGAGAAGGACCGCCGTCCAGGAGAAGTCCTCGCCGAGATCCAGGCCCTCGTCGACGATGGGGCGATCGAGGTCACCCTCCTCGGCCAGAACGTCAACTCCTACGGCGTCGAGTTCGGAGACCGGCAGGCTTTCAGCAAGCTCCTCCGCGCCGCTGGCGAGATCCGGGGACTGGAGCGCATCCGCTTCACCAGCCCGCACCCTGCCGCGTTCACCGACGATGTGATCGACGCCATGGCGGAGACCGCCAATGTGATGCCTCAGTTGCACATGCCGTTGCAGTCCGGGTCCGACCGGATACTCAAGGCCATGCGGCGGTCGTACCGCAGCGAGAAATTCCTCGGCATCCTCGACCGGGTGCGCGCACGGATGCCGCACGCGGCGATCTCCACAGACATCATCGTCGGCTTCCCGGGGGAGACCGAGGAGGACTTCCAGGAGACCCTTCGAGTGGTCGAAGCCGCCCGCTTCGCGACAGCCTTCACCTTCCAGTACTCCATTCGGCCGGGCACTCCCGCCGCGACCATGCCGGACCAGGTCCCCAAGGCGACCGTCCAGGAGCGCTATGAGCGCCTCACAGCGCTGCAGGATCGGATCAGCCTCGAAGAGAACCAGGCCGTCGTCGGCCGAGAGGTGCAGCTGCTCGTCGCCGTCGGCGAGGGCAAGAAAGACTCGGCCACGCACCGGATGTCCGGTCGCGCGGAGGACTCCCGGCTCGTGCACTTCGACGTGCCCGCAGGGTCCGAGATCCCACGCCCGGGCGACGTCGTCACCGTGCGCGTCAGCCAGGCCGCCCCGTTCTACCTGATCGCTGACACCGCGGACGGGCAGCCGCTCCGGGTGCGTCGCACGTCGGCGGGGGACGCCTGGGACCGAGCCCAGACCGAGTCGTGTGGTGTGCCGGCGACGGCTGCTGCGACACCTGGCCGGGTCTCGCTCGGGCTGCCGTCGCTGAGGGTCGGCCCGCCGGCATCCGTCCCGGGCGCCACCACCCCGATCTACGATCAGCTGGACGGTCAACGCTGAATCCCGCACCGGCCGACGTGATCTGCATCATCGGCCCGACCGGCACCGGCAAATCAGAACTGTCGCTCAACCTGGCCGAGCGTCTTGCCGCTGCAGGTCCGCCCGCTGAAATCATCAACGCAGACGCCATGCAGCTGTACCGCGGCATGGACATCGGCACCGCCAAGCTCCCTCGGGCCGACCGTCGCGGCATCCCGCACCACCTGCTTGACGTGCTCGATGTCACCACCGAATCGACCGTCGCGCAATACCAGGCGGATGCTCGCGCCGCCGTCGAGGACATCGTCGACCGTGGGGCAACTCCGATCCTCGTGGGAGGGTCAGGCCTCTACGTCGCGAGCGTGCTCTACGACTTCCAGTTCCCGGCATCCGACAAGGCGATCCGCGCCCGGCTCGAGTCGGAACTCGAAACGGAGGGCGCCGGTGTCCTGTACCGCCGTCTCGCCGCTCTCGATCCCGCCATCGCGTCGAGAATCGGTTCGCAGAACACCCGCCGCCTCGTCCGTGCGCTCGAGGTGGCCGAGATCACAGGGTCGCCGGTCGCCGGAATGCTGCCCGAGGAGCCGGTGTACTGGCGTCCCACCCGGATCGTCGGGCTCCGCGCCCCGCGCGAGGAACTCGTCGCCCGGCTCGACGAACGTGTCCGCGGGATGTGGCGGGACGGCCTCCTCGACGAGGTCCGCGAGCTCGTGCCGCAGGGGCTGGAACGCGGCGTTACAGCGTCCAGGGCCATCGGCTACGCCCAGGCCCTGCAGCAGCTCGCCGGCACCGCAACAGAGGCGGCGGCGATCGAGCAGACGCAACAGCTGACCCGCAGGTACGCGCGCAGGCAAATGAGCTGGTTCCGGCGTTACGCCGACATCGTCTGGCTG
Organism: Mycetocola sp.; assembly: GCF_046716805.1. GTDB lineage: Bacteria > Actinomycetota > Actinomycetes > Actinomycetales > Microbacteriaceae > Mycetocola_A. Next base: position 7,866 of record NZ_JBKJWH010000165.1, on the reverse strand, counting down.
GACTACGACGATCCCGCGCTCGTGAACGCCGCCGAGGCATCCGTCACCGGCTGACCCGCCGGACCCCGCGCGCGTCGATTCGCCACGAAGCACAACGGCGCGAACCGTAGACTTGACCCATGGCATTCACGCTCCCGTTCACCAAGGGTCACGGCACCGGCAATGACTTCGTCCTCTACGCTGACCCGGACGGCGCCCAGCCGCTGACCGCCGAACAGATCACAGCGATCTGCGACCGGCACTTCGGAGTCGGAGCAGACGGCGTGATCCGCGCCGTGCGCTCCGCGAACCTCGACGCCGGAGCGGCCGCCCTCGCTGAAGACGAGAACGCGGAGTGGTTCATGGACTACCACAACGCGGACGGATCGATCGCGGAGATGTGCGGCAACGGCATCCGCGTCTTCGTCCGATACCTGCTCGATCAGGGCCTCGTGACCCTGGAGTCCGGCGACACCCTCCCGATCGGCACGCGGGCCGGGGTGCGTGACGTTCAGAGGTCCACGAACGGGTTCCAGGTCGACCTGGGCCGGTGGATGCTCGACGGTGGGGAGCCGCTGGTGCGGGCCAAGGAACTCAAGGTGGCCCGCCCCGGGCTCGGGATCAACGTGGGAAACCCGCACGTGGTCGTCGCCCTTGCCGACGAGACGGAACTGGCGTCGGCAGATCTCAGCTACGTGCCGCGGATCGAGCCGGAGCCCATCGACGGCGCCAACGTCGAATTCGTCGTTCCGCACGACCCGCTGATCACCGACGGCGTCGGCCGCATCACCATGCGGGTGCACGAACGCGGCAGCGGTGAAACACTCTCCTGTGGCACCGGCGTCGCCGCGGCAGCGCTGGCGACCCGGCACTGGGCCGGATCGGCAGCACCGAATCAGTGGCGGGTCGACGTGCCGGGCGGCACGCTCGGGGTGCGGATGTTCGCTACCCAGGACGGCGAGCACGTCGGCTTGAGTGGCGCCGCAGAACTCGTCTACACCGGAACCCTCGAACTGGGCTGACCTCAGTCGTCGTGCCGGGCGGCACGCAATACGCGGTAGCCCTTGCTGATCGCCTCACGGGTCACATCGAAGTCGTCGGCAAGCTGTTCCTGCAGCCAGCGGTGCAGGCTGTCCGCGCCAAGGTTTTTCTGGACGACGAGCCAGGCGTCCGAGCCGGGGGCGAGCCGGGGGAGCCACTGCTGGAGCATCTCGTGCAACGCCTGCTTGCCGATCCGGATCGGTGGGTTCGACCAGATCGAGTCGAAGGTGAGGTCGGCAGGGACCTGGTCGGGGAGGACGGCGCGCACATTCGTCAGGCCGAGTTTCGCCGCGTTGACCCGCACCAGTTCGAGCGAGCGTTCGTTGACGTCGACAGCCCACACCGTGGCATCCGGCGACGCGAAAGCGATGGTGAATGCGATCGGCCCCCAACCGCAGCCCAGGTCGAGGATGTTGCCTGTCGCTGGGGGACGGGGGGTCTCGCTGAGGAGGACCTGGGTGCCCTGGTCGATGCGGCCCGGGCTGAAGATGCCGTTGGCCGTGGTCAGTTCCCGCTCGGCGCCGGCGAGGTGCACTGTGACCGTCCGCAGCTTGAGTTCGGTGCCAGGCACCCCGGTGAAATAATGATCGCTGGCCATACCCGAACGTTACTCGACCGTACGCGTTAGGGTTAACTTTGATGACTGCTTCAAGCGATACTTCAGAACGTCCAGACGGCGACGACGCCGTCACCCGCGTGCTTCGGAACGCGGAAACCCGCGCGTCCGGGTACTCCCTCTTCGGCGCGGGAAAGGCCGAAGCGCTCGATACCGGAACCGCATTCGACCCGGCCGGCGACGGCGGTCACGACGGCGAGCAACTGGATCGCGAGGATCGCCAGGCGCTTCGACGCGTGGCGGGGCTGTCGACCGAGCTCGAAGACGTCACCGAGGTCGAATACCGGCAGCTTCGCATCGAGAACGTCGTGCTCATCGGTATTTACTCGCAAGGGTCGCTGCAGGATGCCGAGAACTCGATCCGTGAGCTCGCCGCCCTCGCTGAGACGGCCGGCGCCGTGGTGCTGGACGGCATGCTCCAGCGCCGCCCGACCCCCGACCCCAGCACCTACCTCGGCAAAGGCAAGGCGGAGGAACTGCGCGGGATCGTCGCCTCCCTCGGCGCCGACACCGTGATCGCCGACACAGAACTGGCGCCCAGCCAGCGCCGTGCCCTCGAGGATGTTGTGAAGGTGAAGGTCATCGACCGCACCGCCGTCATCCTTGACATCTTCAGCCAGCACGCCAAGAGCCGTGAGGGCAAGGCGCAGGTCGAACTCGCGCAGCTTGAGTACCTCCTGCCGCGGCTTCGCGGCTGGGGTGACTCGATGTCCCGCCAGGCCGGTGGCCAGGTCGGTGGAGCCGGAGCCGGCATGGGATCCCGCGGACCAGGTGAGACGAAGATCGAACTCGATCGCCGGCGCATTCACACCCGGATGGCGAAACTCCGCAAGCAGATCAAGGGGTTCGGTCCCGCGCGTGAAGCCAAGCGCGCCAACCGCCACCGCTTCGAGGTTCCGTCCGTCGCCATCGCCGGCTACACGAACGCCGGCAAGTCGAGCCTTCTCAACCGGATCACCAAAGCCGGGGTGCTCGTCGAGAACTCCCTCTTCGCCACCCTCGACGCGACCGTCCGCCGCACCCAGACCGAGGACGGCCGGCTGTACACGATCTCTGACACGGTCGGTTTCGTCAGGAACCTGCCGCACCAGCTCGTCGAAGCGTTCCGGTCGACGCTGGAAGAAGTCGGCGAAGCGGATGTCATCGTGCACGTCGTCGACGGATCGCACCCCGACCCTGCTGCCCAGTTGATGACTGTCCGCGACGTCATCGGCGATGTCGGTGCCCGGAACATCCCGGAACTCGTGGTCTTCAACAAGAGTGACCTCGTGAACGAAGACGACCGTCTGCTGCTGCGTGGCCTCGAGCCGAACGCCATCTTCGCCTCGGCACGAACCGGCGAGGGCATCGACGAAATTCTGGCCGCCCTCGGCGACCTTCTGCCGAGCCCCTCCGTCGAACTCGACCTGCTTGTGCCGTATGACCGCGGCGACGTGATCTCGATGCTGCACCGGCGCGGACGCGTCGACCACCTCGACTACCTCGAGGAAGGCACCCACGTGCGCGCGATGGCGTCGGAAGAACTCGCCGCGCAGGTCGCGGAGTTCGCCCGGCAGTCCTGATCGGTTCGATCAGACCGAGCGCAGCACCGCCACGATCTTGCCGAGCACGTCGGCTTCGTCGCCGAGGATCGGTTCGAAGCTCGAGTTGCGAGGCAGAAGCCAGGTGTGGCCGTCACGCTGGCGGAACACCTTGACGGTCGCTTCACCGTCGAGCATGGCAGCGACGATGTCGCCGTTTTCTGCGGTCTGCTGCTGACGGACGACCACCCAGTCGCCGTCACAGATCGCCGCGTCGATCATCGATTCGCCCGACACCTTCAGCATGAAGAGGTCGCCCTTGCCGACGAGCTGGCGGGGGAGTGGGAAGACCTCTTCGACCTGCTGGTCGGCGGTGATCGGCACGCCGGCAGCGATCCGCCCGACGAGCGGCACCATGGCGGCGTCACCGACCGGTGTCGTGTTCTCGAAATCGGCTTCGGATGACGGCGACGGCAGGTCGATGAGGATTTCGAGCGCACGAGGCCGGTTCGGGTCCCGGCGCAGGTAGCCGCTCAGCTCAAGCTGGTTCAGCTGGTGCGTGACGCTGGACAGGGAGGCGAGGCCGACCGCGTCGCCGATTTCGCGCATGCTCGGCGGGTACCCACGAGAACTCACCGAGCGCTGGATCACATCCAGGATCGACAGCTGCTTCTCGCTGAGGCTCTTGCGTCGCCTCGTTGTCGGCTTGTCGGCGAGAACCCGCTGGGGTTTCGCGCCAGCGGACCCAGCCGTTCCAGCGGCATCCCTCTTGTTGAGCGTCATGTCACTCCCGTCTGGCGGGCGGCGCCGGCCAATGTCAGTGGTCGCTGGTTGGGTATCAACCAGTAGCAAAACTCTAGTCTCGGCACCGCCCAGCGCCAAACATTCGTTCGAGTGTGTCGGGAAATTATTTTGCAAAAGTACGAACACCTACTTGAATGTTCGAACAATCGAATATATATTCGGAACACAGCTTCGTATCGGGCTCCCCCGGAGTCGGATACGAACACTCCGAAGCACCGCACCGCACCGTCAGCACGCAGGAGACACACCATGAGCACAGCAGTCATCACACCGATCCGCCCGGCACTCTCGTCCCGCCAGGCGGCGATGCGGCCGTCGCCCGTTGTGCCGCCACGCCCCGCAGTCTCGTCGAAGCAGCCGAGCGGTCGCCTTCGGCTCACGCGCCGCGGCCGTGTGGTCTTCACCTCGCTGGCTGCCGCTCCGCTGGTTGCGGTGGCCGCCTGGCTGGGCGTCAATGCACTTCCGGCGGTTGCCACATCGAGCGCGAGTTCCGTCGTCTTCGAGTACGCCACGATCGAGTCCGGTCAGTCGCTGTGGCAGCTGGCGACGAGTGTTGCCCCTGACGCTGATCCTCGTGACGTCATCGCCGACCTCATGCGCCTCAACCAGCTCGACACCTCAACGGTCTCGCCCGGGCAGCGCATCGCCATTCCTGCGCAGTACTCCGGCAACTGAAGCGGCCACGAGCCCTCCACCTCGCTCCGCGAACCGAGGCGGCGACCGCCGTCGGTAAACTTACCGAGTGAGTTCTCTCGAGTCCCTGCCCATCCGCGACGACCTTCGCGGCAAGACGCCCTACGGGGCTCCCCAGAAGACCGTCCCGGTGGCGCTCAATGTCAACGAGAACACGCATCCCATCCCTGAGGTCGTCGCCCGCGACATCGTGGCCGCCCTCGCGACTGCTGTTCTCGGTGCCAACCGTTACCCCGACCGCGAGTTCAGCGGACTACGCGACAGCCTCGCCGGGTATCTCGGGCACGGACTCAGCCGCGACAACATCTGGGCGGCCAACGGATCCAACGAGGTCCTCCAGCAGGTGCTGCAGGCTTTCGGCGGCCCCGGACGCACACTCCTCGGCTTCACCCCCACCTATTCGATGTATTCGCTGCTCGCCTCCGGAACGGGCACCACCTGGGTCGCCGCGGACCGAGACGCAGAGTACGAGCTGTCGCCGGCCACGGCTGCGGCGGCGGTGGCCAAGGCCCAGCCGGACATCGTGTTCCTGTGCTCACCGAACAACCCAACGGGTACGCCCCTCGCGCTCGACACGATCAAAGCGGTCTATGACGCGACCGACGGCGTCGTCGTCGTGGACGAGGCGTACGTCGAGTTCGCGCCGCACGACATCCCGAGTGCGTTGACACTGCTTCCTGGACGGGAGCGGCTACTGATTTCCCGCACCATGAGCAAGGCGTTCGCCTTCGCCGGGATCCGGGTCGGATACCTCGCAGCGGATCCTGCGGTGACGGATGCCCTCCGCCTGGTCCGGCTGCCGTACCACCTCTCCGCCCTCACCCAGGCGGCGGCGACGGCTGCTCTCGCGCACAGCGACGCCATGCTCGCCATGGTCGACGACATCCGCGTCCAGCGTGATCGGATCACGGCAGGGTTGACCGGACTCGGCTTCCACACCTACCGCAGCCACAGCAATTTTGTGCTGTTCGGGGGAGTGGAGAACCCGCACGCACTGTTCGAGGCTTTGCTGGAGCGCGGCATCCTGATCCGCGACATCGGTCTCCCTGGTCAGCTGCGCGTCACCGCAGGCACGGAAGCGGAGACGACAGCGTTCCTCGAGGCGATGGCCGCGATAGGCTCGAAACCATGAGCACGCCACAGCGCACCGCCCGCATCCAGCGCGAGACGAGCGAATCCAGCATCGACTTGTCGATCAACCTCGACGGCACGGGCACGAGCGACATCGACACGACCGTCCCGTTCTACGATCACCTGCTGACGGCGTTCGCGAAGCACTCGCTCACCGACCTCACCGTGCGAGCCAAGGGTGACACCGAGATCGATGTCCACCACACCGTGGAGGACATCGGCATCGCGCTCGGCCAGGCGATCAGAGAGGCACTCGGTACCAAGTCGGGCATCTCCCGGTATGGTGACGCCCTCGTCCCCCTCGACGAAGCCCTCGTGCAGGCCGTCGTCGACATCTCCGGCCGGCCGTACCTCGTGCACTCGGGTGAGCCAGCCGGTTTCGAGTTCCACCTGATCGGTGGCCACTTCACCGGGTCGATGATCCGCCACGTGTTCGAGGCGATCACGTACAACGCAGCCCTCACCGTGCACGTGCGGGTTCTCGGCGGCCGCGACCCGCACCACATCGCCGAGGCAGAGTTCAAGGCTTTCGCCCGCGCGTTCCGGCAGGCGAAAGCTCTCGACCCTGAAGTGACGGGGATCCCCTCGACGAAGGGCTTGCTGTGACCGGAGAGTTTTCACCGAACGTCGTCGTCCTCGACTACGGAAGCGGCAACGTCCACTCCGCCGTCAAAGCGCTCGAAGCCGCAGGAGCAACGGTTGAGCTCACCGGGAATCGTGCGCGCGCGCTGGAAGCCGACGGCCTCGTCGTGCCCGGCGTCGGCGCGTTCAGCGCGGTGATGGAGCAGCTCAACAAGAACCGGATCGCCGAGATCATCGACCGCCGCCTCGCCGGGGGTCGCAAGGTGCTCGGCATCTGCGTCGGAATGCAGGTCCTTTTCGAACACGGCGTGGAACGCGGCATCGATACCGAAGGTCTCGGTGAGTGGCCTGGTGCCGTCACCGAACTGGACTCCCCGGTGCTCCCGCACATGGGCTGGAACACCGTGGAGGCTCCGGAGCAGTCCGTACTCTTCGCCGGACTCCACGACGAACGGTTTTACTTCGTTCACTCATACGCGGCGCAGCACTGGACGCTCGAGGCGACGCACCCGCTCCCCGAGCCCCGCGTGACCTGGTCTGAGCACGGCACCCGTTTCATCGCCGCCGTCGAGAACGGCCCGCTTTCCGCCACCCAGTTCCACCCCGAGAAGTCGGGGGAGGCCGGCATCCGGCTTCTGAGGAACTGGATCGGCACCCTCACAACCGACTGACGAACGCCATGCGGCACACTGCTGCCGCGCCCGAAACCAAGGACAACAATGAGTGAGTTCAACACGACCCCGAAGCTTGTGCTGCTTCCCGCGGTCGATGTCGCCGACGGAAAAGCCGTTCGGCTGACCCAGGGCGAAGCTGGTACCGAAACCAACTACGGCGACCCGGTCGATGCCGCCGCCGACTGGGCAGCTCAGGGCGCGGAGTGGATCCACCTTGTCGACCTTGACGCAGCCTTCGACCGCGGCAACAATGCCGGTGTCATCCGCAAGGTCATCAAGCAGGTCCGCGGTGTGAACGTGGAGCTGTCCGGTGGCATCCGCGACGACGCATCGCTCGAGGCGGCACTCGCCACCGGAGCCAAGCGCATCAACCTCGGCACCGCAGCGCTCGAGAACCCCGAGTGGGCAGCCAACGTCATCGGTCAGTACGGCGAGGCCGTCGCTGTCGGCCTCGACGTCCGCGGCACGACGCTCGCAGCACGCGGCTGGACCCGTGAAGGCGGCGACCTGTGGACGGTCATCGACCGGCTCGAGCAGGCCGGCTGCGCGCGATACGTGGTCACTGACGTGACCAAGGACGGCACCCTGCAGGGCCCCAACGTGGATCTTCTCCGTCAGGTGCTGGCACGTACGAACCGCCCAGTCGTCGCCTCCGGTGGCGTGTCCAGCCTCGACGACCTCGTCGCGCTGCGCTCGCTCGTTCCGCTCGGTCTGGAGGGTGCCATCGTCGGCAAGGCGCTCTACGCGGGTGCCTTCACGCTCGCTGAGGCGCTGGATGTCGCATCCGACTAACTCCGCGGACTCTGCCGGCCAGCCATGGCAGGGC
>NZ_JBKJWH010000164.1:0-11289 GCF_046716805.1 Mycetocola sp. | reverse complement strand
GCACCCGTGGCGGCATAATCGGAGAACGAGCTGAAGGTCACCAGCTGAACCCACTCCCCCCGCAATCGACCGCCGGGGCTTGCGCCAGGGGGGTCGATTCTTTCCCCCAACGGCCGATCTCGGTGTTCTGGAGGGCCGGACGTTCTGAGCTAGGGCGCCACGACCCGCTCCCGGTAGCTGAACGACGCTCCGCGATGCTCCGCCGGAAGGTGATCGCCGCGGCCGTGCAGCTTGTTACGGAAGCTGCCTGGCGCGTAGTCGGTCGGGTAGGCATCCCGCGCCTGCAGTTCCGGGATGACGAACTCGACGATGTCCTCGAATGACCCCGGCGTGATCGCGTAGGCCAGATTGAAGCCATCGACGTCGGTCTCATCCACCCACGACTGGAGCTGGTCGGCCACTTCGCTGCCGGAGCCGACGATCCGGGTGCCAAGGCCGCCGATGCCCGCCCACGCGGCGATGTCGCGGACCGTCCACTCGCTTCCGTCCTCGGATGCCGCCTGGAAGTTCGCGACGGCGGACTGGATCGCGTTGCTCTTCACATCCCCGATCGGCGCGTCCAGGTCGTACTGCGAGAGGTCGATGCCCATCCAGCCGGACATGAAGACGAGGGCGCCCTCCGTGCTGGCGTACTGCTGGTAGTCCTCGTGCTTCGCCTGCGCCTTCTCCGGCGTCTCGTCGGTGATGATGGTCACCAACTGGTAGATCTTCGCTGCGTAACGGTCGCGACCGGCCGCTTCGAGGGCATCCCGGATCTTCGACACCGTCGCCTTGAGGATGGCTTTCGTCGGGGAACCGACAAAGATGGCCTCGGCATTCTCGGCGGCGAAGGCGACGCCACGGCCTGAGGCACCGGCCTGGAAGATGACCGGGGTGCGCTGCGGCGACGGTTCGGACAGGTGAATGCCCGGAACCGTGAAGTTCTTGCCCGCGTGACCGATCTCGTGCACCTTCTCCGGGTCCGTGAAGACGCCCGACTCGCGATCGCGGACGACCGCGTCGTCCTCCCAGGAACCCTCCCACAGCTTGTAGAGCACTTCCAGGTATTCGTCGGCGATGTTGTACCGCTCGTCGTGTTCGATCTGATCATCGTGGCCCATGTTGCGGGCAGCGCTGGGAAGATAGCCGGTGACGACATTCCAGCCGATACGGCCCTTGGTGAGGTGGTCGAGGGTGGACAGCCGCCGGGCGAATGGGTAGGGGTGCTCGTAAGCGGTGCCGGCCGTGATGCCGAACCCGAGGTTCTCGGTGACAGCCGCCATGGCCGACACCAGAAGCAGCGGGTCGCTGACGGGGACCTGGGCGCCGTTGCGGAGGGCGGCGTCATGGTTGCCGCCGTACACGTCATAGGTACCGAGCACGTCGGCGATGAAGAGCCCGTCGAATTTGCCACGTTCAAGCAGTTTCGCCAGTTCGGTCCAGTAGCTCAGGTCGGTGTAACGGTGCGACTGGTCGTCAGGGTGACGCCAGAGCCCGGGCGACTGGTGGGCGACACAATTCATGTCGAAGGCATTGAAACGGATGTGTCGAGACATGATTCCATGGTGCGTGTTCGCTCGCGCGGGTGTGACTGCTCCCGCAACATGGCGTCACACAGCGCTGTCAGGCTGTGCCGATCGGCGGGCAAGCACCCGCTCGTACACGCCGATCATCCGCTCCGTCTGGTGGCTCTGCCGGAAGGTGGAACTCGTCTGGGGCTCGACGACGAGTTTCGAACCGGATGCCACGTCGGCGGCAACCCGCACCAGAGCATCGGCGAGCGCCTGAACGGATCCATCGGCGGGCTGCCAGTAGATGCCGTCGGGAAGCTCACCGGCGATGTTCGGGTCACTGACGATCGACGGTGTGCCGAGCGCGGCCGCTTCGAACACGGTCATGCCCTGCGTCTCGAACCCGATCGAGGTCTGGACGAGGGCGTCCGCCGATGCGATAGCGGCCAGGGCCTCGGGATAGGGCACCTTACCGGCGAAGTGGACCCGATCGCCGAGCCCGTTCTCGCGCACGAAGGCCTGAGCTTTGGTGAGCAGGAGCCCGGCTCCGTAGAGCCGGAAATCGGCGTCCACATCAGCCAGGCGAATGGCGTCGAGGTACTCGAGGACGCGTTTCTCGGAGCTCATCCTGCCCATCCAGACGAACATCGGACGGATGGTCGAGCGCGGCCCCGCCTCTCGGAGCACCTGTTCGACGACCGTGTCGTCGGCTCCCGTGAGGATCACCTCGACGGCGGATGCCGCCCCTTTTCGTTCCAGCAGCGAAGCGAAGTGACTGCTCGGCGCCGTCGCGGCATCCGCCCGCAGAGACAGTTCGTTCAAATACGACCACGCACTGGGTGCGAGAGCGGAGCGAGCCGGTTTGAGCAGCCGGTGCTGCCACCAGAGCAGCCCGCGCACCGCCAGCTTCGGGTACGGCACGACCCGCTCGATGCCGAACTCCATGTGGTTGTGGAAGGTGTGGACCGCCCGGATGCCGTGCCTCTGCGCGAATCGGTACCCCAGCATCGCACCCCAGAAATCGGCTTGCACGTGCACGAGATCGACCGGAGGCCGCGTCGCGAGCGCCTCATCGATGAACCGGTCGGCGCGACGGCCGACGAGGGTCATCGAATACTCACGGTCAAGCGTGATGGGGACGGAGGGAGTGTCGACATAGTCGGAGTCGCCAGGATGCTCGCGATGCATCCTCGGAGCGCACACGGTGACGGTGTGCCCCGCCTGTTCGAGAAAACGCTTCTGCAGCCTGATGGAGACCTGGACCCCGCCGAGCGAATCCGCGTGCTGGTCGCTGAACATCAGTATGTGCATGGTGCTCTCAGGGTATCTTTCAACCGCCGATGCCCTCGACCTCTTCCAGCGCCTCGAGCAATGAACCCTGAGCGAATCCGAACCAGTCGTAGAGGCTCTCGACGTATTCAGCGTCCGGGCTTTCGACGGCGCCCTCGTCAGAGACTGTTGCAATGCCCAGGCTCGTCGCGAGGACGAGCCGCAAGTCCGTCAGCGTGCCGAGCCAGTACATGGCATGCTCCCGGTCGAGCAGCACCAGCCGGATTTCGCCGTCCGCCGTGAGTCGTGACTGGGCGACGTTGAAAGAGGCGAGCACTCCCTTGGCGTTCTCCACCTTGCGGTCGATCAGATCGTCCAGGGTGAAGCGGCGGAACTCGTCGGCTGCACCCGGGGCATCTGTGTATGCATCCGGGAACAGCCGCGCCAGCACGCTCGGCTCGACGTCGGCTTCACCGTCCTTGACTCTCTCGAGCAGGCCGATGATCTGCTGCACGAGGTCGATGAACAGCGCGACTTCCTGGGTCTCGAATTCAGCGAGAAGGTCACCGCCGGGTGTCGCGTCGAACGCCCTCATTCGGGTACCTGCGCCAGCGTCGACAGCAGCCCGAATCCGTGCATGGCCACCACGTGCCGCTCCATCTCCTCGCGAGACCCCGTCGCGACGACGGCGCTGCCGACGTTGTGAACCTGCAGCATGAGTTCGTCAGCGCGGGCACTGCTGAAGCCGAAGTAGCTGCGGAACACCCAGGAGACATAGGTCATGAGATTCACCGGGTCGTCCCAGACCACGGTGTTCCAGGGCGTACCGAGCGTGAGTGACTCGGAGAGGTCCAGGCGGTGGTCAAGTTGTGGCACGGTCCAAGCTTGACACTCGAACGCGTCATTGCAAGGTCGGGCCACGCCCTTGACATCCGATTTCGAGAGCCGGTCGGATCGATCACCCGTCGGGGGGACGGCGGATTCACAGCAACCGGCGCGGGGTCATCCCGCTAGTGTCGGGGTTATCGGCGAACGGCGCCGGGGTTGTCTGGCTGTGGAGGATCCAATGTTGAAGTTGGGCGTGAAGGCATCGGCGGAGCAGTTCGGGCCGCGCGATCTCGTTGAACTGGGCGTTCTGGCCGAAGAACACGGCTTCGACAGCGTCACCGTGAGTGACCACTTTCAACCGTGGCGGCACAACGGCGGCCACGCACCCTTCTCCCTCGCCTGGATGACCGCGGTCGGTGAGCGCACGGAACGGATCCAGATCGGCACCTCGGTGATGACGCCGACGTTCCGCTACAACCCGGCAGTCATCGCACAGGCGTTCGCCACCATGGGCTGCCTGTACCCCGACCGGGTGTTCCTCGGCGTGGGCACCGGCGAGGCCCTCAACGAGATCGCCACGGGGTTCCGAGGTGAATGGCCCGAGTTCAAGGAGCGTTTCGCCCGCCTGCGCGAGTCGGTCGATCTCATGCGGCAGCTCTGGGTCGGCGACCGCGTCGACTTCGACGGTGAGTACTACTCGACGAAGGGCGCGTCGATCTACGATGTGCCCGACGGCGGCATCCCCGTCTATGTCGCGGCGGGTGGACCGGTCGTGGCTCGCTACGCCGGCCGCGCCGGTGACGGCTTCATCTGTACCTCCGGTAAAGGCATGGAACTGTACACCGACAAGCTGCTCCCCGCCGTTGCCGAGGGCGCCGAGAAGGCCGGCCGCGACGTCACCGGGATCGACAAGATGATCGAAATCAAGATCTCGTACGACACCGATCGAGCTGTCGCACTCGAAAACACCCGGTTCTGGGCGCCGCTCTCGCTCACTCCGGAGCAGAAACACTCGATCGACGACCCGATCGAGATGGAAGCGGCCGCGGATGCGCTGCCGATCGAACAGGTCGCGAAACGCTGGATCGTGTCCAACGACCCGGACGAGGCCGTGTCGCTGATCAAACCGTATCTCGACGCCGGCCTCAACCACCTGGTGTTCCACGGCCCCGGCCACGACCAGAAGCGGTTCCTCGACCTCTTCGCACGTGACCTCGCGCCGAGACTCCGCGCCCTGGCCTGATCGTCGTGCCCGAAAGAACAAGCGCGCTCACCCGGGTGCTCCTCGCCTCGAACGCGGGGCCGATGACCCTCGACGGCACCAACAGCTATCTGGTCGGCGAGCCCGGCGCCGGATCGGTAGTGGTGGTCGACCCCGGTCCGGACGACCCCGGTCATCTGGAAGCATTGGCGACCGCAGGTGCGGTGGATCTCATTCTCATCACCCACCGACACCACGACCACTCGGGCGGCAGCGTGGAACTTGCCCGGCTCACCGGCGCACCGGTGCGGGGGTTCGACCCGGCATTCTGTATCGACAGCGAACCCCTGACCGATGGGGAGCTGATTCGCGCTGCTGGTGTCAGCATCCGCGTCGTCGCCACGCCAGGGCACACGGCCGACTCGGCCTGCTTTGTCCTTGTCGGTGACGGCGAGCGGGGAGCGGTCCTCACGGGCGACACCATCCTCGGCCGAGGCACCACGGTGATCGCCGCTCCGGACGGGAGTCTTGCCGACTACCTCGACTCGCTGGCGACGCTTCGGGGCCTTGGGGCGCTCACCGTGCTGCCGGCGCACGGTCCCACGCTGCCGGACCTCGAGCAGATCTGCGACGCCTACCTCGCCCACCGGTATCGGCGGCTTGACGAGGTGCGCGCCGCGCTGCGACGGTTGGGGCCGGATGCCACTGCAGCTGCCGTCACGGATGTGGTGTACTCCGACATCGACCCGGCTGTGCGGTTCGCTGCCGAGCACTCCGTCGAAGCCCAGCTGGCGTACCTGAACGCTGACGGTGGCGGGGTCTGAGCGCGGGAACATATTCGAGCCCTCCCGCCTTTTCTCCCCTATGACAACTCTCGGACTTATCGGCTCAGGCCACATCGGTTCCCAGCTCGCCCGCGCCGCCGTCGCTCATGGCTACGACGTTCTGGTCTCGAATTCGCGGGGCCCGGACTCTCTCTCGGAATTGATTCTCGAACTCGGCGAGAGAGCTACAGCGGGGACAACGGCGGATGCGGCGACCGCTGACCTGGTCGCGGTCGCCATCCCTCTGAAGGACGTGCAGAACATCCCGGCCGATCTGCTCGGCGGGAAGATCGTGATCGACACCAGCAACTACTACCCGCGGCGAGACGGGACCATTGCGCCCCTCGACGCCGGCGAGATGACGGTCTCCGAGTTCGTGCAGGCGCACTTCGCCGACGCTCGCCTGGTGAAGGCGTTCAACCACATCCAGGCGCCGGCGATCACGGACGACGCCCAGTCGGCGGGTACGGCCGAGCGGCGTGCGCTCATCGTCGCCGGGGATGACGACGATGCCAAGAAGATCGTCAGCGGGTTCATCGACGCGATCGGCTTCGACGTGCTCGATATCGGCCCGCTGAGCGCGAGCTGGCGGATCGAGGCGGGCACACCGGCATTCGGGCCACGACGCGATCGAGAGGAGCTCGAGATCGACATCGCCCAGGCCACGCGGTCCGCTCGCCACTGACCAGGCCCGCACTGCCCTAGCGTTTGACCGAAACCGTCACCGTGAACTTGCTGTTGCGCCCGAGCTGCCGGGTGGGCCCGACCGTACGCTCCAAAGCGGCCCGGTAGCCGAGGTGAGAGTTCCACACGGTCCACAGTTCGCCGCCCGGCCTGAGCACACGGGCGGCTTCGTCGAACAGCTTTCCGGCGATTCCCGCGTGCACAGTGGCTCCCACGTGGAACGGCGGGTTCAGCAGGATCAGTTCCGCTGAGGCGTCGGTCCACCCGGACAGTCCGTCGTCGCGCACCACCCTGACCCGGTCGGCGACGCCGTTGGCCGACGCCGTCTGGCGCGCGGATGCCACAGCGGAGGCAGACTGGTCGGTGGCCGTCACACTCATGGCGGGTCTGGCACGCGCGAGCGCGGTAGCAAGGATCCCGGTGCCGCAGCCGAGGTCGATGGCGGTTTCGGCGGCGGGGAGCCCATCCAGGAATCCGAGCAGGAAGCGCGTGCCGATGTCGACCTTCGTGCCGGCGAACGCGGCACCGTGCGCGTACACCCACAGCCCGAGGTCGCCATGGAACTCGCGTGCCGGCCAGACCGGATCTCCGGCGGGCGGGTGGGGCTCCCGCGCGAGAAGCACCCGGGACTTCTGTTGCGCGAGCGACGCGGTGACGGATCCGAAGTATTCGCCGAGCACGTCGTTCATCGCGTAGGTCATGTGCTTGACCCGCCCGCCGGCGAACACCGTCACATCCGCCGCCGCATGCCGGGCAACCAGCTCGGCGATCTCGGCGAGCGCGTCGAGCGAGCGTGGCAGCTGCAGCAACACGATGCGAGCTCCGTCGACCGCCGACGCCTCCAGCGGCACATTCGCAAAACGGTCGGCGGCTGACAGCGTGGCGGCGTTGTTCGCCAGAGCCCGTTCGCCGGAGAGTCCGTCCTGGTGCACTCGGATGCCGGCGGCTCCGACCCACGCGGCACCCAGCGTCAGCGCACCGTAACGGTCACCGATCACCACGACATCGCCTGGCAGCGATGCGGCGATCTCGCTGTCCGCCGCGGCAAGCACGAGCCGGTCGGTCGCGTCCGACGCACAGAGGTTGGCCGCCTCGATGTCGGGCCACCGGCGCAGCCGGTCGAACGGGAAGTCAGTCACCTGTTCAGGGTAACGGTGCCGCCGGGCCCGGTTCCTGATCGGGCACCGACCGGGAACCGGGACCTCCGATCAGACCCTAGCCGTTGGGACGTTCGCGGAACCGCCGACCGGCGCGTACCGCTCACGGAAAGCGTGGGCCATCCACCACCAGCTGAGCAGGCCGATCGCCGCGTTCACGAGCAGACTGACCAGGAGGAAGAACACGCCGAGCCCGATGAAGGGCGCGAAGTCGATGCCCTCGAACGCTGGGAAATCGCCACTGCCATCGAAGTCTCCGCCGACATCCGGTGTCCACATGCTCACGAGACCCGAGAACGGTGAGCTCAGGGCGCTGAGCAGGAAATTGGCAGCGATGGCGACGCCGAGTGCGCTCCAGATCACGGCTACCGGACGATTCACCCGGTGGCTGCGCAGGATCCGCAGGCTGGCGAGGTAGCCGAGGACCCAGAGGATGACGCCGAGGATGACCAGGCCGATCAGCCAGGGCAGGAATGCCGTCCAGGCGCCCCCGATGATTTCGTCGAGGTTCCCGGGTGCCGGCCCGCCGTTCAGGGACAGATCGTCGGGGTTGTTCTGCGCAATCCAGGAGAACAGGGTGCTGAAGAACGCGCCGAACAGGGCGATCGTGAGCGGTATCGCGACGAGGGCGAAGCCCAGGCTCATGAGCGTGAACCCCACCGCGCCGGCGAGCATCGCGCCGCGCCTCTGCCGCTGGTCGAGCGGAGGCCGCGGTGGCGCTGTCCGCGCCGGCGCCTGGGCGATGTAGCCGGGCTGTGGGTACCCCTGCTGCTGGACCGGATACTGCTGCGGTCGCTGCGGGTGGCCCTGCTGGGCCGGATAGCCCTGCTGGGGGTATCCCTGTTGCGGGTAGCCCTGCTGCGGGTAATTCTGTTGCGGGTATCCGGGCTGCTGCGGGTATCCGGGCTGCTGCGGGTATCCCGGCTGCTGCTGCGGGTAGCCGGGCTGTTGGATCGGCCCGGGGGCGGGCGCTGCGGGGGAATCCGGCGCTGGAGGCAATGGTGTGCCGCTCGGCGGCGCCAGGGGGGACCCCGGCGGCGGACCGGCGGGCTGATCAGGCTGGCCGGGCGGCGTCGACATCCGCTCGTCCTGGGGCCTCGAAGAAGACGTGTCGTCCGGATTCTCTCGCTCGTTGTCGCTCATGGGGCTCAGCTTAACGACCGGGACAGGTCGACATAACCCGCCCTGGGTACCGGGGGTGTCCACCCTG
Source organism: Mycetocola sp. (assembly GCF_046716805.1). Taxonomy (GTDB): domain Bacteria; phylum Actinomycetota; class Actinomycetes; order Actinomycetales; family Microbacteriaceae; genus Mycetocola_A. The sequence goes on along the minus strand of NZ_JBKJWH010000164.1, from coordinate 2,626 downwards.
GGTACCGGTTGGGCCATTCAGCGCTGGAACGGCCGCCAGACGACGAGTTCGGTCCGCCGTTGCGCCCGAGTTCCGCTCTTCAGCGGCACGACATCGCCCTGGGCTCCCGCCGCGAAGACGCGGCGCCCGGGCGACTTGACCAGTTCGCTGGCGAGCGCGTGCTCGAGTTCTCGCACCCGGGCGTGCAGAGCAACGACTTCGTTCTCGAGGGCGAGGATCCGGGCGATTCCTTCGAGGCTCACACCCTCCGCGCTGAGCCGGGCGACCTCCCTCAACTGCACGACGTCGCGCATCGAATAGCGGCGAGACTTGCCCGCCGTTCGGGTAGGAGAGACGAGGCCGAGCCGGTCGTACTGCCGCAGCGTCTGCGGGTGCATTCCGGCCAGCTCGGCCGCCATCGCGATCGCGAAGATCGGCGAATTCTCGTCCATTCTCGTTATCCCCTCGCCCGCAGGAGAAGGTCGTCACGAGGGTTTTCTTGCGGCTCGAGCTCGTGGAAGTGCTCGAGCGCGGTGCGTGCTTCCGCGCTGAGGTGCGACGGCACCGCCACCTGAACGACGGCGAGCAGATCGCCTGTGCCCTTCGACGTTGCCACCCCTCGACCCTTCACCCGGAGCACGCGACCCGATGGCGTCCCCGGCGCGACCCGCAGCTTCACCGGGTCACCTCCGAGGGTCGGCACCTCGATCGTCGCGCCGAGCGTTGCCTCCACGAACGTGACAGGCACGTTGACGCGCAGGTTCTGCCCGTCCCGTTCGAACACGGGATGCTTCCGCACCGCGACGGTGAGGACGAGGTCACCGGCCGGGCCTCCGTCCGGAGACGGATGGCCCTTGCCGCGCAGCTTGATCTTCTGCCCGTCCGCCACACCGGCCGGGATGTTCACCTTGATCGTGCGACCCTCTGCGGTCTGCAGGGTGATCTGGTCACCCTTCGTCGCCGTGAGGAAGTCGATCGTGGTGGATGCCGTGACGTCGCGACCGGGGGTCGGCCCGCCGAACCCGCGGTATCCGCCGGTCGGCTGGCCGAAGCCCCCGCTGCGTCCGAAGACCCCTCCGAGGATGTCCTCGAAATCGGCCTGCTGGTAACTGGTGTTCGTCCCTCGTGCTCCGCCACCGAACATCCCGCCGAAGACGTCGTCGAACCCGCCGCTCCCGCCGGCCCCACCGGGGGCGGTGAAGCGTGCGCCGGATCCCATGGCGCGGACCGCGTCATATTCCTTGCGCTGTTCAGGGTCGTTGAGGACCGAGTAGGCCTCGCTGAGTTCCTTGAACTTCGCTTCCGCGTTCGTATCGCCCGCATTGGAGTCGGGGTGATACTTGCGCGCAAGCTTGCGGTAGGTCTTCTTCAATTCAGGCGGCGTGACATCCTTCTTCACGCCGAGAATCTTGTAGAAGTCCTTGTCGAACCAGTCCTGGCTTGCCATCGCGCCTACTCAGCGGGGACGGCGACAACGACCTTGGCCGCGCGGAGAAGAGTCGATCCGATCGTGTAACCGGTTTCGACGACGTCGAGGATGGTTTCGGTTTCGACGTCCGGGCTCGGCTGCTGGAAGATCGCCTCGTGGAGGTTGTGGTCGAACGGCTCGCCCTTCTCCCCGAACGGAGCGAGACCGAGTTTCGAGATGCTCGTGCGAAGCTTGGCGGCGATCGCTGAGAAGGGGGTGTCGCCTTCAAGATCGCCGTGTTTCTCGGCGCGGTCCAGGTCGTCGAGCACCGGCAACAGCACCTTGATCACGTCACCGGTCAGGCGTTCCCGTTCGACCTCACGGTTCGCTTCGGTGCGCTTGCGGTAGTTCGCATACTCGGCGCTCACGCGCTTGAGGTCGATGAGGTGCTCGTGCTCGGGGGCGGCGTCAGCGACGCGTTCCGCGTCAACATCGCCCTCCAGGCCGTCGGCCTGGGCCGCGTCCAGGATGTCCTGCACGGTGAGTTCGTCGTCGATTGTTTCGGGAAGCTCCGAGTCCACCTGCGACTCAGGGTCGGAAGCCATGGCTTCCGACCCCTCGTCCACTGGTTGAACCTCGTCGCCGTTTTCTGGAGTCGGGTTCGTGTCAGTCATCGTTACTTTCGTGCCCCCGTCGAAGAATCGGTCTCGGTCTCGTCGTCGACGACTTCGGCGTCAACGACATCCTCTTCGGACGCCGCATCGGAAGGCTGGTCAGCGCCGCCGGTGGGAGCTGATTCAGCCTGCTGCGCCTGCGAGTAGATGGCCTCGCCCAGCTTCACCTGGCTCTCGTTGAGCTTGTCGTACGCGGTCTTCACCGCGGCCTCGTCGTCTCCGGCGAGAGCCGACTTGAGCGCGTCGACATCGGCCTGCACCGAGCTCTTGACGTCCTCGGGCAGCTTGTCGTCGTTCTCCTTGATCAGTTTGTCGATCGAGTAGGCGAGCTGCTCGGCCGTGTTGCGGGTCTCGGCTGCCTCGCGGCGGGCCTTGTCCTCTGCAGCGTGCTCTTCGGCTTCCTGCACCATGCGTTCGATGTCTTCCTTGGACAGCGCGGTGCCGCCGGTGATGGTCATCGACTGTTCCTTGCCGGTGCCCTTGTCCTTGGCGGAAACGTGCACGATGCCGTTGGCGTCGATGTCGAAGGTGACCTCAACCTGAGGGACGCCGCGCGGCGCCGGAG
>NZ_JBKJWH010000163.1:0-5914 GCF_046716805.1 Mycetocola sp. | reverse complement strand
CGGCTGGACATGGTCGAGGACCGGCTCGTCGGCATCAAGAGCCGCGAGGTCAACGAGGCCCCCGGGGCGATCGCGCTCATCACGGCCCACCAGGAGCTGGAGGCGGTCACCGTCGAGCGCGACCTCGCCCGCTTCAAGCGGACCGTGGGCCAGCGCTGGGCCGAGCTCGTCTACGACGGTCTCTGGTTCTCGCCGCTCAAGCGCTCGCTCGACGCGTTCATCCACGAGTCGCAGCAGCACGTCACCGGCGAGATCCGGATGACCATGCAGGGCGGCCGGGCCACCGTCACCGGACGGCGCAGCGAGGCCTCGCTCTACGACTTCAACCTCGCCACCTACGACACCGGTGACTCCTTCGACCAGAGCATGGCCAAGGGCTTCATCGAACTGTGGTCGCTGCCGAGCAAGATCTCGGCCCGCCGCGACGCCGGCCAGGAGTAGACGGATGTCGGGTGACGGTATCGAAAATCGCGCCGGTGAAGCTGGCGCACTCTGGGGCGGCCGCTTCGCCAGCGGGCCGTCACCCGAACTCCTCCGCCTGAGCAAGTCGACGCACTTCGATTGGCAACTGGCGGCATACGACATCGCCGGTTCCCGGGCGCATGCGAAGGCGCTCGCGGCAGCCGGCTACCTCACCGAGCGGGAACTCGAGGCCATGCTCGACGCGCTGTCCCGCCTGCAGGAAGACGTGGCGACCGGTGTCGTCACCGCCGCTGAGTCCGATGAGGACGTGCACTCCGCGCTCGAACGGGCGCTGATCGAGCGTGCCGGCGCCGAACTCGGCGGCAAACTCCGCGCCGGCCGCAGCCGCAACGACCAGATCGCCACCCTCGTGCGGTTGTACCTGCTCGACCACTCCCGCCTGATCGGCCACCTGGTGGTTCAACTCATCGATGCGATCGGCTCGCAGGCCGAGGCCCACGGGAACGCCCCGATGCCTGGCCGCACCCACTTGCAGCACGCACAGCCCGTGCTGCTCGCCCACCACCTGATGGCGCATGCGTGGCCGCTGGTCCGCGACCTGGAACGGCTCGCCGACTGGACCAAGCGCGCATCGGCATCCCCGTATGGGTCCGGGGCACTTGCCGGAAGTTCGCTCGGACTCGACCCGCAACTCGTCGCATCCGAACTGGGACTCGACCGGCCGACCGAGAACTCGATCGACGCGACCGCCAGCCGTGATGTCGTCGCCGAGTTCGCGTTCGTGACGGCTCTGATCGGCATCAACCTCTCACGTTTCGCCGAGGAGATCATCCTCTGGAACACGCGAGAGTTCGACTTCGTCACACTGGACGACGGCTATTCGACCGGGTCGAGCATCATGCCGCAGAAAAAGAACCCCGACATCGCCGAGCTTGCCCGCGGTAAATCCGGGCGGCTGATCGGCAACCTCGCCGGACTGCTAGCGACGCTCAAGGGGCTGCCACTCGCATACAACCGCGACCTGCAGGAAGACAAGGAACCGGTCTTCGACACCGTCGAACAGCTCGAAGTCCTGCTGCCGGCATTCACCGGGATGGTCGCGACGCTGCGTTTCAACACCGAACGGATGGCGCTGCTCGCCCCCCAGGGATTCTCCCTCGCGACCGACGTTGCCGAGTGGCTCGTCAAACAGGGTGTCGCGTTCCGGGACGCGCACGAGATCTCCGGTGAGCTCGTTCAGTTCTGCGAAGACCGCGGTTTGGAACTGCACGAACCGTCGGATGAAGACCTCGCTTCGCTGTCGCCGCATCTCACCCCTGCTGTCCGGGGCGTGCTCACCGTCGAAGGGTCGATCAGTTCGCGCACCGGTGCCGGTGGAACGGCGCCCGATCGAGTGGTTGAGCAGCGTCTCGCTCTGACCGAGCGCGTGCGGCTGTTGTCGCTGGCTCTTCGCGCCTGACCCGCCGTGCTCGACCGCGCCTTCTTCGAGCGACCCTCCCTTGAGGTCGCCCCGGAGCTGCTTGGGACGATCCTCCGTCACGAAACGGATGCCGGCACGGTCGCGGTCCGGATCACCGAGGTCGAGGCGTATGTCGGGCAGGGCATCGACCCCGGCTCGCATGCGTTTCGCGGCAAGACGGCGCGCAACGCGAGCATGTTCGGCTCGCCCGGCCATCTCTACTGTTATTTCACCTACGGGATGCATGTGTGCGCCAACATGGTGTGCTCGCCGAACGGTGAAGCATCCGGGGTGCTGATCCGGGCTGGTGAGATCGTCGAGGGCATCGAACTCGCGCGGACCCGTCGGACCACGTCCCGGTCGGACAAGGACCTCGCCCAGGGCCCCGCCCGGCTGACCGTTGCGCTCGGCATCGCCCTCAGCGACGACGGGAGCGACCTGTTCGCGCCGCCGTTCTCGCTCGAGGCGGGCAGTCGGGCATCCGACGTGCTGACCGGGCCGCGGACAGGACTCGGCGGACCAGGCGGTGGGGCTGACTTCCCCTGGCGATTCTGGATCCCGGGGGAGCCGACGGTGTCGCCGTACAAGAAGCATCCGAAGGCCTGAAGGCGCGCCCTCAGATCATCGCGAAGTGGAACAGCGCCGCACTCGACGCGGCCCAGGTCAGGCTGGTGAAGGTTCCGATGATGAAGCGCTCACGGGCCTCGGCGGCAGCGAGCTCGGTGAACCGGCCGACGCCCTTGATGGCGATGACCACGGCGATCGCTTCGGGGAACCCGGCGATGAGGGTTCCGGCGACAGCGAATCGTTCGAGGTAACCGATCGTCCGCCCTCCGCGCAGAACCTCGTGCTGCTCACCGGCGTTGGCACGCAGAGAGTTGCCGAAACGTTCGGGCTCGGTCACGATGATGCCGCCGAACAGGCCCGGCCGAACGAGCCCCCGTGTTGCGAGTTTGAGCACATAGTTCGACGCAATACCGCCGCCGAGCACGGCGATCACCATCGCGAGAACGCTGAGGGCGATGCTGACGCCGATGGGCGACTCCGGTGAGGGGATGCCGACGAGCACAAGGTCGACCGCGAGCAGCGCCGCAGCGATCGCTATGATCTTGTTCCTTTTGCGCCAGTGGGCGATGCCGATGGTCGCGAGGCATCCGGCGGCGAGCAGCAGCACGGCCACCCAGTACAGGGTGATCGGGAGGGCACCGGTGATCGGGCTCACTATCGTCTCCTTGCCGCGTCGGCGCTGTGTCGGCTCGTATGTCCGCTCATCGTCGGCCGGTTACCGACTCAGTTGGGCCGAGCGTCGCCGCTGCGCCCGCTACCGGGTCGGCGGAACGATTGACCGTGTCGAGTAGCCTAACAAGCGCCTCCGACGCCGCCTTTTCGACACGGATGCCGGCGGCACGGGCCCGCAAACTGGCCGCGCCAGCCGTGATCCCGAGTTTCTCTGCAGACTCTGACTGGGTCAGGCCGGTGGTGAGCAGGTCGTACAGTTCCCAGCCGCCGTCCGTCCGCCGTTCCCGCAGCACGAGCAGCAGAGCGATGAGTGCTTCGGCGTCGGCGCCGCGGAGGGTTTCGTCGGTGTCGTCGCCCGCCCGGGTGAGCGCAAATCGCGTCTGTGATTTTTTGGCGCGCGTCACGGCATCCCGAGCGGCGAAGAACGCTTCACCGGTCGCTTCCCGGGTGGCCTGGGGGAGTGGCAGTCGTGCGGGTCCGATGCCGACGCCGACGCTCCACGCATCCTCCCGGGTCAGTTCGAGCACAATGGCGAGGGCGTCTTCTGCGCTGGCCGGTAGTATTTGGATGTCATGGCCGGCCGTTCGATCGGCGGGCAGAAGGAGGTTGGGCCCCGTTGCACCGTTCAGCGTCTCAAGAGCGGATGCCGCACGGTCGGGTTGGTTGCGGCTGTCGACCTGGTCAGCGGTGATGACGAACACGGTACCTCCATTGTTTAGGTCGGAGACCTAACTCTTTCAATATTAGGGAATTACCTAAACCTCGTCAAGAGTGAGGTCCCAGACTCACATCGACCCATCGTGAGAGTAGAAATTGCGCTGGTACTGTAGCTTGCGTGTCGCAGCCCCAACTCACCTCCCAGTCCAATGACCCGTCGTTCGAGGATGTTTGGGAGGAGATCGTCTGGCGTGGACTCGTCCACGTGTCCACATACACAGCCGCACTGAAAACGCTGCTCGCGGGTCCGCCGATCACCTACTACTGCGGGTTCGACCCGACGGCCCCGAGCCTGCACCTCGGCAACCTCGTGCAGCTGCTGCTCCTGCGCCGCATCCAGCTCGCCGGCCACAAGCCGCTCGGGCTCGTCGGGGGTTCGACCGGGCTCATCGGCGACCCGCGCCCGACCGCCGAGCGCACCCTCAACACACCGGAGACGGTGAAGGAGTGGGTGGGCTACCTGCAGGCGCAGGTCTCCCGGTTCCTCGATTTTGACGGTGACAACGCCGCCCGGTTGGTCAACAACCTGGACTGGACGGCCCCGCTCTCCGCGATCGACTTCCTGCGCGACGTCGGCAAGTACTTCCGCGTCGGCACGATGCTCAAGAAGGATGCCGTCAGCGCGCGCCTCAATTCGGACGCCGGCATCAGCTACACCGAGTTCAGCTACCAGATCCTTCAGGGCATGGACTTCCTCGAGCTGTACCGCAACTACGACTGCGTTCTGCAGACCGGCGGCAGCGACCAGTGGGGCAACCTCACGAGCGGCACCGACCTGATCCACAAAGCCGAGGGAGTGAGCGCCCACGCCATCGGCACCCCCCTCATCACCAACTCCGACGGCTCGAAGTTCGGCAAGAGCGAGGGCAACGCAGTCTGGCTCGACCCGACCATGACCAGCCCGTACGCGTTCTACCAGTTCTGGCTCAACTCCGACGATGCTGACGTTCTCGCGCGCCTGAAGATCTTCACCTTCCTTACCCGCGCTGAGATCGAGCAGCTCGAAGAGGCCGTCGCCACAGAACCGTTCCGCCGTGAAGCGCAGAAGCGACTCGCGTGGGAAGTCACCTCACTTGTTCACGGTGCTGCAGCGACGGATGCCGCGATCGCCGCGTCTGCGGCATTGTTCGGGCAGGGGGAGTTGGAGAGCCTCGACGCCGAAACGCTCGCTGCCGCACTTCGGGAACTTCCGCACACGACCGCATCCGCCGGCATCCTCGTCACTCAGTTGCTTGTCGACACAGGCCTGACTGCGAGTCTGGGCGAAGCGCGACGCGCCATCGCCCAGGGCGGGGTGTATCTCAACAACGCCAAGGTTGCCGATGATTCAGCCGTACTGGAGAGCATGCTGGCCGGGGGAGTGGCGGTTCTTCGCCGCGGTAAGAAGACCCTCGCCGGCGTCTTCACTGGCTGAGATCGGTGCGACACGCCCGGCCTGCAGAAGCAATTTGCGAGGTATCCGGGATGTGCGTAAAGTAACTACTCGTCACCCCAAAGGTGCGGCAGAGCGACTAGCTAGCCGGCCTCATGCGGGACCAAACTCCACACAAAAGAATCGCCCCGAATTATTCGGATTCCGGTTTTTGTGGAGATAATCCTTCACTGGATTTCTCTCGTACTCGAGATCTGGACTTCGGTCCGGGAGCGTGTGCAACACCAGAGAAAATCGGTGCTAGGCTAGAGAAGTTGCCCTGCGGAGCAGCCCGGAAGGGTGAAAAGCAGGAGCATCCGATCCTTGAGAACTCAACAGCGTGCACAATGTCAAATGCCAAATACCCGGCAATCCGACCTTTTTGGTTGGGTTACGGATTCCTTTGGAAAACATTTAAACAACAAAGCAAGTCAGTAATGATTTGTTCTGTCAGTTTCAAACTCGCGGCTTCTGAACCTATTCCGGTTCGTTGCTGCAAATAATGTGCCGGTCGCTTCGGTGGTCGTGCAATTAAACATTTACGGAGAGTTTGATCCTGGCTCAGGACGAACGCTGGCGGCGTGCTTAACACATGCAAGTCGAACGATGAACTCCAGCTTGCTGGGGGGATTAGTGGCGAACGGGTGAGTAACACGTGAGTAACC
>NZ_JBKJWH010000162.1:0-24674 GCF_046716805.1 Mycetocola sp. | reverse complement strand
GGTCGCCCCCGATGTGTGGATGCCACGCGACAAGTGGCTCGGCCACCAGATGGCCCGGCCGATGTCGTAACTCAGCGCCGGCACGAGCAGTGTCCGCACAAGGAAGGTGTCGAGCAGCACACCGAATGCGACGATGAACGCGATCTGGAGCAGGAACAGGATCGGGAGCACACCGAGCGCGGCGAATGTCGCAGCGAGGACGAGGCCCGCTGAGGTGATCACGCCGCCGGTGACCGCGAGTCCCCGGAGGATGCCCTGCTTCGTTCCGTGCCTGACTGACTCCTCGCGGACCCTCGTCATCAGGAAGATGTTGTAATCCACCCCGAGGGCGACGAGAAACACGAACCCGAACAGCGGAACGGACGGGTCAGCGCCGGGGAAGTCGAGAATTCCGTTGAACACCCATGCCGAGACGCCGAGGGCGGCGCCGAACGAGAGCACGACGCTGGCGATGAGCACGAGCGGTGCGACGACCGACCGGAGCAACAGCATGAGGATGAGGGCGATCGCACCGAGGATCAGCGGGATCAGCAGGTTGCGGTCGTGGATGGCTGTCGTGTTGGAGTCGAGCGCGATGGCTGTCGTCCCTCCGACGAGGACCGGCTCCGACGGCGTTGAGATGTCGTCGAGTGCCTCGCGCAGCGAAACGACGACGTCCTCAGCGCCTGCCGAGTCGCTGGCATCCGTCAGGGTCGCCTGCAGCAGGACGGTGCCGTCGACGACCGTGGGGCCCGGAACCGGGGTCCCGGGTGGTCCGAGCGGCTGAACGCCGTCGTCGGTCACGGGAAGCGAACCGGACGGCGAGTCCTCGGAGAGGACGGTGAGGAAGTCGACCCCGTCAGTGCCGAGCACGATCTCGGAGACGGCGTCGAGTTCGCCCTCCGGGGCGAGGATCACCGTCGGGGATCCGGAACCGGCCGGGAAGTGGTCGGCGAGTACGGCCTGACCGTCTCGCGCCTGCGACTCGCCCAGGACGAATTCGCTCGCCGCGACGCCGTCAGCTTTGAGCTGGAAGACGCCGAGCGACAGGACAGCGAGGAGCAGCACGCTCGAGACCCAGATCACGCGGGGACGTTTCTGCACGAGGCGGGCGAGCTTCGGCCACAGACCGTTCCTGGTCTCACCGATGGGGCTGTCGTCCTCCGGCAGCGCTTTCGGGCGCACCGGCCAGAACGCGACCGGGCCTGCCCAGTACAGGAGCGCAGGGAGCAGGGTGAGCGAGGCGAGCAGCGCGAAGACGATGCCGATGGATGCCACGGGGCCGAGTGCCTTGTTCGAGTTCAGGTCCGAGAAGAGCAACAGCATCAGCGCGGCGATGACGGTGCCGCCTGACGCGAGGATCGGCTCCCACGAGCCCTTGAGCGCAGCCCAGGTGGCCGCCCACTTCGTCGACTGGGCAGCGAGCGTTTCCCGGAAACGGGCGATGTACAAGAGCGAGTAGTCCGTTGCGGCACCGATCACAAGGATGAAGAGGATCCCCTGGGTCTGGCCGCTCAGCAGGATGAGGTCGGCCCTGGCCAGCTGAACGACCACGAGGATCGCGGCGCACAGGGCCGAAAGGCTCGAAAAGAGGACAAGCACCGGCAGGAGCGGCGACCGGTACACGACGACGAGGATCACGAAGACGGCGCCGAGGGCGACAAGGAGAAGCAGCCCGTCGATTCCGGCGAACGCGCCGGTGAGGTCGGCGGTCAGGCCGGCTGGACCGGTGATCGCGGTGGTCAGCCCGTCGACGCCGTTCTCCTCCAGCACGCCGCGGAGCAGCTCGACGGTGTCCGCGGTCTTCACGTCGGTGTCGAGGACCATCACCACCTCGGCGGCCTCGCCGTCATCGGAGAGGATCGCCGGTGAGCTGTCGTCGGCCAGGACGCCATCCAGCTTCCCGAAGTTCGCGATGTCGTCGTCGATCCGGGCCAGGTCGGCGTCGGTGAGCCCGCCGTCCCGCTCGTACACGACGAGGGCGGGGATCACCTCGTCGCTCGTGAACTCCGCCTGGAGTTCCTGCACCCTCGTCGCCTCGGCGCTCGCCGGCAACTGCTGGGACTGGTCGTTGGTGCTCACCGAGCTGATCTGCCCGAAACTGGCGCCGCCGGCACCGAACAGCCCGAACCAGATGAGGATGAGGGCGACGGGGAGAAGCACACGCAGCCAGGTGGGCACTCGCGAAGTCCGGACGGGGGCAGGGGTTTCGATCACATCCCCGAGGTTACGGCGCGGGGGCACCTCGGCGCGTGAATCGAAAGTTTGACGATTGGTGGCACCGATTCACCCGGATCGGCTCGTTTCACCCGGTGCGCCGGGGGAAACCGTCCGGAGTGTGTGAAAAGGCGACTAGTGCGTCGCCTGGGCCGCCCGCAGCTTCGCCATCACCTGGAGCTTGAGGTCCACAGGCGCGGTCTCCTTGCAGGCACGCTGCACGGCTTCGGTGAGGGTCCGGGCGAGCAGTGCCTCTTCCTGGCATGATGCACAATGCTCGAGGTGCTCACGAATATCGGCCGAGTTCGTCGAGCACACCTCGTTACGGAGGTACTCCTCCAGGTCACGCTTGGCTTTATCGCATCCGCAATCGGTCATTTCTTTGCTCCAGCCCGGCCGGTATCGATACCGCGCTCCTGGGCGTAGTCGGCCAACAGGTCCCTCAGCATTCGCCTGCCACGATGCAGACGGCTCATGACGGTCCCGATGGGTGATTTCATGATGTCGGCGATCTCCTGGTAGGCGAAGCCTTCGACGTCCGCCAGGTAGACCGCAAGTCGGAAGTCCTCCGGGATCACCTGGAGGGCATCCTTCACCGCACTGTCTGGCATCCGGTCGATGGCTTCGGCCTCAGCCGACCGTGACGCTGAAGCGGTCCTCGATTCAGCACCGCCGAGCTGCCAGTCCTCGAGGTCGTCGATCGTGCCCTGGTACGGCTCACGTTGTTTTTTGCGATAGATGTTGATGTACGTGTTCGTGAGGATGCGGTACAGCCAGGCCTTGAGGTTCGTCCCCTGGGTGAACTGGCCGAATGCCGCATACGCCTTGACGAAGGTCTCCTGAACGAGGTCCTGCGCGTCGGACGGGTTCTTGGTCATCCGCATGGCGGCGCCGTAAAGCTGGTCGATGAACGGCAGCGCCTGTTCTTCGAACAAGGCGCGCGGATCGTTCTCCGGCTCGGGAGGGAGGGTTTCATCGACGGTGCTCATCACCGGCCAGTCTACGGCCGGGACGTACGCCATGGCGCGATCAAGCACTGCTGTTACCACCCGTGGACGCCCTTTCTCGGCGAATCGCCGTTAGATTAGAGGAACAATGCTTGAGTCAAAATATTCCGCACCGGAGTTCGACATCTACGGCGACCGGCACCAGCCGGCCGACGACGGGTCCTGGGCTGCGCCTGTCGCCGCGGGCCCAATCGTCGCCACCGTGTCCCTGCCCGGGTCCAAGTCGCTGACCAATCGTGAACTCGTCCTCGCGGCCCTCGCCGATTCCCCCTCGCTCCTTCGCTCTCCCCTGCACTCCCGTGACAGCCAGAACATGGTCGACGCGCTGAAAGCGCTGGGCGCGACGATCACCGAAACGGATGCCACGGGCAGCTTCGGTCCGGACTGGCTGGTCACCCCCGGCGAACTGACCGGTTCGACCACGGTGGACTGCGGGCTGGCCGGCACTGTGATGCGGTTCGTTCCCCCGGTCGCGGCCCTCGCGCTCGGCCCGACGACGTTCGACGCCGACGCCGCCGCACGGGGACGCCCGATGGGCACCATGATCTCGTCGCTCAAAGCCCTCGGCGTTGACATCAACGACGACGGACGCGGCTCGCTTCCGTTCACCGTCCACGGCACAGGACGGGTCGGTGGAGGGGAACTCACCATCGACGCCTCCAGCTCGAGCCAGTTCGTCTCCGGCCTTCTCCTCGCCGCCGCCCGGTTCGACGACGGCCTCACCCTGACCCACTCCGGCGCGCGACTGCCGAGCCTTCCCCACATCGACATGACCATCGCCGCCCTCGCCGAACGCGGCATCCGCGTCACGTCGCCCTCGGTCGGGGTCTGGCGTGTCGAGCCGGGCACCATCGCCGGGAGGGACGTCGACATCGAACCCGATCTTTCCAACGCCGCTTCCTTCCTCGCCGCAGCTCTCGTCACCCGCGGGACGGTGACGATCCCCGGATGGCCGGCCGAAACGACCCAGGTCGGGGCGGAGCTTCTCGAACTGCTCCCCCGGTTCGGCGCCACTGTCGCCCTGGAGGGCAACCGCCTCACCGTGACCGGAGGGACGACGATTCCCGGGGTGAACCTCGACCTCACGACGGCTGGAGAACTTGCCCCGGCGCTCACCGCGATCGCTGCGCTGGCCGACTCCCCGTCGACTCTCACCGGGATCGGTCACATCCGACACCACGAGACCGACCGGCTCGCCGCCCTCGCGACCGAGATCAACAAGCTCGGCGGCAAGGTCACCGAACTGGAGGACGGCCTGCACATCGAGCCGCAGCCGCTCACCGGCGGCACCTGGCTCAGCTATCACGATCACCGGATGGCCACGACGGGCGCGATCCTCGGCCTCGTCGTTCCCGGCATTGTCATCGAGAACATCGCGACGACCGCGAAAACGCTGCCCCAGTTCCCCGAACTGTGGACGACGATGGTCTCAGGGGCCGTCCTCGGATGAGCTGGTGGGACACCGACGACGCCGACGACGAACCTGAGTTCGACGAGTCGAGCATCCGGGTGCGCCCGAACCGCAAGGGCAACCGACCGCGGACGAAGACGAGGCCGGAGCACAACGACGCCCAGACCGCCCGCGTCCTCGCCGTTGACCGCGGCCGGTACACCGTGCTCCTCGATGAGGGCACGAAGAACGAACGGCGGATCACCGCTTCCCGCGCCTCAGAGCTCCGCAAACAGGCTGTCGTCAACGGCGACCGCGTCCGCGTCGTCGGCGACCTCTCCGGCGACGAGGGCAGCCTCGCCCGCATCGTCGGAATCGTTCCCCGCACGACGCTGCTCCGCCGAAGCGCCGACGACACGGACGAGGTCGAACGGGTCATCGTCGCGAACGCCGACCAGATGTTCGTCGTCGTCGCCGCCGCCGACCCCGAGCCACGCGAGCGTCTCGTCGACCGCTACCTGATCGCCGCACTCGACGCGGGCATCCGCCCGATTCTCTGCATCACCAAGACCGACCTCGCCGATCCGAGCGGCTTCCTGCACAATTTCGCCGGACTGGACCTTCAGGTGTTCACCAGCTCAACCGATCGGATGCCGCTGGTCGAGATCACCGCAGCGCTTGTGGGCCACGACACGGTCTTCGTCGGCCACTCCGGGGTGGGTAAGTCCACCCTCGTCAACGCCATCGTCCCCAGCGCACAACGCGCAACAGGGCATGTCAACGCCGTCACCGGGCGTGGGCGGCATACCTCGTCGTCGACGGTGTCGTACCGCGTCGAGGGCGACGGAGGAACAGGCTGGGTCATCGACACGCCAGGCGTCCGGTCGTTCGGGCTCGGCCACATCGACCCGGCGAACATCCTGCGCGCCTTCAGCGACCTGGGCGAGGTGGCTGAGCACTGCCCGAGGGGCTGCACGCACCTGCCGGACGCGCCGGACTGCGCCATCGTCGAAGCGGTGGAGGCCGGGGAACTCGGCGGCACAGGTGCTGCGAGGCTGGATTCGCTTCAACGTCTCCTCGCCACGTTCATGAAGCCGACCCAGTACTGACCTCGCCTAGGCTGAAGGCATGACAGACGCGCGACTCGCCGCAGGCGACCAGGCCCCCACCTTCACCCTCCTGAACGCCGACGGCGAGTCCGTCTCGCTGGCGGACTTCGCCGGCTCGAAGGTGATCCTGTACTTCTACCCGGCCGCCATGACGCCGGGGTGCACCACCCAGGCGTGCGACTTCCGTGACAGCCTCGGTTCGCTGCAGGGCGCCGGGTACCGCGTCCTCGGCATCTCGAAGGATGACCCGGCCACCCTCAAGACCTTCGAGGAACGGGACGCCCTGACTTTTCCGCTCCTCAGCGACAGAGACCTCGCCGTACATCACGCCTACGGCGCCTACGGTGAGAAGAACTCGTACGGAAAAATCATCACCGGCGTGCTTCGCTCCACCTTCGTGATCGACGAAGAGGGAAAGATCGAGCAGGCGCTGTACAACGTCAAGGCGACAGGACATGTGGCATCCCTGCGCAAGAAGCTGACGATCGCCTAGCTTCCGTCCCGGCGAATCGCGGCCATCACCGACGGAGTGAACAGCAGTATCAGGACGAGCACGCTCGGGGCGAGGAGCGCCCACCCGATCGCCGGCTGCGCGAACGTTCCCTGGAACGCCCCGACGGCGATGGCAAGCTGAACCAGCTGCCAGATCACCGCTCCCCCACGCACCCAGCCCTGCCGGCGCAGGGCGCCGATCGCCACCGCGGATACGAAGCCCGCTCCGATCGCGGCGATCACCGTCAGAGCGATCGCGCTCGCGAGCGATGTCGCTGGCAGGGTGAGGGTATCCACGATGAGGACGAGCACCACGACGATCATGGCCGCCGCCTCCAGGAACAGGAGCCCGGTGAGCACCCGGAGCGCCAGGGAGTCCTGCACGCCGGGCGTGTCGGCGGGAATCATAGCGCCCGAAGGTGTCGGTTCTGTTTCATCGGAGTTATTCACAGGTATATCCCATACGAAGCTATTGATTTGATCGGTGCTCTATGTCACGATTGTTGAGGCCCGAGTACGACGCTCACAGAGAGGTGAGCAGATCCGATTTTTCGTGATCGCCCTCTCTTCAGCTCGGCAATCCCTCATTTCCGACCATATCGGTCGTTTACCCTCATTCAAAGGAGCACCCGCATGGACTGGCGCGATAAAGCCGCTTGCCTCACCGCCGACCCGGAACTTTTCTTCCCGGTAGGCAACACAGGGCCGGCAGTCGACCAGATCGACAAGGCAAAAGCCGTTTGTGGTCGCTGCACCGTGACCGAGA
Organism: Mycetocola sp.; assembly: GCF_046716805.1. Lineage (GTDB taxonomy): Bacteria > Actinomycetota > Actinomycetes > Actinomycetales > Microbacteriaceae > Mycetocola_A. The sequence continues at coordinate 17,714 of NZ_JBKJWH010000162.1, read as the reverse complement.
TCTGCCTCCAGTACGCGCTGGAGACCGGGCAGGACTCGGGCGTCTGGGGCGGTCTGTCCGAAGACGAGCGACGGGCGCTCAAGCGCCGCGCCGCCCGCGCACGCCGCGCCTCCTGACCTGAAACGCAAGAAACTCCCGGTCCTCGCGTCCGGGAGTTTTTTGCGTGGCCCTCAGGACCGGGAGATCCAGCGCAGCGGAACTTCGATGGTCACCTCTGTGCCTGAACCCATCACGGTGTGCCAGTCGATGGTGCCGCTCAGTTCACCCTGGATCAGGGTGCGCACGATCTGCGTGCCGAGGCCCGTTCCGACTTTGCCTTCCTGCAGCCCGACCCCGTTGTCGCGGACGAGCACCGTCAGTTCGTCTCCTGAGCGGTCGGCGACGATCTCCACTTCGCCGTTGCGCCCGGCAAGACCGTGTTCGACCGCGTTGGTGACGAGCTCGGTCAGGGCGAGCGCGAGGGGCGTTGCGTATGCGCTCGGCAGCACACCGAATTCGCCCGTCTTGCGCGGGTGCACCGTTGTGTTGTGTGAGGATGCGACCTCGGCGATCAGCATGAGCACCCGCTCGAAGACCTCATCGAAGTTCACATCCTGTGTGAGTCCTTCGGAGAGCGTGTCGTGGACGACGGCGATGGCGGCGACCCGGCGCATCGCCTGGGTCAGCGCCTCACGGGCCTCGTCGGTGTGGGCGCGGCGTCCCTGGATCCGCAGCAGTGAGGCCACCGTCTGAAGGTTGTTCTTCACCCGGTGATGGATCTCTCGGATGGTCGCATCCTTCGTGATCAGTTCGCGTTCCTGGTGTCGAAGTTCGGACACGTCCCGACAGAGGACGATCGCCCCTGCGCGCTCACCTCGGTGACGCAGCGGGATGGCGCGCAGCGAGACGGTCACTCCTCGAGCTTCGATGTCGGTGCGCCACGGAGCGCGGCCGGTGACGACGAGCGGCAGGGATTCATCGATGACCTGCTTACCGGGAAGGATCAGAGTCGTCACCTCGGCGAGCGACTCGCCCTCGAGCTCATCGTTGAACCCCATGCGGTTGAACGCTGACAGCGCATTCGGGCTGGCGAATGTGGTGGTGCCGTCGACGTCGAGACGGATCAGGCCGTCGGATGCTCGCGGCGCGCCGCGTCGCGGACCCGTCGGCGCCGACAGGTCGGGGAAGTCCCCTGTTGCGACCATCTCGAAGAGGTCGTTCGCGCATTCGTTGAAGGTCAGTTCCTGGCGGCTGGGCGTTCGCGCTTCCCCGAGGTTTGTGTGCCGGGTGAGGACGGCAACCGGCGCCGAGGCGTTTTCCGGTGACGTCGACGCAAGGCGGCGCATCACGGGCACCGCACGTACCCTGGTCGGGGTTTCCTCATACCAGTCCGGCGCGGTGGAGTCCACGATCCGCGCCGACTCGTACGCTTCGGTGACCTGCGCCCGCCACTGCGGCTTGATGAGCTGACCGACGAAGTCCCGGTAGAACAGCGTCGCCGCACTGGAGGGCCGGTAGTGCGACACCGACATGAAGCTTCCGTCGCCGGTCGGCACCCACAAAACGATGTCGGCGAACGCCAGGTCGGCGAGGAGCTGAGCGTCGCCGACGAGCATGTGGAGCCAATCGACGTCCTCGTCTGTGGAGCGGCCGTTGGCGAGGACGAGGTCACTGAGGGTCGACATCCGTCCAGTCTACGGCCGCGTCCTCTGCCCCGAAGTGCAGGCGCCGGCCCCTCAGCCGGCGCGAACAGGGCGGGCCACGTGTCGCCGCCGGAGTGCCTTGCGCCCAGCCGCCGCGACGACCGGAGGCAGGACACGGTCCGCGACGAGCCGGGAGATCGCCGAGAGCGCCGGCGACCGCGGACTCACATCCCGGAGCGCCCGCCCGGCAAGGAGCGCGGCATCCGTGCCCTTGTCATCGGCCGGGATCAACACGGGATCCTGGATGCCGCCGAAACGCTGCAACGTGGCCCGCACCTGCCCATGCGGGTTGAGTCCGACAACGCTGGCCCGCACCTTGTTGACGACGGAGAGAACGGGCCGGTCGTCGATCAGTTCGAGCAGATCCGGGTACGCCCGCAGGTAGCGGGCGAGGCCGATCGGATCGGCCGCCCCCACGGCGAGGACGCGGTCAGCGGCTTGCAACGCTGCGAGTGTGGCGGCATTGCGCCGGGGCGCGAACAAGTCACTCGAAATCTCTTCATCGTTCTCCAGGCTGAAACCGGTGTCGAGAACGACGTAGTCTGCCCAGTCGCGACACGCATCGATTGTTCGCCTCACCCGTTCCGTGCTGATCTCCGGCCAGCGGGAAGCACGGGGGATGCCGGTGAGCACGGACAGCGTTCCGCCTGGCACCGAATACGGCTGCCGGATCCGGTCGAGCTCGGCGAGGCTGAGTCCGTTCTGGCCCGCCAGTCGGCAGGCCGCGGCGAACCCTGGCGCTTCGTCGAGCATGCCGAGGACGGGCGCGATCGACGCACTGTGGGTGTCGGCGTCGATGAGGGCGACCGTCCTGCCGGCCGCGGCGATCTCCGTCGCCAGGTTGATTGCAACGGTGGTGCGACCGGGAGCACCGGCGGGCCCCCACACGGCAAGAACGACGCCGGACCGTTGCGGCCGGGACACAGCGGCGAACTCCACCGCGCGCCCGCGGACGACGTCGTCGATCGCATCGATCGATGCACCGGCGTCAAGCACATCGAAGAGCCCGAGGGCCGCCGCGTTTCGCCGTGCGGTATCGGATGCGGCGAACGCGATCACCCGGATGCCACGCGCGTCACACCCGGCGAGGAGCGCATGGCTGAGACGGTCAGGCTCAGCGGACACCAGCAGCACGTCGGGGGTGGCGCCTGAAACGGCGAGCACGGGGTCGGTGAGCGGACCGATTCTCACCTCGACCCGATGTCCCCGTTCGACCAAGGCGGCGACGAGCCGGTCCTCATCGTCCCGGTCGAGGAAGAAGGCAAGGTCAGCCATGTCGTCAACCGGCTGGAACGATCGAGATGGCGCTGTCGCCGGCGAGCGCGGCGAGAAGGAGCGCGACGCTTCCCGTCGGAACAAGGATCTCGACCGTGCTCGCGGCGCCGGTCGTCACCAGGCCCTGCTGCTCGAGAACGTCAACGACGCTTGCACCGCCCACCACCACGATCGGAGGCGCGAACGAGCCGTCCTCCTGCTGCTCGGCTGCCCAGACATCGACGAGGCTGCCTGCCTCCACCGAGCCGGGGAGCCTCGTCGCCGATTCCACGACAACAGCCCTGACCTGGACGCGCGCGCCCGCCTTGACAGCGGAAAGCGGAATCAGCTCGCCTTCGAAGACCGTGCGGGTGACCACCAGTCCCCCCTCCGGGACGCTGGCGAGGTACCGGGTATCCGCTGCGTCGAGGCGGACATGGGCGACCTCGAGGTCGTCCTGGGAGATGGTGTCACCGACCGAAAGAGTCGAGCCGGCGACCAACACGGGGCTGGACTGGTCGGCGGCTTCGACGACGAACCACACCCCTGCGATCGAAGCGAGAATCAGCCCGGCACCGACGACGGCGCGCGGGTCGACGGCGGGCAATCGCAAGCGCCCTTTCATGGAACCTCCAGACCGAGACCGCGCGCCGAGCCGGCGGCGATGTGTTCCCATCGTGCCAAGATCCCGCCTCGGCTGAGAAAGTTATCCACAGTCCGTTCGGGAGGGAGACCGGAGCGGAATAATCGATCCATGGATACGGTCTCTTCGGACTCCGTCGGGCGCTTCCTCACAGTGGCCGACACGGCGGATATCCTGAACATCGCCCCCTCAGACGTCATCGACCTCGTGCGCTCAGCCGAGCTCCCGGCGATCTCGGTGGGATCCCCCGGCCGCTGGCGCATTGAGCGGTCGGTCCTCGAGGCGTACATCGAGAACAAGTACGAGGAGACCAGGCGGATGGGGCTCTGGCAGGAATCAGACCTTGCCAGCCTCCCTGAGGTCTCGAACGGCGTGATCCGCCGGCCGGAGGAGCCCTGACCCCGGGTTACCGCACGATCAGTGTCACCGCATGATCAGTGTCACAGCACAATCAGTCCGATGGCAGTCAACGGTACGACTCTCAGGTGGCTGACGTTGCGTTCCCTGCGCGGCGAATCCGGCTCGTGCACCGCCAGGTCGACGTGGTCACCGGCGACCCGGTCGAGCGTTCCGCCGTGCACCGCAGCAGCGTTCCGCCCCTCGTGCAGGCGCAGATAGACCCGACGCCTGCACAGGTCCCTCAGCACGAAGCTCAATCCGATGCGATCGCTGAGGCGCGGAGCCTGTTCGTCCCGATCCGGCACCGCGAGACTCCGCGCCAGGCTCTCCTTCGGGAGCAGCATCCCGGTGATCGCGCCCAGCGGGACGACACAGGCGTCGGATGCTCCGTCCCGCGAGATGAGATCGCCCGACAGCCAGTCGCGCCCGAACGCCTGCGGAAGGATGATGATCGTGGCTCCGGTGACCAGTTCGAGGACGACCTCGCCTCGTGACCCGTTCCTCCCCGAGAAGGTCTGAAGGCGGTCCCGCAGGGTGAGCCGGCCGAGTCGAAGCCGCTGGTCTTCCGCACGCCGGTCCAGCTCCTCGGCGTGCAGCTCGTGTTCGATCTGGCTTTCGATGTCGTCAAAAAGGCTGTCCCAGCGCATGGATGGGAGAGTAGCGACTCGCTCCACTCGGTCGCCGCAGTTATCCACAGATTGAAAGGTGGGGTTTACAAAAGAGTCATAGCGCTGGAAAAGTAGCTCGACATAAAGGCCCCTTAACCGGGGAAATCGCTGACGCAGGCCATGCGTGTGCTCGAAAGCAGGCATCCTGTCACCGAGTGAGACGTCGCGCGCGGATGCGACGTCGCGCTTACAGGCCTTCCGGCCGCCGTGCCCTCCCCGTCCTGGTTGTTTTCGTCGCACGTTCTTCAGCGGAGCCACGCATGAACTCCCCGACCGCCGGTGAGCCGGCACCCAACGCCCGGAGCGCCGGGCAGGCGCACGCCCCTTTCGACCCTGACCAGTTCTTCGGCAGGCAGAGGACCCCGACCGAGGAACTTCCACCGCCGGAGCCTCTGCTCGAAAACCTGACCCGCTGCGTGATGGAGGTCCTCGCCGGCGCGCGGGAGCTCGACCAGCTCGCCCGGTGGATCTCCGAGGACGTCTACAAGCACCTGCTCAAACGCCAGGTTGTCTCGGCGCGGGCAAGGCAGGTGAAGGGGCTGCAAGCGGTGCGCCCGATCCTGAAGATCGGCCGGATCACCCTCTTCGAGCCTCGCGACGGAGTAGTCGAGGCTGTGGTGATGGTGCACCAGCGCACCCGGTCACGTGCCGTGGCGATCCGACTGGAGGGCATGGACCACCGCTGGCGAGCCACCGCCATCTCGGTGCTGTGACGCGGCGGGGTACTGGATCTCCCCGTGGACGAAACACCGCCCCGGCCTGGAAAACCAGGTCGGGGCGGCGCTTCAACGGGAGAACCGGGTTCTACTTCTTCTTGCCCTGCGCCCGACGGTCTGCGCGGTTGCCGGCGCCGGTCGGGCCGTCGCCCTTCTGGCCGAACGCTCCGCGCGCGGCCGGCTGCGCCGGCTGGGCGGCCGTCGCGCCGGTCCGCGGAGCAGCGGCGACCTCCGATGCCGTCTGCGCGCGAACGGTGGCGGCCTTCTCGATCTGCCCCTTCTGGTTGCGGACCTCGACCTCGCCGCCCTCGTTCGCGGCGGAGTAACTGAGCTTCTCGTCCGTACCCTCCGGACGGTCGAGCCCCTTGGCCTCGACCGTGGTGACTTCCTCCGTTGCGCCCTTCTTCACCTCGACCTCGAGGTTGAACAGGTACCCGACGGACTCCTCACGGATCTGCCCCATCATCTGCTGGAACATGCTGAAGCCCTCGCGCTGGTACTCGACCAGCGGGTCGCGCTGTGCCATCGCGCGGAGGCCGATGCCGTCCTTGAGGTAGTCCATCTCGTAGAGGTGGTCGCGCCAGCGGCGGTCGATGACCTGCAGCACGACGCGGCGCTCCAGCTCCCGCATCGCGGGTGAACCGAGCTGCTCCTCACGGCGCGAATAGGCGAGCCGGGCATCCGACAGGATCTCGCGGCGCATGAAGTCCCGGTTGATCCGGCCCTTCTGGCCGGCCTCAGCCACGACCTCATCGACGGTGAGCGAGATCGGGTACAGCGTCTTGAGGTCGACCCACAGGGCGTCGAAGTCCCAGTCGTCGCCGTTGCCTTCGCCGATGTGCACGTCGAGCACCTCGTCGATGACGTCCTCGAGGAACTTCTGGGTGCGCTCGTGCAGGTCGTCACCCTCGAGGATGTGACGGCGGTCGGTGTAGATCGCCTCACGCTGGCGGTTGAGCACGTCGTCGTATTTCAGGACGTTCTTGCGGATCTCGGCGTTGCGGGCCTCGACCTGCGACTGGGCGCTCTGGATGGCACGGCTGACCCACTTGGATTCGATGGCCATGTCGTCGGGCACGCCGCCCTTGCCCATCAGGGCTTCCGCTGCGCCTGAGTTGAACAGGCGCATGAGGTCGTCGGTGAGCGAGAGGTAGAACCGGCTCTCTCCGGGGTCACCCTGCCGACCCGATCGACCGCGAAGCTGGTTGTCGATGCGGCGCGATTCGTGCCGCTCGGTGCCGAGCACGTAGAGGCCGCCGGCGTCGATGACCTTTTCGGCTTCTTCGTTGACCTTCTCCTTGACGGCGTCGAACACATCGTCCCACGCCGTTTCGTATTCTTCAGGCGTCTCGACAGGGCTGAGCCCTTTCGCGTTCATCTCCTGCACGGCCAGGAATTCGGCGTTGCCGCCGAGCATGATGTCCGTTCCACGACCGGCCATGTTGGTGGCGACGGTGACGGATCCGAGCCGCCCGGCCTGGGCGACGATGGCCGCCTCCCGGGCGTGGTTCTTCGCGTTGAGGACTTCGTGGCGGACGCCCTTCTTCGCGAGGAGACGGGAGAGGTATTCGCTTTTCTCGACGCTCGTCGTTCCGACGAGAACGGGCTGGCCCTTCTCGTGCCGTTCGACGATGTCCTCGACGACCTGCGCGAACTTGGTTTCTTCGTTCTTGTAGACGAGGTCGGCTCCGTCGATGCGCCGCATCGGTTTGTTCGTACGGATGGGCACGACGCCGAGCTTGTAGGTCGACATGAATTCAGCGGCCTCGGTCTCGGCCGTACCGGTCATGCCCGACAGCTTCTCGTAGAGCCTGAAGTAGTTCTGCAGCGTCACAGTGGCGAGGGTCTGGTTCTCGGCCTTGACCTGCACACCCTCCTTGGCTTCGATCGCCTGGTGGATGCCTTCGTTGTAGCGCCGGCCCATGAGGATTCGGCCGGTGTGCTCGTCGACGATCATCACCTCGCCGTTCATGACGACGTAGTCCTTGTCCTTTTTGAAGAGTGCTCGCGCCTTGATCGAGTTGTTGAGGAACGAGATCAGCGGCGTGTTGGCCGATTCGTAGAGGTTGTCGATGCCCAGGTAGTCCTCGACTTTCTCGATCCCCGGTTCGAGCACCCCGACGGTGCGCTTCTTCTCATCGACCTCGTAGTCCTCGCCGTCGACGAGCACGGTGGCGAGCCGGGCGAATTCGGCGAACCAGCGGTTCGCCTCCCCTGACGCCGGGCCGGAAATGATCAGCGGGGTGCGCGCCTCGTCGATGAGGATCGAGTCCACCTCGTCGACGATCGCGAAGAAGTGGCCGCGCTGCACGAGGTCCTTGGACTGCCACGCCATGTTGTCGCGCAGGTAGTCGAAGCCGAACTCGTTGTTGGTGCCGTAGGTGATGTCGGCGTTGTACTGCTCACGCCGTTGCTCGGGGGTCTGGCCGGCAAGGATGACGCCCGTAGTCATCCCGAGGGCACGGAAGACCCGGCCCATCAGTTCGGACTGGTAGGTCGCGAGGAAGTCGTTCACGGTGATGACGTGCACGCCCTTTCCTGCGATGGCGTTCAGGTAGGCGGGAAGCGTCGCGACAAGCGTCTTTCCTTCACCGGTCTTCATCTCGGCGATGTTTCCGAGGTGAAGCGCCGCACCTCCCATCAGCTGGACGTCGAAGTGCCGGAGGCCGAGCGTCCGTTTGGACGCTTCGCGAACAGCGGCGAACGCTTCAGGCATGAGGTCGTCGAGGGATTCCCCGTTGGCGTGCCGTTCGCGGAGCTCCGCGGTTTCTGCGCGCAATTCCTCATCGGTGAGGTCGGAGAAGTCAGCCTCAAGCGAGTTGACTGCCGTCGCGATGTTCTCAAGTTTCCGGATGACTCGGCCCTCGCCGAGGCGAAGGACCTTCTCTAGTACTGAGGCCACGTATTGAACTCCACTTTGCTCTCGGGCACGTTGTCCTACGTGCGGCCGCGCCGTCTGCGCGGGACGGTCGAGGGACTCTCGGTCGAACGACCGTTTCCATGTTAGTCCGGGTCGGGGTGAGAGCATCCTGAATCGTGGTGGATCCCCCCTGAACACGGCTCACGCGGGCGCCCGGGACGGGCACCCGCGTGAGCGGATTCGGATTCTCAGGCGCGCTTTCGCTCGGCTCCTGTCCCATCCCCGAGCCCGATGACGCCGTAGTCCCAGCCTTTGCGGCGGTAGACGACGCTCGGCCGGTCGTTCTTCGCGTCGACGAAGAGGAAGAACGGGTGCCCAACGAGCTCCATCCGGTCAACGGCTTCGTCGACGGTCATGATCTCGGCGGGAAACACCTTCTCCCGGATGACGACAGGGCAGTACTCCTCATCGTCCTTCGCGTCGTCCTCGAGAACCGGAACAGAGCCGGTGGCCACCCGGTCCATCGTGTCGATGTCGGCGGGCTGGAGATCGATACCGCTGAATCCGGCGGCGCTTGCTGCGTGGAGCGACGTTCGACGTTTGCCGCGGAGGACTTTCTTCCGATCCTTCGCTCGTCGCACCTGTTCGAGCAGTTTGGCGATTGCCAGATCGAAGGCTACATATTTGTCCGAACCGGCCGCCTCGGCGCGCACAAGCGGTCCTGGACCGATGAGCATGAGCTCGACCCGGTCGTCGCCGGGTTTGCCGCTCTTGTCGTGGTGACGGCTGACCTTGACCTCGAATGCGAGGGCCCGGTCCGACAAATGGGCGATTTTTTCCGACTTTTCTTCCACGTAATCGCGGAAGCGATCAGTGAGTCCCAGGCCTTGTCCGACAATGTTTGTTTCCACGTCAACCTCCCAGATCAGGCGTGCCGCCGCAATATCCAGGGCGGTCCTTTCGCGCCTTTAGCCCCACCGTAGTCCGGGCCGCCCGATAAGTCACTCAGCAAAATGGAACTCGTCCGCGACACGCCGTACCCGCCGCGGAGTGGCTGCGATCACGGCTGCGCCGAGAACCGAAGCACCCGCTGCGACGAGCGCCCGCCGGAATTCGAGGAGCGTCGCACCGGTTGTGACGACGTCGTCGATGAGCAGAAAGCACCGCCCGTCCACAGGTCCGCGGGGCCGGAGGGAACCGCTCAGGTTGCTTCTCCGTTCCTCGAATGTGAGCCCGATCTGGTCGGCAGGCTGCCGCCGCCAGGCCAGCGGATGTTCCAGCCGGAGCCCCGTTTTCGCGACGACCGAGTCGACCGGCCGGTAGCCGCGTCGCCGGTACGCGGGCCGGGACGACGGCAGCGCCGCGAGAGTCACCGAACCGGGAGGCTCGGGCAGTCCGGACAGCTCGAGGACGGAGGCGGAGATCGCGCGCACGAGAACCCGTGCCAGCGCCGCCGCCGCGTCTGTGCGCTGCTCGTTCTTCAGCGCGAGGATCGCGCGGCGGGCGACATCCGTGTACGCGGTTCCCGCCCACACCGGGAAGCCCGGTTCGATCTCCCTGCGCGTGGCGTCTGCAGCCATCCGGTTCTCGCACGGGGCGCAGACTGCGGCGTCTGGCAGGCCGCAGCCGACACAGGCGACCGGCACGAGAGAAGCAAGCGCTTCCCGCGCGGCGGCGAGCATCAGTCGAGCGGGATCCACCCGGCCAGCATCCCTCCCAGCGACAGCGGACGGTTCCGGAATGGGACGGTGGCGGAAACGGATGCCTCGGGAAGCCGCGGTGAGGGACTAGTCCGGGCTTCCCAGTTGGGTGGCGATCAACGAGATCCCCGACCCGACGACCTGCCACGCCGAGGTGCGCAGCGCCGTGAGATTGCCACCGCTGACGATGGCGCGCAACTGACGGAGACCCGAGCCCGCGACGAGTGAGACCGCTCCGGCCGGCCCCTGCAACAGCTCGGACTGGCCGCCGATGACCTGCTTCACGATCTCGGTCGACCCGTCGGCAGCGGTGGTCAGGGTTGCGACGGTGAGGTCGTCGACCCAGGTGGTGGTGACCGCGGAGCCGGTTCCGACGGCGAGCACCTGCGGGTCACCGAGGGTCACCGGCAGGTTCTCCCGGTCACGCTGGATGCCGGCGACGAGCAGGCGCGGCTCTTCCCCGACTCGAACGAGGGCGACAACCCGGGTACCATCACGCGAAACAGCCAGAGACAGGATCGAGGATGCCTCCGGCCAGCTGGTCTGGACGGCGGCCTGGGATCCGTCCGCCCGTGAGACGACGAGAGATGCCGGTGCGGACGCCGGCACGCTCCAGATGTAGCCGAACGTGTCGAGGGATGGCGCGACGAGACCGGGGCGGGCGTCGACCCGCAGCGGTTCGGCCGCCGAGGCCCGGATGGCGAAGATCCCGTCAGCCGTGCGCGCGGCTGCCTGGCTGTGTGCAGCGTTGACGACGACAGCGTCCGGTGAGAGTGCCTCGACCTTATCGGACAGCCCAGGCAGACGCTCGAGCGAGTCCCCGTTGGAGAGAAACCCGAAGCCTTCCTGAGAAAGCACGAGCGCCCTCGGATCCGCCCGCGGCGACGTGACCGTGAGGGCGGGTATGTCCTCGGTGTTGTTGTTCACCGTGACGCTCACCGAGTTGATGGCCGACACACCGGTGAGGCTCCCGGCGATCTGAGTCTGCATCCGCTGTACGGTCATTTCGTCGGCCTCGAAGACTTCACTGCTGAGGTCGACCTGAGCGACGTCACCGACGATGGGCACCGCCCCTTTCGTCAGGGTCGTTCCCTCCGGGAATGACGTCGCCACCGCTCCGGTGAGGAGCGGGCTCGGGCCGTCGAGCAGCGCCTTCACGATGCGTGTTCCGGTCGACGTTCTCGACGGGAACCAGCGCAGATCGGGCACGAGATAGCTCCACGACGGGTCGAAGAACGCGAGGGCGTATGAGCCGAAGACGTCGTTGAATCGTTGAGAGTCGAGGATCACCCGGTCCGGCGCGACGCTGATCCGCCATTCATCCTTGACCTTTGTGAAGCTGTACCCCTGGGTGAGGGGCGTCCTCATGCTGAACTCGGTGTACTCGCCCTCGGCGTTCACCTCCGCGATGGGCGCGACGGTGAGCTGCATCGAGGCCTCGTCGGCAGAGACGTAGCTTCTCTGCGCGGCTTCGTCGACGATGACGTTGAGGTCCGGCTCCCAGGTCGACTGGATCTTCGGCGCAAGGAACTCCCTCGCCGTGGCATAGTCCTCGCGGGGGCTTGATGCCGCGTCGATGAAGCCGCGCAGGATGGCCTCCTGGCTCGCCCCGGCCTGCGGGCTGTCCGCGATGAACTGGACCTCGGGATCTTCGGCGCCCGGTACCGGTTGCCCGATGCGCGGCGCGCCCGACTGCGGGATGCCCGAGCAACCGACGAGAACCAGGGAGGCGACGACGGCGAGTGCCGCCGACCAGGTGCGTGCCCTCATACTCCGACTCCCTTGCCGTCTCGGGCGGCATCCGTTCCGACCGGCTGGGCGGCGTCCGTCATCTCAGCTGCCCTGTCGGTGTCCTCTGCATCCACCTGGTGGGCCTCGCCGTCGGCGTCCTCCGGGGGCAGCGGGAGGGGCGAGATCGTGACCTCTTCCCCGAGCTCGCGCGGGAGGGTGAGGCGGAAGCAGCTCCCGGCTCCGACCCGCGACCACACCTCGAGGCTGCCACCGTGCAGTTGTGCGTCCTCCAGGGCGATGGCAAGGCCAAGCCCCGTCCCGCCGATGGTGCGTTTGCGGGACGGGTCCGCTCGCCAGAACCGGTCGAAGACCCGCTGCGCGTCGGCCTCGGTCATTCCGTGCCCGTAGTCGCGGACCGACAACGCCACCGCCTGCTCGTTGCTGTCGACGGTCACGACGATCGGCTTGCCTTCGCCATGCTCGATGGCGTTACCGAGCAGGTTGCGGACGACCCGGCGGATGCGACGCGGGTCGATCTCGACGTCGGAGTAGCCGCCTGGGGCGACAAGCCGGACGTCCGAGCCCTTCTGCTCCGCGAGCGACGTCATCCCCTCGATCGAGTCTTCGGCAAGGTGGACGAGGCTGTGCGGTTCGACTTCCAGTTGCACGGAGCCGGCGTCGTAACGGCTGATCTCGAGCAGGTCGGCGAGGAGCACTTCGAAGCGCTGGGTCTGGGTGTGCAGCAGTTCGGCTGTCCGAGCCGTCGCCGGGGGGAATTCGGAACGCTGGTCGTAGAGCACGTCACCGGCCAGCCGGATGGTGGTGAGTGGCGTCCGGAGTTCGTGCGACACGTCGGAGACGAACCGTTGCTGCACCTGCGACAGGTCGGCGAGTTCCCGGATCTGGGATTGAAGGCTGTCGGCCATGCGGTTGAACGATCGTGCCAGTGTCGCGAGTTCGTCCTCACCCTTCACCGGAATCCTCACCTCCAGGTCTCCGCTGGCGAGCCGTTCACTTGTCTCTGCCGCGACCCGGACAGGGTTGGCGACGAGGCGGACGATCACCCAGGCCACCGCCCCCACGAGGAGCAACAGCGTGAGTCCGCCGATGAGAAGGGTGCGCTGCACGAACAGCAGAGTCTGCTCGGTGTCGCTGAGGTCGAAGCCGATGTAGATTTCCCAACGGCTTCCCTCTGGCAGGGTGATCTGGGATCCGACGACGATCCCGGGCACCTGGTTTCCGTCAGCGGCGGGAAGCGAGACCGACTGCCACCACTGCTCGTCGGGGTTGTTCTGCACGAGCCTTCGAAGCTCATCGCTGACGACGTCCTTCAGCCTGACGTTCTCGAAGTCCTGGGGGCCGGTGGCGCTCGGCTCCTGGCCTGGCGCGCGGTAGCCGGCGATCATCGTGCTCGACGAGGTGCGGGCAATCTCCTCCCGCGCCGCGCCCATCAGCTCCTGGGTGCTCGATCTGCCCGCGTCGCTGGAGGAGTCGAGGATGTTCTGGGCCGACTCGATCGCACGGGCCGAGTCCTGCTGGACCTGGCTCACCCGCGACTGGAACAAATCATTGCCGATGGTGATGGCCATGTAGAAGCTCGACACCAGCAGGGCGAACAGTGACAGCGCGAGGGTGACGACGATGGTCCGGAACTGCAGCGAGCGTCGCCAGGAGCGCACCGCTCGAGCGGGCCATGTCCTCCAGTTTTCGAGCCGAATGCCCGAGACGCCCTGTCCCACCTCGATCGCGTCCTCAGACTGCGGCGCCGGCGCCGGCGCGATAGCCGACGCCGCGGACCGTCATCACGATGCGCGGGTTGTCCGGGTCGTCCTCGACCTTGGCGCGCAGGCGCTGCACGTGCACGTTGACCAGGCGCGTGTCGGCTTTGTAGTGGTAGCCCCAGACCTGTTCGAGGAGCATCTCGCGGGTGAAGACCTGTTGCGGTTTCGATGCGAGGGTGAGCAGAAGGTCGAATTCGAGCGGGGTGAGGTTGATCCGCTTCTCGCCGCGCTTGACCTCGTGCCCGGCGACGTCGAGGACGAGGTCGCCGATCGAGAGCGAGTCCTGCGATTGCGGGGACGCGGGGCGCAGCCGGGTGCGGATCCGGGCGACGAGTTCCTTCGGGTTGAACGGCTTGACCATGTAATCGTCAGCCCCGGATTCGAGCCCTTTGACGACATCCGCCGTGTCGGTTTTCGCGGTGAGCATGATGATCGGCACACCGGATTCGCCGCGGATCCTGTTGCACACTTCGATGCCGTCGATACCGGGCAGCATGAGGTCGAGCAGTACCAGGTCGGGGCGGGACTCGTGGAAGGCGTCGAGCGCCCCGGAGCCGTCAGCGCAGAAGAACGGCTCGAACCCCTCGGTGCGCAGCACAATGCCGATCATCTCGGCCAGGGCGGTGTCGTCGTCGACCACCAGGATCCGTGCGTTCATACGCCTCGTTCTCGATTCATGTGCCGGCAGCGCCCGGAAAGCGCTGCCATGCGGTACCTGGCACCAGATTAGCCGCAACCCGGTGGCAGTTGGCCGAGAACCGCTGGGAACGGATGCCTCGGCTCTCATGGTGAGGGTGGGGCTGGTGTGACACGATAAGGAGGCGCGAAAAGTCGAACGCTTGAGGGGGCCGCTGGAGTGACCAACGACGAGAACTGGCAGGAACCGGGTGGGTCAGCACACGACTCCTCGGCTACAGAACCGCGCCGCGACAGGGCGGCACCGGTGCCAGCGCAGCCCGCTCCGCGCGAATGGCCAAGCGACCAGCCATTTTACGGCCCTGTCCCGCCCGCCCCGATGCCGCAGCAACCCTACGGACAACTGCCATACGGCCAGAACCCGTACTCGCAGCAGTACGCGGCGCCCGCCCCGTTCTACCCGCAGGTGCCATACGTCCAGAACCCGTACCCGCCGTCGGGCCAGGCAGCGGCCGGCTACCCGGGCACCTTCGCGCTCGCAGCCTGGGCGCCTCCCCCCAAACCGGGGCTCATTCCGCTTCGGCCGCTGGGGTTCGGGACACTCCTCGGCGCCCCGTTCCTCACCCTCAAACGCAATCCGAAGGCCACCTTCGGCAGTGCCCTGCTCGTCCAGGCGATCACCGTGCTCGTCAGCCTGCTCGTCGTCGGCGTCGTCACCTTCTTCGTCATCAGCAGGATCACCAGCGCTGCGCCTGAAGACCAGGACGCGGTCGCCTCTGGCGGCATCCTGGCAATAATCCTCTCGTCGCTCGTGCCGTTCCTCGTCGGTCTGGCGGCGACGGTCTTCCTCCAGGGCGTCATCGTCACTGAGGCGGCGAGGTCCACCCTCGGCGAGAAGCTCACCCTGCGGGCGACCTGGAAAGCCACCTGGCCAAGGCTCGGCCATCTTCTGCTCTGGACGCTTCTCGCCGGCGCCGCCGTTGCCGTCGTCGTCGCACTGATCATCGGGGTCGTCTGGTTGCTGGTAGCGCTCGGCGGCGGGTTCATCGCGGCTGGCGTCGTCCTCGCCATCCTGGCCGGGCTCGCCCTTCTCGCGGCTGCCGTCTGGCTGGGCATCAAACTGTCCATTGTTCCCAGCGTGATCGTGCTCGAGCGCGCGGGCGTCGTGTCGGCGATTCGCCGTTCATGGCAGCTCACCGACGGCTACTTCTGGAGAACCCTCGGCGTCCAGTACCTGATCGCGTTCATTGTCGGCACCGTCTCCCAGGTCGTCGTCACTCCGATCAGCCTGCTGTACATGCTTGCGATCAGTGTCATCGACCCGACGTCGTCGACCGCCGAGGACTGGATCGCTCCTGCACTGCTCTATGTCGGTCTGATCATCGTGTCGTTGCTCGTCGCATCCGTCACCAGTGTGGTGCAGTCCGCCACGGTTGCGTTCATCTACATCGACCTGCGGATGCGCAAAGAGGGCCTCGACCTGGAACTCATCCGATTCGTTGAGGCACGGCAGTCGGGCGACGCGTCCGTGCTCGATCCGTATCTGGTCCGCGAGGGCGGCAGGAGCGCCCCGACGGGATCTCCATGGTCCTGACCGGTGTTTCCCGGTTCGATGTGCCCGTCGTACCCGACGCACCCGAGGCGCGGAACTGGCTTCTCGAGGAACTGTCGAAGCCGGAGTATGCGGCGGCACGGCCGAGCCTGTTCGACCAGCTCAGTCAGGCGTTCTTCGACTGGCTGATGAGACTGTTCCAGCCCGGCGCCTCCGTGCCGCTGGACTGGCTCCCCGTCGCCATCGTCGCCCTGGTCGTCGCCGGCCTCGTCGCTGCCCTGTTGATCTGGGGACTGCCCCGGGTGAACCGCCGCAGCCGGCCGGCGACGGGCTTGTTCGGTGACGACGACCGCCGCACGGCGACCGAACTCCGTTCGGCTGCCGCCGCAGCCGCCTCAGCGGGGAACTGGACCCTCGCGGTCCTTGAACAGTTCCGCGCGGTTGCCCGCGCTCTTGCTGAACGCACGATCGTTCTTGTCAGCCCTGGAACGACGGCTCACGATTTCGCGGCCCGCGCGTCGTCAACGTTTCCGCAGGCCTCCGACGATCTCGCCTCAGCGGCGGATGTCTTCGACCGGGTCCGCTACCTCGGCCAGGACGGCCGGGCAGACGACTTCGACCGGCTGCGGCGGCTCGACAACCGCCTGCAAAAGGAATCGCCTGTGTCGCATGAGCAGGTCGGGGCCGGGAGTTCCGCATGAGTACAGCGACACGCATCGATCCGCCGCTGTCCATCGACGATCGGGTGGTGACGCCGCGAGCCAGAACGGTCGCCAGGCGCGGGCTGTTCTGGGCTGGTGTCGCCGGAGTCTGCATCATCGTCGTCGCTGCGACGCTGCTCCTCACCCGCGGCGCCGCATCGAGCGGACTTCTCCTTGACCCGGCAAGTGCCGCACCCACCGGAGCGAAAGCCGTCGCCGAGGTGCTTCGAGACCAGGGCGTCGACGTGATCCTGCCGGACGGCTTCGACGAGGCACTCGCCGCCTCGGCGCAACCCGGGACGACCCTCGCCATCCACGATCCGTCCGGCTACCTCACCGGGAACCGCCTCACCGAGCTCGCCGGGGAGGCCGGGGACGTGGTGTTGCTGTCCCCCGGCTTCCGGCACCTCCAGGCCCTCACCCCCGGCGTGAGGGCCGCCGGGCCCGCGAACCCCGACACCGCACTCGACGCGGACTGCACCCAGGACGCAGCCGGGCGGGCGGGGACCATCAGCCCTGGCCCGACCTTCGCCGTCTCCGACGACAGCGACGCCACCGGCTGTTTCCCGGCAGACACCGGCGGCTTCGGGCTTCTCAGCATTCCGGACGGGGCCGACACGATCCGGGTTCTGGGGCCGTCTGAACTGCTCTCGAACGATCTCGTCATCCTGCACGGCAACGCGGCGCTCGGGCTGGGGCTGCTCGGAGGAACCGACCGCCTCGTCTGGTACCTTCCCTCGATCGCGGATGTCGAGGCATCCGGCCCGCCGTCGATCGCGGAGTTGACGCCGACCTGGCTCGTCCCGGTGACGTCGCTGTTGGGGATCACCGTGCTCGTGGCCATGTTCTGGCGGGGCAGGCGGCTCGGCCCGCTCGTCGCCGAGGATCTTCCCGTCACCGTGCCGGCCGGCGAAACCATGGAGGGCCGTGCGCGGCTCTACCAGCGCAGTGCGGCGCGCACCCGCGCGGTCGACGCACTCCGCATCGGCGCGGTCGGACGGCTCGGCAACGCGCTCGGCCTGTCACGTCATGCGAGCGTTTCGGAGGTGTCCGATGCCGTCGCGTCGGCGCTCGGCAGGGACCCCCGTGAGGTGCGCGGCATCCTTCTCGAGAACCTTCCCTCCTCAGAACGCGACGTCGTCGCCCTCTCCGACGCCCTCCGAGACCTCGAGGCGGCGATCGCCGTCGCTGTCGACCCGCGGCCGCCCACAAGCGCCCGCTGAAAACCCCCAACTTCGCCCGAACGACAACGAACCGGAAGAATGCGCTCATGACCACACCGACACCGCACGGCCAGCCGTATCCGCAGGGCGCCCAGCAGGGACAACCGCACCTGCAGGGGTACCCGCAGAGCGCCCAGCAAGCGCAGGGCTATCCGCAGAGCGCCCAGC
>NZ_JBKJWH010000161.1:0-12426 GCF_046716805.1 Mycetocola sp. | reverse complement strand
GCCACCACCAGCGCTTGAGTTCCGGTGTCGAGCGTCGGCTGCAGCACCGGGGCGAATTCCGGTGAGTGGTTGCCCGGGATGTCCTGCGCGACCCCGCCGGCGGCATCCGCTGCACGAAACACCTCCGGGTCGGTGCAGCCGACACTCCAATAGGTATAGGGAGTGCCGAGCGCCCTCGGGATGTCGCTGAAGTCCTCACTCGCACTCTGCTGGCCCAGCGCCCCGGCGCGGTCCCCGAAGAAGTCAGTGAACGCGGATGCCACCCGTTCCGTGGTCGCAGCATCGTTGTCGGTCAGCGGGAACGGGTCGAACAGCTCGAACTCCGCTTCCCTCGGCGAACCCGACGCCGCACACTCCGCGTTCACGATCCGGCGGATCGCCTCGAGGATCGTCGCGCGGGTCGCCTCGCTATAGGTGCGGATGTTGAGCTGCAGCACCGCCTGATCTGGAATGATGTTGCTCTTCGTCCCCGCCTGCAGGCTCCCCACCGTGAGCACCGCGGTCTGCCCCGGCGGAACCTCCCGCGACACAATCGTCTGCAACCGGATCACGATCATCGCGGCGAGCACCACCGGATCGACCGTCGCCTGCGGCGTCGACCCGTGCCCACCGCGCCCGAACACGGTGATCCGCATGCTGTCGGCCGCCGACAACACTGGCCCGGTGCGCGTTGCGACCGTCCCCGCCGGGCCGGGCAGCACGTGCTGCGCGAACGCGACATCCGGCTTCGGAAACAACGAGGCCAGCTGATCATCGAGCATGCGCCGCGCCCCGCCGCCGACCTCTTCGGCCGGCTGGAACAACGCGACCACCGTGCCCGACCAGCTGTCCGCAGCATCCGCCAGCAACCGGGCCGCGCCAACCAGGCAGGCGACGTGCGCATCATGGCCGCAGGCGTGCGCGACCGGCACCTCGGCGCCCGTTGCATCGACGACCGTCACGGTGGTCGCGTACGGCAGGCCGGTCGTCTCGCGCACCGGGAGCGCGTCCATGTCGGCGCGCAGCAGCACGGTCGGCCCGTCGCCGTTGCCCAGCACGCCGACCACCCCGGTTCCGCCGATGCCGGTATGCACCTCGAAGCCGGACGAGGTGAGCGCCTCAGCCGTTTTTTCGGCAGTCCGATGCTCCTGATGAGACAGTTCCGGATGCTGGTGCAGATCCCGGTAGAAATCCTCCTGCCAGGAGCGCAGACCGCCTAAGCCTTCCAGAACG
Organism: Mycetocola sp.; assembly: GCF_046716805.1. Lineage (GTDB taxonomy): Bacteria > Actinomycetota > Actinomycetes > Actinomycetales > Microbacteriaceae > Mycetocola_A. Next base: position 11,214 of record NZ_JBKJWH010000161.1, on the reverse strand, counting down.
GATGCCGCAGCGGTCACATCGCCTCCTCGGTATTCACACGTTTGGGTAAGGCTATACCTCGACGCTTTCAGGTACCGTGCGCACGAATGACCACCTTCGACCGCCGTCAACATTCATCTCTGGTTCACCTCGAGCGCGGAGTCGATTCATCCGAGGCGCTTAGCGTTGCCCCGGTTACTTACAGATCGTAAGTAACCGGAAAGGACAACACATCGTGACGATGACGATGACGCCCCTCGGCAGCGTTTCGGGGATGCCGAAACACGGCCAGGCAGGATCCGGCTACGTGGTCGAGCACAGCGAAACGACAATCCTGCTCGACGCAGGTGCCGGTGCGGCACTGGAACTTTCCCGCCGCATCAGCCCGTCCGACCTCGATGCGATCTTCATCTCGCACATGCACATCGATCACGTCTACGACGTCCTCGCCATCGCGAAGATGGTGCTTGCACCATCGCTCCGTAAAGATCCGGCAACCGGCGACATCATCGCAGCGCCGGAACGCCGCATACCCGTGTTCGTGCCCAAGGGCGGTGCCGAACAGCTGCACCGGCACGCGGCGACCTTTCCCGTTCGCTCACACAGCGTCCTGGACCGCGCGTTCGAGATCGCGGTCGAACTCATCGAATATTCCGCGGGCGATCGGTTCACGGTCGGGTCCCTCGACCTGCAGACCGTCGGCCTGGCACATGTGGTGCCGAACAGCGGCGTGCGAATCAGCACGGACAACGCGGTGCTCGCCTACACCGGCGACACTGGCGTCACCGACGCACTGGCGACACTCGCCGCCGGGGCGGATCTGCTCCTTGCCGAGTGCACGTATGACGAGCCGGACACGTCATCGCACGGGCACCTGTGTGCCGAGGATGCCGGTCGCGCCGCCGTCTCCGGCCGCGCCAAGCGTCTCATGCTCACCCATTTTCTGACGGCGGATGCCGCCTCCCGCGCCCAGCACCGGGATCGTGCCGCCGCTGTGTACGACGGTGACGTGTCCATTGCCGTTCCCGGTCAATCAGTCGTCATCGGCTAAACCACCGGCCATTCCGCTTCCGCTCCCCCACCACCAACACGAAGGAATCCCATGTCACTACGTCGCACCGCGACCGTCGCCCTCGCGCTCACCGCGGGGCTCAGCCTGAGCGCCTGCTCATCAGGCACTCCAGCCGCCGCCGGCTCGTCCTCCGACGAGCCGGTGTCCATCACGTTCGCGTCATACAACCTCGGCACCGAGGGTGCCGCCGGTGAAGGCACCCAGGAACTGATCGACCTGTTCATGGAGAAGAACCCCCATATCACCGTGGAAGGCCGCGCCATCCCCAACGCGGAGATCCTCACCCGCACCCGCACCGACGTCGCCGCGGGCAACGGCCCGGATGTCGTCCAGATGGGCTATTCCAAGGTGCGGGAGGCGCTCACCACTCTGCCAATGCAGTCCATCGAAGAAGCCGCCGGAGAGGAATGGGCTGAGGCGACCGAGGGCCTGCCGCAGGGCATCCTCAACACCGGCGACTGGGAGGGAAGCAACCACGGTGTCCCCTACACCGTCTCCACGCCGACCCTGTTCTACAACGCCACGCTGTTCGAAGAGCTCGGCCTCGACGCCGAAAACCCGCCGGAGACCCTCGCCGAGATCCGCGAGGCCGCAGAGGTGCTCGTCGACGCCGGTCACCACGGCGTGCACTTCGGTCTCGTTTCGGAGTCCAAGGCTGACTTCGTTGCCCAGTCGGTGCTGAACTCCGTCGGCGGTTCGCTGACCGTCGACGACGGCGAAGACATCGGCATCGATAGTGACGAGGCGAAGGAAGGCTTCACTCTGTTGCAGGACCTCGTCACCGACGGTCTGATGCCCGCTGTCAAGGCCGAGGATGCGATGGCCGCGTTCACGCAGGGCGACCTCGGGATGTTCATCAACACCACCGCATACTCCTCCAGCCTGGTGAAGGCGTCGGAGAGCGCCGGCTGGGAGGTGCGCACCGCCGGTTTCCCCGAGCTCATCGACGGGATGGCGCCAAAGCCCACCCACTCGGGTGCTGCCCTGATGATGCTCTCGACGGAGACCGCCGAGCAGCAGGCGGCATGGGAATTCATCGAGTTCATGACCAGCCCGGAGGCGTACATGATCATCACCGAGAAGATCGGCTACCTGCCGTTGCGGGCCGACATGGTCGACGACCCTGAGTGGCTCGGCGGCTACTTCGCGGAGAACCAGATGCTGGTACCCGCCCTCGAGCAGCTGAAGGATGTCGCGCCGTACCAGTTCTTCCCCGGCGAGCGCTCGAACCAGGCCACCGTCACCTACCATGACGAGGCAGTCGATCCGATCCTCGTGCAGGGCGCGGATGTCGACTCCAGCCTTGATGACGTCGCGGAGAAAATCCGGGCCGAACTCCCGTGACCTCGACCCACCGCGGGTCCGCCGGGCGTCTCACGACGCCCGGCGGGCTCGCCCGCGTTCGCCCCGCCCTGTACGTCGCGCCGGGCGTCATCTTGCTCATGGTCTGGATCTACGCGCCGTTGCTCCTGAGCGTCGTACTGAGCTTCGCGGACTGGCAGCTGACAGGAAGCAGCGAGTTCGTCGGCCTTGAGAATTACGCTCGCTTGTTCACCGACGACACGTTCTGGGTCGCTTCGGGCCAGACGGTGCTCTACGCGCTTCTGCTGCTCCCTTTCGCGACCATCGTGCCGCTCCTGCTCGCGGTCATGCTCTGGCAGCGGGCATCCCGATTTACTCATCTCTACCGGGCGGTGATTTTCTTGCCGATGATGGTGGCGCCGGTCGCGCTCGGAGTCTCCTGGCAGTTCATCCTGACCCCCCTCAACGGCCTCGTCAACGAGGTCCTCGCCTCGTTCGGCATCGCAGGATCGAACTGGCTGGGCGACCCCGCCACCTCGCTCGCCAGCATCGTCGTGATCACCTCAGCGAAGGTCATAGCCATGAACTTCTTGCTTTACAGCGCCGCGCTCGCGGGGCTTCGCCGCAACCTGCTGGATGCCGCCCGGCTCGACAACGCGACCGCGCTCGACACCACAATCCACGTCATCGTTCCTCAGTTGAAGGGAACCGTCGTGCTGCTCGGATGCCTGTCGTTGATCACCGCCGGACAATGGGCATTCAACAACATCTCGATCCTCACCCAGGGCGGGCCGAGCGCCAGCTCGGACAACATCTACTACACGATCTACCGAATGGGATTCACGTTCTTCGAGATGGGCGAAGCCTCCGCAGCATCCGTCGTGCTCCTGCTCGCGGTCGTTGCCGTCGCGGTGCTCGTGCAAGCGGGTCGCCGCATCCACGCCAGGAGGTCGGTATGACCGTCATCACACCACGCGGCGCCCGCCGCGGTCTTGGAACGTTCGGATGGCACACCGTGCTGATCGTCGTCGCCGCCGCCCAACTGTTCCCGTTGTTCTGGGCGGTGGTCACGAGCCTCAAACCGCCCGGAGAAATCTACAGCCCGACTCTGTTGGCAGAAAATCCGACGCTCGAAAACTACGCCTACGCCCTGACGCGCTTCCCTCTCGGCGCACAGTTGTTCAACACGTTCGTGATGGCGATGGGCATCGCCATCGGCCAGCTCGTGGTGGCCGTACTCGCCGCGTACGCGCTCGTCTACTTCGCGCCGAAGTGGCGAAGTATCGTGTACGTGCTGTTCGCGGCGACCCTGGCGATCCCGGCGCAGACACTGATCATCCCGCAGTTCCTCATCACCGCGGAGCTCGAGTGGCTGAATACGCCGCAGGGCCTCATCCTGCCGCAGATCGCGGGGAGCGCCCTCGCTCTGCTTTTGTTGCACCGGCACATCAAAACGCTGCCGGGATCCCAACTCGACGCCGCACGGCTGGATGGTGCGAGGTCGTGGGATACCTTCATCCACGTCGTCCTGCCGCAACTGCGACCTGCGCTGGGCGCCGTCTTCATCCTCGGCTTCATCAGTGGCTGGAACGAGTACCTGTGGCCGCTGCTGGTCGCGAGCGACCCGACAAACACGGTCGTGCAGATCGGGCTGCAGCAGTTCATGACAGCCGAGGGCAACAACTTTGGCGGCCTCCTCGCCGCGTCAGCTCTATCCACCATCCCCATCCTGCTGGTCTATGCGGTCGCCTCTCGCCAGATCACCGACGCCTTCATGAAAGCGAACGAAGCATGACGCTTATAGACGAGTTCACCTCCTCCGATTCCCGCGACATCACCGTCACCGGTCTGACCAAGTCGTTCGGTCGCACCACCGCCCTGCGGGGAGTCGACGTCACAATCCCGCACGGCTCACTCACGGTGATCGTCGGACCCTCAGGGTGCGGCAAGTCAACACTCCTGCGGGTGCTCGCCGGTCTGGAACCGGCAAGCGGAGGGTCGCTCCTCATCGGCGATGAGGATGTCACCTCCAACCCGAACCGCGATCTGGCCATGGTCTTCCAGGACTACGCGCTGTACCCGCACATGACGGTGGCGCGCAACATAGGTTTCGGCCTGCGAATGGCCTCAAAACACGGCCGGATAGAGAGGCTTAACTCAGCAGAAATCACGCACCGCACCACGCAGGTCGCGGATCTCCTCGGTCTCGGACCGATGCTCGGCCGCAAGCCGCAACAGCTCAGCGGCGGGCAGCAGCAGCGTGTGGCGCTGGCCCGTGCGATCGTTCGCCGACCATCGGTCCTGTTACTCGATGAGCCGCTGTCGGCCCTCGATGCGCAGTTGCGCGCCGAGGCCAGGATCCTCATCAGTGACCTGCACCGCGAGCTCGGCGCGACCATGGTGATGGTCACGCACGACCAGTATGAGGCGCTGTCAATGGCAACCCATCTCGTGGTCATGCAGGACGGAATCGTGCTTCAATCCGGCAGCCCCGATGAGGTGTACAACGCTCCCGCCGACCGGTTTGTCGCGTCGTTCGTCGGTAACCCACCGATGAACTTCCACGACGCACCCGGCGGTGCGAGCGTCGGCTGGCGATCGAACGCATACCGCCACCTCGCGATCGACGACATCGCGCCCACTGACGCTCTGGTGGTGGAAGGTGAGGTAATCGGGAGGGAGTTCTACGGCGACAGCCAGAGCGTACGGTGCCGCCGCGTGGATGCTTCAGGCGAGGACTTCCAGCTGGTGCAGCAGAACGGCCAGCACTGGGACCGCCTGGGCGAGCGCGTTCGGGTCGTCGTCGACGCGGACCGGCTTCACCGGTTCGACAGCTCGGGGCAACGGACCGCACCTGCTGAGATGGCGGTCAGCCGATGAACCCCACCCGACTTGTGTTCTGGAGGCACGGTGAATCGGAATACAATCGCAGCCGTCGCATCCAGGGAACGATTGACGTTCGCCTGAGCCCGCTGGGTACCGAGCAGGCTCAGGCCGCGGCAGTTCGGCTCGCCGATTTCTCGCCCCTGCGCGTTTTCAGCTCTGATCTGACTCGTGCCCGCCAGACCGCCGAACAACTCGCCACTCTGGTCGGCGGGTCGGTGAGCACCGATGAACGATTCCGCGAGCGGGGACTGGGCGAGTGGGAGGACATGTCGTATGACGCGCTGCTCGAACAATGGCCACATGCGCTCGAAGTCCTTCGCGGCTCTCGCGCAAGCGATTCGGTGCCCTCCGGCGGGGAGCATCCCGACACTGTGGTTGCCCGCGTTCTGGACGGTCTGGCCGATGCACTCGGCAGCACCGCTCCGGGTGAGACGCTTGTCATCACCGCGCACGGACTGGCGATCCTCTACGCCGTTCGTAACCTGATCGGTGATGCGGACGCCGCCGGGCTGAAGCCTCTCAGCAATGCCCATTGGACGGTTCTGGAACGAGCAGACCGGGAAGCCCCGTGGCGGCTGATCGATCACAATTCGGGCGCAGCAGTTCTCGCGGATGACGCAGCGAAAGACACCACTGTCACGCCCCCGCGCCGACGCACAAATCGCCGGAGTCACGTCGTCGATGTCGCCGAAAAACTGTTCTCGACGACCGGCTATTCGAACACCAGCGTCGAAGATATCGCCCGCGCCGCAGGTTTGACCCGTCCGGTGATTTACCAGTACTTCGGGTCGAAGGAGGGACTACTCATCGAGTGCATTCGGCGGGCTCGCGCCCAGTTGCACGAGCACCTCGAAGCGGCGGGGGTCGAACTCAGCCCTGACGTCACCCCATACGAGCTCTGGAAGCTTCGGGGCGACACCTACTTCCGTACCGTCGAGGCCAACCCGGGGCTCTGGGCTCTCGTCTATTCGAACGACACCACGCTGTCGGGCGGGCTCGCCCTCGAGGTCGGAAGGCTCCGTGAGGGGACCATCCTGTCGATCGCCGACAGGTTGCGGGCCATGACGGACGCCGATGAGGAATTGCTGCTCGCCTCCGCCTACGCCATCTCGGGGATCGGCGAGCAACTCGTCCGATTGTGGCAGCGCAATCCCGACATTCCGCGGGCCCGCTTGGCGGAGCATTATGCGGCGATCGTCAGTGGCGGACTCACTGCGCTCGGTCGCTGATCCTCGCGCCGGATTCGAGCGCCAGTGCGCCCGCCGACGAGGTGACGGTGACGCAGTCGCTTCTCGATTCGGTCGTCGACCTCGAGCCAGGTCTGGGTGCGATTGTCGAGCTGGTGGATGCAGACGGCGCGAGCCTCTTCGCGGCGACCGTGTCGGCATCCGTTCTCGACGACCTGATTTTTGCTGGCGGGTACTGGTTGCTTCGGTACGGGAGCGCGTTCAGCGGCAGCCAGGTGCACTTCTACGAAGCTGGGTAGGCGGGTCTCGATACGCTCGCTTCGCGCGCTGCTCGACCAGCGGGCGCGGGGCGGGGGGAAGCACGTGTCGCCGTGTTACCGGCGCATTAGCGCGCCACACTCAGCGCGGGGAGACTGGTCCGACCGCACTCGAGCACCAGAGAAGATCGCATGACACCGCCCAAACGCCTCATCGTCAACCTATTCGAGATGAACACACCCGGCCACATCACCCACGGGCTGTGGCGGCAGGAGGGCAACCAGCGCGAGCACTACAAGTCGATCGGTTACTGGCTCGAACTTGCCCGGGTCGCCGAGGATGCCGGCTTCGATTCGATCTTTCTCGCCGACGTCATCGGCGCGTACGACGTATATCGCGACAGCCTCGAGCCCGCCGTCACCGAGGGGCTGCAGATTCCGAACAACGATCCGCTGCTCGTCATTCCGGCGATGGCCGCGGTGACGAAACACATCGGCTTCGGTGTCACGTTCTCAACGAGCTACGAGCCGCCGTTCGCGTTCGCCCGGCGGATGAGCACCCTCGACCACCTCACCGACGGGCGCGTCGGCTGGAACATCGTCACGTCGTACCTGCCGAACGCCGCCCGCAACTTCGGGCTCGACGATCAGATCCCGCACGACACCCGCTACGAGATCGCCGACGAATACATGGACGTCGTCTACAAACTGTGGGAAGGGTCCTGGGATGACGATGCGGTGGTCGTCGACCGCGAACGGGGCGTCTTCTCGGATGCCAGCAAAGTGCGTCCCATAGACCACGTCGGCACCCACTTCACAGTGGCCGGGCCGCACCTCTCGGAGCCGTCACCTCAGCGGACTCCGCTGCTTTTCCAGGCGAGCGCGTCGGCATCCGGAATCGCCTTCGCGGCGAAACACGCCGAGGTTCTGTTCACAGCCGACCGCCCGCGAGGCTCGCTCGGCAAGAACATCGAGACGATCCGGGATGCCGCCGTCGAGCGCGGGCGCAGCACCGACGACCTGCGCTTCATCGTCATGGCCACGGTCATCGTCGGCCGGACCGACGCGGAGGTGGCCGCGAAGCTCGAGCGGTACCGGTCGTTTGAGAGCCCCGAGGGCAAGTTCATCCACCAGAGTGTGCCGTTTCGTCCGCTGGACCATCCGGGAGACATCACCGTTCGGGAGGCTCTCGAGCGTGAAGGACGGCAGGACCTCATCGACGCCGGCGGGCTTCCGCTCGCCATCACGGTCGGGCAGTACGTACAGGCGGTGGACGAGGCGTGGGACAAGAACCAGTTCTTCAGCGCCGGAACCCCCGAGAAGGTGGCCGACGACATCGAACGCTGGCTCGATGAGTACGGCATCGACGGCATCAACCTGCGCCAGTACCACTCCTTCGAAACGGCCATCGATTTCGGTGAGCTCGTTACACCCGTGCTTCGCGAACGCGGACGGATGCGAGACGCCTACGTCGACGGCGAGACGCTGCGGGACCGGATCTTCGGGCAGCCGCGGCTGCCGGAGAGCCACCCAGCCGCGCGGTATCGGGGTGGCGCGAACCTCTGAGAGCGCTGACGAGCGCAGTTTTCCTGTACTTTTTGCGCTGCCATGGGCAGACTCACGGTATGACCGGCCCGCCGCACAGCCCCTACGGTCCTCCGCGAGCATCGGCGCAGCCGAGCTATCCGCAGCAGCCGCAGGTGCCGAATGGCCTCACGACGGTCGAACCAACCCCGTCCAAGCGGGGCAACGGACCTGGGCTCGCTGCCCTGATCCTCGGTATCGCGGCGGTCGTCGCCGCACTTGTCCCGTTCGTCGGCTATCTGGCTTACCTGTTTGCCGTTCCGGGCGCCATCGTCGGCGTCGTCGGCCTGGTCCTCGTGGACCGACCACGACGGATCGCTGTGTGGGGCGTCGCCCTCTCCGGTGCCTCGGTGGTGCTCGCCAACGTGATGCCCTTCGTCTACGCTGTCGTCTTACTCTCGGGTTTGGGCGCCGGCGCGGATTGGGCCCTGAATCTGCCCAAGCCCGAAGCGACGTACATCACACCCAAGATTGTCGAGCCCGAGCTCGCTGCCGACCCCCTGCCGCTGGGTACAAAGGTCACGCTTCTCGACCCGAAGGAGAACGTGCCTGCCTACGAGGCAACGGTGAAGCAATCCGTTCTCAATGCGGACGATGTGGTCACGGGATTCGAGGACAACGAACCGCCACAGCCCGGCACACAGTGGGCGCTGGCTGAGATCGAGGTTTCCTCGCTGGGGGACCCCTACACATCCCCGGCCGTTCAGGTGAGGCTGGAGTACCTGGACTCCAGCGGCAACGTGCACGGCATGTGGGATTCCTCGGCGACACCTCCGGACGCCGACTGGAACTCCATCACCGATCTCGCCCCCGGCGCCAGTGCCGTCGGGTCCGTGGTGATCGCAATCCCTGCGCACGATCCGGCCGGCGGTCAATGGGTGATCCAATTCTCAAGCGCAGGCTACGGCGACGGGGAGCGACACTACTTCAGGGCCGAGTAACACGACCCTGTTGGCGGCGATTCTCGGGGCTGAGTCAGGACGACCCGCGGCAGTGGTGCGCGCTCTTCCTGTCGGAAGGACACCGGCGAGGCGCTGGGCTTGGACCTGCTCCAGCGGCAGGAGGAGGCGTTATCCCTCCACAGAGCAAACTGTTCAGAAAATTATCCCCACCGGCTCTTTCTCGGCCGTCTGATGTCGGGCTAATGTCGGTGGTGGGGTGTTCACTGGTCGTATGAACACCCCAAGCAGCGACGAAAATCCGGAGGGCACCCGGCCCGAGTCGGTGCCGTGTACGGGCGGCGTGGATGTGTCGGTTCTGGATGCCGATCTGACCGGGTTGGGAGCGCTGACCGGTGACGAACTCCTGATGCTGACGTCGGAGGTCGCCGGGGTTATCCGGCGGGCAGAAGCGGTGGTCCTGGCCGCCAGCAACGAGGTGGCGATCCGTTCCGACAAGGCCCGCGGTGAGACCGGCCTCGCCGCCCGGCACGGTTTCGCCCGGCCGTCGCAACTGCTCGAGCAGGTCACCGGGATGTCGGCGCGCACCGCGTCCCGGTTCGTCCGGGTCGGCGCGCTGACCGCGCAACGGACCACGGACGCCGGCCTGCCGTTGCCGGCGTTGTTCCCGGGCGTGGGTGAGGCGTTGGCGGCCGGGCTGATCGGGATCGACACCGCCGAGGCGATCACCCGGGAACTGGCCGCCGCCGCGCCGCGGGCGGAACTGAGCGACCTGGCCGTGGCGGAGACGGCGCTGGTCGGCCAGGCCACCGGGGAAACAGTGCCGGGCGGGTTGGCGGTGCCGGCGGATCTGATCGCCGGGCAGGCCCGGTTGTGGCGGGACGCCCTCGACCCGAACGGCATCGAACCCCGTGCCGAGGCGGCGTTCTCCCGCCGGGACTTCTGGGTGGCCCGGGAAACCCAGGGCGGCGTGGTGCCGTTCGGCGGCAAACTGACCATCGACGTGGCGCTGAAGCTCCGCAGCCTGTTCGACGCGATGCTCACCCCCCGCACCGCACCGCAGTGTTTGAGTGAGCAGGAGCAGCAGGACTACGACGAGGCCGCCGGGAGGGAACCGGGCCGGCCGAGGGATTCCCGAACCCCGGGCCAGCAACGCGCCGACATTCTCGCGTCGATGATCGACTCGCTGGCCCGCTCCGGGAACGCACCGACGATCAGTGGGGCGGCGCCGACGGTGCTGGTCACCGTCCCGGCGGAGGTGATCGCGAACCGGCAGGGCACCGGGCTGGCGGTCGGGGTGGCCGACCCGGTGCCGTACTCCGCGATCGAGCAGATCCTCTGCGACGGCGGCATCCAACCGGTGTTCCTCGGCCCGGACGGCCAAATCCTTGCCCTGGACAGCAAACAACGCGCGTTCACCCGCGGCCAGAAACTGGCGATCATCGCCCGCGACGGACCGACCTGCACAGAATGCGACATCCCCGCCAGCGCCGCCGAAGTGCACCATGTGATCCCCTGGTCCGAAGGCGGCCAAACCGTGGTCGGCAACGGTGTGATCCTCTGCTGGTACCACCACCGGCTGATGCACGCCGGCGAATGGCGGATCGAAATGGTCGACGGCAAACCGGTCACCATCCCACCGGACTGGATGAAACGAAAACCCTACTTCCACTGAGAAGGCGCGGCCGGTTTCTATACGGCCGCCGCCGGTGATCGACAAAGCGCCTCATCCTCACCACTGATCGGAGCGCCCGTTTCGACGAGCTGCCGGGCGTCGAGTCCCTGGTCGTCGAATAGCGGATGCCTGCTGCCGGCGCATTCAGCGGCCTCCGCATAGTCGCCCGCGAGCTCCGATGCGGCAGCGGGAGCTCTGCTCGACAGCGACTTCACGTCGTGCGGACGAAAGCACCCGTTGCGCCGCGGGTGGATTCAAGTGGTCGATGCAACACAGTCTTGTGGTGGTTCCGAGAGTAGCTGCTGGAGGGCTTCTCGTGGGGTTGCGGCGTCGAGGCGTTTTCGGGGCCGGTCGTTGAGTTTGTCGGCGACGA